>NZ_JADKSB010000008.1:0-228383 GCF_015350935.1 Curtobacterium sp. VKM Ac-2887 | reverse complement strand
CATGTGTTAAGCACGCCGCCAGCGTTCGTCCTGAGCCAGGATCAAACTCTCCGTAAAAAAATACAGACCCAACACCCGAAAGTGTCAGACCGAGTTGATTCTGACTGTTGACTGTCTACTGACAATCTTCAATCCAAAAGGAATTGTCTCAAACCCAACCAACCCGAAGGAAGGCCAGGCACGAGGTCAATCAATAAATTGGCATTGACAATGTGCACGCTGTTGAGTTCTCAAGGACCAGACGCACTCCCCCGCTCGACACCCGAAGATGCTCCGCCAGAGAGGCTGGTGAATCCGCTGCCCGGGGAAGAACCCTGGCGGACAAGATCCCCGGGTAAACCCAGTGACCGTCTCAGCCGTTCCGTTCTCCGCCGCCGTGGCAACGAGTGATTACTTTACGCAGGGACGAACGGCTGCGCCAAGCCAGGCCGCATCCCGGGCGTGTCGCCCGGAACGGCCCCGAACGCGGAACGGCCCGCTCCCCCGAGGGGGAACGGGCCGTGGGCTGACGAGCCGGGTCAGTGGCGCGCGATCACCGGGTTCTTGAGCGTGCCGATGCCCGAGATCGTGACCTCGACGACCTCGCCGTCGCGGATCTGGCCCACCCCGGCGGGGGTACCGGTCAGGATGACGTCACCGGGCAGCAGGGTCCAGATCGACGACACGAACTCGACCAGCGAGGGGATGTCGTGCACCATCTCGTTCGTCGAACCCGCCTGGCGCAGGTCGCCGTCCACGCGGGTCTCGATGCGGATGTCCGACGGGTCGATCTCGGTCTCGATCACGGGGCCGAGCGGGCAGAAGGTGTCGAACCCCTTCGAACGGGTCCACTGGCCGTCGCGGGCCTGCAGGTCGCGGGCGGTCACGTCGTTGGCGATCGTGTACCCGAGCACGACGCTCGCGAAGTCCTCGCGCCGGACGTTCTTGGCGAGCGATCCGATCACGATGGCGAGTTCGCCCTCGTGATCGACGCGGCCGATGTCCGCCGGCAGACGGATGGGTTCGTCGGGTCCGATCACCGAGGTGTTCGGCTTGAGGAACACCACCGGGTCGTCGCCGGCGCGCTCGTCCATCTCCGAGGCGTGCTCGAGGTAGTTGAGCCCCACCCCGACCACCTTCGACCGCGGGATGACGGGGGCGAGGAGCTTGACGTCGGCGAGTGCGACGCGCTCCCCCGTGGTCTCGAACCCCTGGTACATCGGGTCTCCGGCGAGCACCACCAGGTGCCGCTCGTCGAGGATGCCGTACCGGGGGTCTTCACCCTTGCTGCTGAACCGTGCGATCTTCACCGTTCGACCCTACCCACGCTCGGACGTCGATCAGGACGCGTCGGTCAGCTTCGTCATCCACCCGTGCGGGTCGGGACGACGGCCGTACTGGATGTCGGTGAGCTCGTCGCGCAGGGACATCGTGAGTTCCCCGGCGCCCTCGGTCGGCGAACCGATCGTGAAGCCCTCGCCGCGGAGCTCCGCGATCGGGGTCACGACGGCGGCCGTCCCGCAGGCGAACGCCTCGGTGATGGAGCCGTCGGCCACACCGTCACGCCATTCGTCGAGGGTCACCCGGCGCTTCTCGACCGTGAGCCCGCGGTCCTCTGCCAACTGCAGGATCGAGTCGCGCGTGATGCCCTCGAGGATGGAGTCGGAGTCCGGCGTGACGAGCGTGCCGTCGGACTTCACGAGCACGACGTTCATGCCGCCGAGTTCTTCGAGGTACTTGCCCTCGACCGAGTCGAGGAACATGACCTGCTGGCACCCGTGCTCGTAGGCCTCCTGCTGTGGCAGCAGCGACGACGCGTAGTTGCCACCGGTCTTGGCGGCACCGGTCCCGCCCTTGCCTGCGCGGGCGTACTGGGTCGACAGCCAGATCGAGACCGGCTTCGGGCCCGAGGCGAAGTACGCCCCGGCCGGGCTCGCGATGCAGTGGTACGCCACCGCCTGCGCGGCACGCACCCCCAGGAACGACTCGGTCGCGATCATGAACGGCCGGAGGTACAGGCTCGTCTCGGGCGCGGACGGCACCCAGTCGACGTCGGTCTGCACGAGCTGCCGGATCGACTCGACGAAGGCCTCGACCGGCAGTTCCGGCAACGCCAGCCGACGGGCCGACCGCTGGAACCGACGGGCGTTGGCGTCCGGGCGGAAGGACCACACCGACCCGTCCGCGTGCCGGTACGCCTTGAGCCCCTCGAAGATCTCCTGCGCGTAGTGCAGCACGCTGGCGCTCGGGTCGAGCGAGAGCGGGCCGTAGGGGTGGACCGAGGCACCGTGCCAACCGCCGTCGAGCGTCCACTCGACGGTGGCCATGTGGTCCGTGAAGTGCTTGCCGAAGCCCGGGTCGGCGAGGATCTCCTCGCGCTCGGCTGCGGCACGACGGTCCGCGGACGGGGTGGTGGCGAACTCGAGTCCGAAGGCGGTGTCGGTGCTCATGGGGAGGGCTCCTTCTCAGGCGGTGGTGGTGCGTGCCGTGGCCGCGGCGGCGATGGCGTCGCCGATCTCGGCCGTGCGACGCTGCGTGGTGCCCCGGTCTGCCAGGTCCGCCTCGACGGCCCGCGTCACCGCCGTCGCCAGGTCGCTGCGACCGATGTGGTCGAGCAGCAGGGCGACGGAGAGGATGGCGGCCGTGGGATCGGCCTTCTGCTGACCCGCGATGTCCGGCGCGGAGCCGTGGACCGGCTCGAACATGCTGGGGAAGGTGCCGTCCGGGTTGATGTTGCCCGAGGCCGCCAGACCGATGCCGCCGCTGATCGCGCCGGCCAGGTCGGTGATGATGTCGCCGAAGAGGTTGTCGGTGACGATGACGTCGAACCTAGCAGGATCCCGCACCATGTGGATGGTGACCGCATCGACGTGCTGGTAGTCCACCGTGACGTCCGGGAACTCCGCGCCGACGGCCGCGACCGTGCGCTGCCACAGGGCTCCGGCGTGCACCAGGACGTTGCTCTTGTGCACGAGCGTGAGGTGCTTCCGTGCCCGACGGTTCGCCAGGTCGAAGGCGTAGCGGACGACCCGCTCGACACCGAACGCGGTGTTCAGCGAGACCTCGGTCGCGATCTCCTGCGGCGTGCCCGTGCGGATGGCGCCGCCGTTGCCGACGTACGGCCCCTCGGTGCCCTCGCGCACGACGACGAAGTCCACCGCGCCCGGGTCGGCGAGCGGCGTCGCAACGGCGTCGTGGACCTTGGTCGGTCGCAGGTTGACGTAGTGGTCGAACGCGAAGCGCAGCTTCAGCAGGAGCCCACGCTCGATGATCCCGCCGGCGAGCCGGGGGTCGCGGGGGTCCCCGCCGACGGCGCCGAGCAGGATCGCGTCGTGCGACGCGATGGCGGACATGTCGTCCTCGGTGAGGATGTCACCGGTCTCGAGGTAGCGCGTCGCACCGAGGGAGAACGGGGTCTCCTCGATGACGAGGTCGTCCGGGGTCACGGCGTGCAGGACCTTGAGGGCCTCGTCGACCACCTCTGGTCCGATGCCGTCCCCGCGGATCACCGCGAGCTGGAGCGTCCGGACGGCCATCAGAGCGTGATGTCGATCTCGCGGAGCGAGGAGGCGTCGATCGCCCGGCCGACGTGCTCGAGGATCTCGGCGGGCACCGGCGAGTCGACGGTGAGGACGCTGAGCGCCTGGCCGCCGGCGGCTTCGCGCGAGATCTGCATCGCCGCGATGTTGATGCCGGCCTCGCCGAACTCCTTGCCGTAGACCGCGACGATGCCCGGGCGGTCGACGTACTCCATGACGACGTGGTGCCGGTCGAGCGGGACCTCGACGTCGTGCCCGTTGATCTCGACCAGCTTCTCGACCTGCTTGGGGCCGGTGAGCGTGCCGGAGACGCTGATCGCGGGGCCGTCGGACTGGGCGCCGCGGATCGTGAGCACGTTGCGGTACTCGGGGCTGTCGGTCTCGGTGATGAGCCGCACGGTGACACCGCGCTGCTCCGCGATGAGCGGGGCGTTGACGTAGGAGACCTGGTCGCTGACGACGTCGGTGAAGACGCCCTTGAGCGCCGCGAGCTTGAGCACGCTGACGTCGTACTCGGCGAGCTCGCCGTGGACCTCGACGTCGATGCTCGTGACGGGCGACGTGGCGAGGGCCGTGAAGACCTGGCCGAGCTTCTCGACGAGCGGGATGCCGGGGCGGACGTACGGGTCGATGACGCCGCCGGCGACGTTGACCGCGTCCGGCACGAGCTCGCCGCCGAGCGCGAGACGCACCGACTTGGCGACCGAGACGCCGGCCTTCTCCTGCGCTTCGTCCGTCGAGGCACCCAGGTGCGGCGTGACGACGACGTTGGGCAGCGCGACGAGCGGGGAGTCCTTCGGGGGCTCCGACACGAAGACGTCGAGGCCGGCACCCGCGATGGTGTTCGCGGTCAGTGCACGGTGCAGGGCGTCCTCGTCGATCAGGCCGCCGCGGGCGACGTTCACGACGAACGCCGTCGGCTTCATGAGCGCGAACTGGTCGTCCGAGATCATGCCGAGGGTCTCGGGGGTGCGCGGCATGTGGATCGTGACGAAGTCGGCACGCCGCAGCAGGTCGTCGAGGGAGACGAGCTCGACCCCGAGCTGCTGGGCGCGAGCCGTCGTGACGTAGGGGTCGTACGCGATCACCTGGACGCCGAAGGCCTGCAGGCGCTGCGTGATGAGCGCGCCGATGCGGCCGAGACCGATGATGCCGACGGTCTTCTCGTAGAGCTCGACGCCGGTGTACGACGAGCGCTTCCACGCACCGGCGGCCAGCGACGCGTGCGCGGCCGGGATGTGGCGGGCGAGCGACAGGATGTGCCCGACGGTGAGCTCGGCGGCGGAGATGATGTTCGACGTCGGCGCGTTCACCACCATGACACCGGCGGTGGTCGCCGCCTTGATGTCGACGTTGTCCAGGCCGACACCGGCACGGGCGACGACCTTGAGGTTCGGGGCCGCGGCGATCGCCTCGGCATCGACCTTGGTGGCGGAACGCACCAGCACGGCATCCGCGTCGGCGAGGGCCGACAGGAGCGCGGGGCGGTCGGTGCCGTCCACGTTCCGGATCTCGAAGTCGGGCCCGAGGGCGTCGACCGTGGCGGGCGAGAGTTCTTCGGCGATCAGGACGACCGGCTTCGACACAGCTGCTGTTTCCTCACGAGAGACGGTTGGTATCCCACCATGCTATCGACGTGCGCGGCCCGTTACGACCGCGGGCGCCTAGAACTGCAGCAGGCTCGGCACGAACAGCTGCAGGTCGAGCCAGAGGGCGCCCGCCGCCGCGAAGGCGAGGACGAAGACGGCGAGGGTGACCGCGAGCCGCGCACGACGCGTGATCACCAGGGCGACCACGAACGCGACCGGGGCGATCAGGATGTCCAGGACCAACCACGCCCAGGGCGTGCTCGCCTGCAGCGACTCGCCACCGGAGGTGGTCGCGAGGAACGCGTTGAACTCGTCCACCCGCTGCGAGATCTGCGTGAGGTTCCCCACCGCCTGCACCGTCATGTAGGCGAACAGCACGGCGAACACGAGCCAGACCGCGATGCGGCCGACGACCGGACCGCGCGACCGGCGGCCGACCGGCGTCGCGGCGGTCACCCGAAGCTCCGCGTCAGCAGGAACGGCCACGGGAACAGCACCACGGCGCCGAGCAGCATCCAGAGCAGTCGGGTCCGGGTCCGGCTGCCGCGGGCGGCCCACAGCACCACCGTGAACCACAGCGCCGGCGCGAGGATGGCGAGGAACCGGAGCACCTCGACGAAGACCGTCAGGACGGTGTCGACACCCGAGACGTACGAGGTCGACGCCGTCAGCAGCCAGGCGACCGTGTAGAGCAGGTAGAGCCCACCGAACACGCCGAACCCGACGAGGGCGCCGGAGGTCTCCGGTGCCTCGGGGTCGCGGTCGCCACGGTCCTTGACGGCGACCGGGTTGTGCGCGGCGTCGACGTGGGTGGCGTCGTCGGCGTCACCCCAGTTGAGCGCCTCGTCGTCGTGGTCGACGGCGTTCGTCACGTCCGGGTCGACCGACCCGTCGGGTGGGGATGCTGCCGTGTTCATGCCTCGATCCTACGAGGGACCGGCGCACGGGGAGACCACGGGTTCCCGGTGGGACGTGCGCTCAGGCGTCGGCGGGCTGCGTCGCGAGCACCTCGGCGACGACGTCGCGCACGGCGGGGAAGAGCGGGTGGCTCTCCATCAGGCCGGTGAGGATCTCGGTGAGCGCGTGCGCCGTCGCGCCGGAGCGGAGCAGCGCGTGCAGCTCGATCGACTCCGGGTCGTTCTCGTCGTCGAACGCGAGCGCGACGCGGACGGCCCCGAGCAGGTGCTCGACCGGCAACCCGCGTTCGGCGAGCTGCGCGGCGGGACCCACGAAGCGCTCGCGTCGGCCGAGCTTGCGGAGCGGGTTGCGTCCGACGCGCACGGTGGTGTCGGGGAGGTGTGGATTCGCGATGCGCGACAGGTTCGCCGCGACGTACCGAGCGTGGTCCTCCGGGTCGAAGCCGTGCTTCGCGACGAGCAGCGCGGTGGTCTCGGCGAGCACGCCGTCGACCTCGGCACGGACGGCGTCGTCCTCGAGGGCTTCGCGGATGAGCCGGATGCCCCGGACGTAGCCGTGGTAGGCGGCCGTCGCGTGCGCGGTGTTCACCGTGTAGAGCTTGCGCTCGACGAAGGGCTGCAGGTCGTCGACCCAGGTGACGCCCTCGATCGTCGGGGGTTCGGCGTCGGAACCGAGGAACGGCGTGCGCTCGATGACCCACTCGTAGAAGGGCTCGAGCACGACGTCGAGGCCGCCGGACTGCCCGAGCACGCCGGACTGGTCGGGGACGATGCGGTCGATGGCGCAGTTCGCGAAGACCGCGGCGATGTCGCGGTCCTCGAGCACCGGCGCACGCCGGATGCTCGCGTGCAGCGAATCGGTGGCGTTGAACGCGTTCTCGCACGCCACGATCGTGACGTCGCCGCGCTCGAGCGGACGTGCCGCGAGTCCCTCGGCGATGAGCGGTGCGACGAGCGGGAGCGTCCGGGCGCCGACGGCGGTCGTCACGACGTCCGCCTCGGCGATCGCCTGGATCACGCGGTCACGATCGGTCTTGCTGCTGAGCGCCCGGAAGCCGTAGACGAGGTGCTCGACCGGCATCTCGCCGACCTCGTGCACCACGAAGCGTCCGGCTTCGTTCAACGCGGACACCACACGGTCGTCGACGTCGACGAAGGTGAGCTCGTAGCCGCTCGCCACGAGGAACTGGCCCACGAACCCGCGCCCGATCTTGCCGGCGCCGATGTGGACCGCTCGTTTCGTCACCGCCATCCGATGATCATCCCATGCTGGTCGGTCCGCCCCTGACCGCTCGTGCGGCCCGCGGACGACGGCTGTCGCACATCGTCCGGGCGCACGCCGAGGGGACGCCGGTCCACGGCGTCGGGGCTGGAGAAGAGCTGCTGCATAACGTTCGGGTCACGTCGCGAGGCGGCGGTGCAAGGGCTGCACCGCCGCCTCGTCATCGAGTGTTCCTCGGAAGACTACCGCGCTGCCGAGCCGTCCACGTAGTCGCCGTCGTTCTGCTTCCACGCGAAGAGCGCGCGGAGCTCGCGGCCGGTCGCCTCGATCGGGTGGCCCTCGCCCTTGGCGCGCAGCGCCTTGAACTCGGGTGCGCCGGCGTCCTGGTCGTCGATGAAGCGCTTCGCGAAGGCACCGTTCTGGATGTCCGCGAGCACCGCCTTCATGTTCTCCTTGACGTCGGGCGAGATCACGCGCGGGCCGGAGACGTAGTCACCGAACTCGGCGGTGTCGGAGATCGACCAGCGCTGCTTGGTGAGGCCGCCCTCCCAGATCAGGTCGACGATCAGCTTGAGCTCGTGCAGGACCTCGAAGTACGCGATCTGCGGCTGGTAGCCCGCCTCGACCAGGGTCTCGAAGCCGTACTGGATGAGCTGCGAGGTGCCACCGCACAGGACGGCCTGCTCGCCGAACAGGTCGGTCTCGGTCTCCTCGGTGAAGGTCGTCTTGATGCCGCCGGAGCGCAGACCACCGATGGCCTTCGAGTACGACCAGGCGAGGTCCCAGGCGGAACCCGACGCGTCGACCTCGACGGCGACGATCACGGGGACGCCACGGCCGGCCTCGTACTCGCGACGGACGGTGTGACCCGGGCCCTTCGGGGCGACGAGCGACACGTCGACGCCCTCGGGCGCCTCGATGTAGCCGAAGCGGATGTTGAAGCCGTGGCCGAAGACGAGCGTGGCGCCCGGCTTGAGGTTCGGACGGATGTCGTCGGCGTAGACGATGCGCTGGACCTGGTCCGGCGCGAGGATGACGACGACGTCGGCCCAGGCGGTGACGTCGGCCGGGGTGAGGACCTCGAAGCCGGCCTCTTCGGCCTTCTGACGGCTCTTCGAGCCCTCCTTGAGGCCGATCTTGACCTCGACACCCGAGTCACGGAGGTTGAGGGCGTGGGCGTGGCCCTGCGAGCCGTACCCGATGACGGCGACCTTCTTGCCCTGGATGAGCGTCAGGTCGGCGTCGGCGTCGTACACGATGTCAGTCACGAGGGTGTGTCTCCTTGGTTCTGGTGGATTGTGGGGGTGGCGGATCGCTGGTCAGCGCACCCGGTCGGTGATGCTCTTCGGTCCGCGGCCCATGCCGAGGAGTCCCGCACGGGCGAGCTCCTTGATTCCGTAGGGCTCGAGGACGCGGAGGATCGCCTGGATCTTGCCGGGGTCTCCGGTCACCTCGACGATGAGCGAGTCGTTCGCGACGTCGACGACCTGTGCGCGGAACAGGTTCACTGCCTCGAGCACGGCCGAGCGTGTCTGGTTGTCGACGCGGACCTTCACGAGCATGTGCTCGCGCTGGACGGACTGCGAGAAGTCCAGTTCGACGATCTTGATGACGTTGACGAGCTTGTTGAGCTGCTTCGTCACCTGCTCGAGCGGGAGGTCCTCGACGTCGACGACGACGGTGATCCGGCTGAGGCCGTCGACCTCGGTGTTGCCGACGGCGAGCGACTCGATGTTGAACCCGCGGCGGGCGAACAGGCCCGCGACGCGGGTCAGCAGACCGGGCTTGTCCTCGACGAGGAGGGACAGGACGTGGCTCATGCGGTTTCCCCCGTCATGTCGGCGTCCTCGTCGTCCCAGGTGGGTGCGAGGGCCTGGGCGTACTCGATGGACGAGTTGCTGACTCCCTGCGGGACCATCGGCCAGACCATCGAGTCACGGCTCACGACGAAGTCGATCACCACGGGGCGGTCGTTCGTCTCGAGTGCGAGCTGGATGGCGGCGTCGACCTCGTCGGCCTTCTCGACGCGGATGCCGAGGGCACCGTACGCGTCCGCCAGCTTCACGAAGTCGGGCACGCGGCGCGAGTCGTGGCCGGTCTCGAGGTCGGTGAACGAGTGGCGGCCGTCGTAGAACAGCGTCTGCCATTGCCGCACCATGCCGAGCGACGAGTTGTTGATGATCGCGACCTTGATCGGGATGTCGTTGATGACGCAGGTCGCGAGTTCCTGGTTCGTCATCTGGAAGCAGCCGTCGCCGTCGATCGCCCAGACCACGCGGTCCGGCTGGGCGACCTTCGCGCCCATCGCGGCGGGGACGGAGTAGCCCATCGTGCCCGCGCCGCCGGAGTTCAGCCAGGCGTTCGGGCGCTCGTACTTGATGAACTGCGCCGACCACATCTGGTGCTGCCCGACACCCGAGGCGTAGACGGCCTCGGGACCGGAGAGCTCGCCGATGCGCTTGATGATGGCCTGCGGGGCGAGCAGCCCGTCGGTCGGCTCGGCGTACCCGAGCGGGAAGTCGACCTTGAGCTGGCGGAGCTTCGTCCACCAGTCGGCCGTCGCGGCGCGGTCGTCGACGGCGATGCCGCCCCACGCGTCGAGCAGGTCGACCAGGACCTCACGGGCGTCGCCCACGATCGGGACGTCGGCGAAGCGGATCTTCGAGATCTCGGCCGGGTCGATGTCGACGTGCACGACCTTGGCGTTCGGCGCGAACTCGTCGGCCTTGCCCGTCACGCGGTCGTCGAAGCGGGCACCGAGCGCGATGATCAGGTCGCTGTCCTGCAGACCGAGCACCGCCGGGACGGTGCCGTGCATGCCGGGCATGCCGAGGTGCTGCGGGTGCGAGTCCGGGAAGGCACCGCGTGCCATCAGCGTCGTCACGACGGGCGCACCCGTCGCCTCGGCGAAGCGGAGCAGCTCGGCGGTCGCGCGGGAGCGGATCACGCCGCCGCCGACGTAGAGCACCGGCCGCTCGGCCTCGGCCAGGAGCTGCGCGGCCGCGGTGATCTGCTTGCCGTGCGCCTTGGTGACCGGTCGGTAGCCGGGCAGGTCGATCTTGGGCGGCCAGACGTAGGGCGCCGACTTCTGCTGGGCGTCCTTCGTGATGTCCACCAGCACGGGGCCGGGCCGACCGGTCGTCGCGATGAGGTGCGCCGCGGCCAGGGTCGCCGGCACATCGGCCGGGTCCGTGACCAGGAACGAGTGCTTCGTGATCGGCATCGTGATGCCGACGATGTCGGCTTCCTGGAACGCGTCGGTCCCCATCAGCGTCGAGAACACCTGGCCAGTGATCGCGATGAAGGGCACCGAGTCCATGTAGGCGTCGGCGATGGCCGTGACGAGGTTCGTCGCACCGGGGCCGGACGTCGCGATGGCGACACCGACCTTGCCGGACGCCGAGGCGTAGCCCTCGGCGGCGTGGCCGGCGCCCTGCTCGTGGCGGACGAGGATGTGGCGGATCGTCTTCGACGCCATGAGCTCGTCGTAGAACGGGATGATGGCACCGCCCGGCAGGCCGAAGACGTCGGTGATCCCGAGGTGCTCGAGCGTCCGGAGGACGGCTCCCGAGCCGGTCAGGATCTCCGGCGACCGGCGTGCACCGGCGGCCGCGGACAGCGGAGTTGCTTCCGTGGGCATGAGGTGGTCCTTGCCTGGAGAGGTGGCGATGGTGCGTGTGTCGAACGCTAGCCCGTGACCGCGCCCTGGGCGGCGGACTTCACGAGCTTGGCGTACTTCGCGAGGACTCCGCGGGTGTAGCGCGGGGGCAGCGGGGCCCAGCCGTCACGGCGGGCCTCCAGCTCGGTCGGGTCGACCAGTAGGTCGAGCGAGCGAGCCGCGATGTCGACACGGATGCGGTCGCCATCGCGCACGAAGGCAACTGGACCTGCGTCCACTGCCTCGGGTGCGATGTGGCCGATGCACAGGCCGGTTGTGCCGCCTGAGAATCGTCCGTCGGTCAAGAGTAGTACATCCTTGCCGAGGCCCGCGCCCTTGATGGCTGCGGTGATGGCGAGCATCTCGCGCATGCCCGGGCCGCCCTTGGGGCCCTCGTAGCGGATGACGACGACGTCGCCCTTCTGGATCTTGCCCTCGGTGAGGGCGTCCATCGCGGCACGCTCGCGGTCGAACACCCGCGCGGGGCCCTCGAACACCTCGGCGTCGAAGCCCGCGGTCTTCACCACGGCACCCTCGGGGGCGAAGGTCCCCTGCAGGACGGTCAGGCCGCCGGTCTCGTGGATCGGGTTGTCGAGCGTGCGGAAGACCTCGCCGTCGAGCGCCGGCGGGTCGATCTCGGCCAGGTTCTCGGCGACGGTCTTGCCCGTGACGGTGAGGCAGTCGCCGTGCAGCAGGCCGGCGTCGAGCAGCGCCTTCATGATCACCGGGATGCCGCCGTTGCGGTCGACGTCGACCATGACGTACTTGCCGAAGGGCTTCATGTCGGCCAGGTGCGGGACCTTCGAACCGATGCGGTTGAAGTCGTCCAGCGACAGCTCGACCTCGGCCTCGTAGGCGATGGCGAGCAGGTGCAGGATGACGTTGGTGGAGCCGCCGAGGGCCATCGCCACGGCGATCGCGTTCTCGAAGGCTTCCTTCGTCAGGATCTGGCGGGCGGTGATCCCGTGCTCGAGCATGTTCACCACGGCCTCGCCGGAGCGGTGCGCGTAGTAGTCACGGCGGCGGTCGGCGCTCGGCGGGGCGGCGGAGCCCGGCAGCGACATGCCGAGGGCCTCGGCCACGCTCGCCATGGTGTTGGCCGTGTACATGCCACCGCAGGCGCCCTCGCCCGGGACGATGGCGCACTCGATCTTCTTCAGCTCTTCCTCGGACATGGTGCCGGCCTTGCAGGCGCCGACGCCCTCGAAGGAGTCGATGATCGTGACTTCCTTCATCGTGCCGTCGGCCTGCTTCACGTAGCCCGGCATGACCGAGCCCGCGTACAGGAACACGCTCGCCAGGTCGAGGCGCGCGGCGGCCATGAGCATGCCCGGCAGGGACTTGTCGCAGCCGGCGAGCAGGACGGTGCCGTCGAGGCGCTCGGCGTTGACGACGGTCTCGACGCTGTCGGCGATGACCTCGCGCGAGACGAGCGAGAAGTGCATGCCCTCGTGGCCCATCGAGATGCCGTCCGAGACGGAGATGGTGCCGAACTGCAGCGGGTAGCCGCCGCCGGAGTGGACGCCTTCCTTGGCGCCCTGTGCGAGGCGGTCGAGCGAGAGGTTGCAGGGCGTGATCTCGTTCCACGAGGACGCGATGCCGATCTGCGGCTTGCTCCAGTCCTCGTCTCCCATACCGACGGCCCGCAGCATGCCACGCGAGGTGGTTGCTTCGATCCCGTCGGTGACGACCCGGCTGCGCGGCTTGACGTCGATATCAGGCATGGAGCGAGTCTAGGACCGATTGGGATACCAGTCGCGCACCTTCATGCGTTCGCATGCTTCCGCGTGGCGGACGGGAGGCCCGGATCACCCTGTCAGCGCGTCGCACGCAGGCGCGCGAGCTGCTTCAGGACGCCGGTCAGGGCCGCCGGGTCGGCGATGCGGTACCCGGCACGGGTCTCCCCCGGGCCCACCTTCACGCCGACGTCGCCGTCACCGAGCACGCGGAAGCCGTCCTCGTCGGTGACGTCGTCACCGGCGAAGAACACCGCGTCGGCACCGTGGAGCTCGCGCAGCCGGGCGATCGCGTCGCCCTTCGTGACGTGCCGGACGGCGAACTCGACGATGTCCTTGCCACCGCGCTCGAGCACGTCGGCGTCGGCCTCGTGCGCCGCACGGCTCGCGTCGGCGTTCGCCTGCGCGGCGACCTCGGCGCTCACGCGACGGGTGTGCACGCCGTGACCGGCCGGCTTGTGCTCGATGACGACGCCCGGGTACCGCGCGCCGACCTCGTCGAGCGCCGCACCGATGCGTGCGACCCGGGCGACCTCGTCGTCGGTCAGGGCGGCCTCGTCGTGGCCGTCCACGCGCCACTCGACGCCGTGCGACCCGACCAGCGCCATGTCCTGCGGCGCGTGCGACACGGCCGCGAGGCTGCCGAGCGGGCGACCGGAGACGAGCACGACCTCGGTGTCCTTCGCACGGTGCAGGGTCAGGACCGCTGCCCACGAGCCCGGCAGAGCACCGACCTGCGACGGCTCGTCGGCGAAGGGCGCGAGCGTGCCGTCGAAGTCGAGGGCGACGATGAGTCGCGGCGCAGCCGCGAGCGTCTCGAGAGCCGTGTCGATGGCGGTCTGGTCGGTGGTGGTCTCAGTCATCACGTGCCTCCCGGGTGTCCTCGGCAGCCCTGGCGGACTGGGCGTCCTGGTCGAAGATCGACATGTTGTCGGTCTGCGCCTCACGGTGTCGGTCCGCCGGGTCGGTGGCGGACGGGTCGAGCTGGGCGTTCCGCGGCGCGTGCCGGTCGAGCGCCTCGAGGAACGAGCGCGACCAGCGCGCCACGTCGTTGTCACGCACCCGCTTCCGGAGCGCACGCATGCGTGTCGAGCGCTCGCGGCGCGGCATCTCGATCGCGCGCTCGATGCTGTCCTTCAGCGCGCCGATGTCGTGCGGGTTGACGATGACGGCCTGCTTCAGTTCGTCGGCGGCACCGGCGAACTCGGACAGGATGAGCACCCCGTCGCTGTCGAAGCGGGCCGCGACGTACTCCTTCGCGACGAGGTTCATGCCGTCGCGCAGTGCGGTGACGAGCATGATGTCGGCGGCCAGGTAGAGCGCCACCATCTCCTCGCGCGGGTAGCCGTGGTGCAGGTACGAGATCGGCTGGTGGCCGATGACCCCGAGGTCGCCGTTGATGCGGCCGACGCTCAACTCGATCTCGTCGCGGAGGGTGGCGTAGGTGTCGACGCGCTCGCGGCTCGGACTCGCGACCTGGATGAGGGCGGCGTCCTCGACCTTGATGCGGCCGTCCTCGACGAGCTCGCCGAAGGCCTTGATGCGGTGCCGGATGCCCTTGGTGTAGTCGAGGCGGTCGACCCCGAGCAGCACCGTCTTCGGGTTGCCGAGGCTCTCGCGGATCTCGCGGGCACGCTCCTGCACCTCGGGACGGCGCGCGATGTCCTCGAAGGCCTCGGCGTCGATCGAGATCGGGAAGTGCCGGGCCTCGACGTGGCGGACCGTGATCCCCTTGCGGCTGCGCGGTGCGTCGGGGTCGTCGACGGGGACGTCGATCGTCTGCCCCTTCGTCGTGTAGCCCTTGATGTGACGGACCGCGCGGAGGAAGTCGCTCGCGTCGTCGTGGCGCTGGAAGCCGATGACGTCGGCGCCGAGCAGGCCGTCGAGGATCTGCGCGCGCCAGGGCAGCTGGGCGTAGATGCCGACCGGCGGGAACGGGATGTGGTTGAAGAAGCCGATCGTCAGGTCGGGACGCTTGGCCCGGAGCAGTGCCGGCACGAGCTGCAGCTGGTAGTCCTGCACCCAGACGATGCCGTCCTGCTCGGTGATCTCGGCGATCTGGGCGGCGAAGCGCTCGTTGACGCGCTTGTAGGCGTTCCACCAGTCGCGGTGGTAGCTCGGGTGCTCGATGACGTCGTGGTACAGCGGCCAGAGGGTGTCGTTGCTGAAGCCCTCGTAGTACTCCTCGACGTCGTCGTCGGACAACGGGACCGGCACGATGTGGATGCCCTCGTTGTCGAACGGCTCGACCTCGACCTCGGGCTGGCCGACCCAGCCGACCCAGGCCCCGTCGTTCGCGCGCATCACGGGCTCGAGGGCGGTGACGAGGCCACCGGGCGAGTGCCGCCACCCCTCGTTGCCGTCCTGGTCGACGACCCGGTCCACCGGCAGGCGGTTCGAGGCGACGACGAAGGCGTACTTGGTGGAGGAACGAGAAGGCGCAGACACGGTGGGAACCTACCAGCGCCCGGACAGCGGATTCACGGCGGATCGGCGGGTTCCGGTACGCTGCGGGTGCGTGTCGGGGGGACACGGGTGCTGGCGTGCGGCATCGGCCTCCCGGTCGGAGAGGACCCACCAGCCATGAGCGAGAACCCGCCGAACCCGCCCGTCCCGCCCGTCCCGCCGGGGCAGCCCGGCCCGCAGCCGTCGGATGCGTTCGGTCGCCTGCTGCGGTCCGTGTCCGGCCGTGACTGGCTGGCCGCCGTGCTCGCCGCCGTCGGCGGCTGGGTCGCCGCCTACGTGGTCGCCGCGATCTCGCTGCTCCTCACCGTCGCCGTGCTGGCAGCGGGCGGATCGGGATCCGGTTCCGTCGGGTCGGGGTCGACGGGCACCGGGACCGACCTCGGCGCCGGGAGCACCCCCGACGTCCAGTCGCTGCTTTCCGGGGTCAGCGTCCTGCTCGGCACCCCCGCCCAGCTCGTCGCCCTCGCCGACCTCGGCCGCCTGCACCTGTCCGGCTCGATCGGCTTCCTCGGGTCGGGGTCGGGCGCGCTCGCGGTCGTCCCGGCGCTCGTGCTCGCCGCGCAGGTCGTGCTGGCCGTCGTGCTCACCCGTCGCATCCGCACCCGCGGCCTCGGGCGCACCCCGATCCTGCTGACCGCCGTCCTGTCCGGGCTGGTGACCACGGTGCTGACCAACGCCGCCGCGGGCATCCTCGCCATCCGGTTCCCCGCCGTCTCCGGCGCCTCCATCGACCCCGTGCACGCGGTCGGCCTCGGCAGCGTCCTCGGGGCCTTCGTGATCGGCGCACTCGCCGCGGTGCTCGCACGCCCGTCGGCCCTGCTCGGCCGGAACGTGTTCGCCGGTCGCGTCCTCGGCACGCTGCGCGTCGCGGCGTCGCAGCTCACGGTGCTCGTCGTGCTGGTGACGGTCGTCGTCATCGTCGTCGCCCTGGTCGCACAGCCCTCGTGGGGCGCAGCGCTGCCGGTGCTCGTCGGCAACGTCGCGGTCGGCCTCACCGCCCTCGGGTTCCTCGGCGGCGTCGGGCTGTCCGGCTTCGGCTCGGCGGGCAGCACGGCGTCGGTCTTCGGCGGCGCCGGCGGCTGGACCTGGCTCGTCGTCCTGCTCGTCGTCGTGACCTCGGTCGTCGCGGGCCTCGCACTCGCTGTCCGCCGCAACGACCGGTTCCGCACCACGCTGGACTGGGTCGTGACCCCGGTCGTCTGGTTCGCCCTCGGGCTCCTGCTCTTCGTGCTCGGCACCGGGCTGGTGTCCTACCAGGCGACGGGCATCAGCGCCGTCAGCGGGACCGGTTCGATCGGGATCGCACCGTGGACTCCGCTCGTGTTCGCGCTGTGGGGCGGCGCGATCGAGGCCGTGGCACGGTACCTCGCGCCCGTGCTGCTCCCCCGCCTCGGCGGTGGCGTCGTGCTGCGGACCTCGCGCCTCGTCGGAGCGGACCCGCGCCCGGCGGCCGCACCGACCTTCCCGGCAGCGACTCCGGCGTTCCCGTCGGCGGCGCCCGCGGGCGACCCGGCAGCAGCAGCGTGGGCGGCGACGCCCGGCGTCGGCCACCCCGGTCAGCCCGAACAGCCCTTCGTCGGCGGCGGCGCTCCCGCGCCCGCTCCGATGTCGCCGCGCGCCAAGAAGGTCCTGGTCCGCTCGCTCATCGCCGGCGGCGCCGTGGTCGTCGTCGTCATCGCGGGAGCCGTCACCACCGGTGTGCTCCGTGCCAACGTGTGGGGCCCGGCGCCGACCGTGAAGTCCTACGTGCAGGCCATCGCGAGCGGCGACGCCGACACCGCCGCCCGACTCAGCGAGGTGCCGTCCGACGCCGCCATGCTCGACACCGCGGTGCTGAAGAGCGCGAAGGACCGCCCGTCGGACATCCGCGTCGGCCGCGTCTCGACGAGCGGAGACAGCGCCCTCGCCACCGTCAGCTACACCCAGGACGGCAAGAACCGCTCCGGCCAGGTCAGCCTCCGGCGCACCGGCACCTCGTTCCTGGTGAAGGACGAGTGGCGCGTCACCGAGCCGCTCGCCCAGACCGTCACCCTGACCGCGTCCGAGGTGCTCGAGGGCGCCCCGGTCACGGTCGGCGGCAAGGAGATCGGTGAGATCAGCGACGGCCGGTTCACCTCGCTCGCCTACCCCGGCACCTACGAGGTGCAGGTCGGCGGGACGAAGTACTTCACCGGCGGCACCGAGCAGGTGTCGGTCGGTGCGACGTCGTCCGGGTACGTCGACTTCACCCCCACCGCCACGAAGGCGCTGCAGCAGGACGCCGAGCAGTACGTGACCGACCTGATCGACGACTGCGCCACGAAGACCGACCTCAGCGCGCTGAGCGGGTGCCCCTGGTACGGCCCGTACGACGCTGATGGTGCCGTGCGCTACGACGTCACGACGATGCCCGAGGTCGAGGTCGAGGCCTCCGGTTCGGGCACGGTCATGGTGCAGAGCACGAAGGACGGTGTCGTCGAGTACGACTACACCTCGTACTTCGGGGACGAGGAGCACGGCGAGGACAGCTTCGATGTGTACCAGTACCTGAAGGTCGAGGACGGGAAGCTCGTCTCCGCCTACTGACGCACCACCGCACGCGACGACGGCCGGCCTGGGATCCCCGGGCCGGCCGTCTCACTAGGCTGACGCGCATGGTCAGGACACGGGCGTGGCGGAACGGCGACGCGGCGGAACGGGACTTCCCGGTCGACCGGGTCTCGGACCTCGTCGCCGACGCGGACACCTTCGTCTGGGTCGACTACACCGACCCGGTGCACGACGACCTCGTGCAGGTCGAACAGGAGCTCGGCATCCACGCCCTCGCCGTCGAGGACGCCGTCGAGCAGGGCCAGCGCCCGAAGCTCGACCGGTACCGCGACAGCCTGTTCCTCGTGGTCTACGACGTCGGCGGTCTCGGCGAGGACGGCGAGCTCGTCACCCACGAGGTGAAGGCGTTCGTCACCGAGCACGCCCTCGTCACCATCCACGGGGCCGACGTCGACACCGCCGCGATGGAGCACCGGCTCGACGCGAACGCGGACGTGGCCGAGCACGGTGTGCCGTGGCTCGTCTGGGCGCTGCTCGACGCCGTCGTCGACCACGCCACCGAGACCGTGGAGGACATCGAGCGACGGATCGACGACCTCGAGGACGACCTGTTCGAGCGGGGCAACGCCCGCGAACAGCAGATCCAACGCCGGTCGTTCCGCCTCCGCAAGGCCCTCGGCGTGCTGCGGCGGCTCGTCGTCCCGACCCGCGACAGCGTCGCGTCGCTGCTGCACGGCGACGCGGAGACGATCTCGGACGGCATCCGGCCCTACTTCCGCGACGTCGAGGACCACCTGGTGTCGATCTCCGACTCCGTCGAGCAACTGCGCGACGCCGTATCGAGTGTCCTCGACACGAACCTCAACCTGGCGTCGAACCGGCAGAACACCGTGATGAAGAAGGTGACGAGCTGGGCCGCGATCATCGCGATCCCCACCGCCATCACCGGCTTCTTCGGACAGAACGTGACGTTCCCGGGCGAGGGTGCGTGGAGCGGGTTGTACGTCTCGCTCGCGCTCATCGTCGCGTCGTCGCTCGTGCTCTACCGCGTCTTCAAGGCCCGCGACTGGCTCTGACCGCGACCGCGCGTCGGAGCGCGAGCACCCCAGCGGCCCCACGTCAGAACGCCAGCGCGAGCACCCCGGCGACCACGGTGAGCGGAGCCGCGATGCACCCGAGCAGCATGTACTTGCCCCACGACAGGTGCACGCCCTCGGCCGACAGCCGTGCGTGCCACAGCAGGGTGGCGAGGGAGGCCCACGGCGTCACCAGGCACCCGGCGTTCACGCCGATGAGGAGCGCCGCGTACCGCACGGCCTCGTGACCGGCAGCGGGCTCGAGCACCAGGTACGCGGGCAGGTTGTCGATCGCGTTCGCCGCCACCGCTCCCCCGGCGCCGAGCAGCAGGAGCGGCCCGGTGCCGGTGCCGTCGCCGAGCGCCCGCACGATCGGGTCGGTGAGCCCGGTGCTGTGCAGGGTCTCGACCACGACGAAGAGCCCGGCGGCGAACAGCAGCGTCGACCACGGCACCCGCGACGGCCGGAGCTCGGCGGGCGACCGGAACGCCGCGACCACGACGAGCACGAGGGCACCGGCGACGGCCGCGATCCAGACCGTCACCCCGGCGGTCAGCGCCACCACGAGCGCGACGAGCACAGCGGACGCCGCCCAGAACGACACCGGGTCGGACGGACGGCGCACCGACACCGGCGTGTAGCGCCCGAAGAGCTTGCCGCGGAACACCACGAGCAGGACGGCGCACGGCACGACGACCCCGGCGACGGCCGGCCAGGCCATCAGCCCGGCGAAGGGCAGCGGGCCGCCGAGGCCCATCCGGTCGACGGCGAGCAGGTTCGTCAGGTTCGACACCGGCAGCAGCAGGGACGCGGTGTTCGCGAGCCAGACGGTGGTGAGCGCGAACGGCATCGGCGGCAGCCCGACCCGGCGCGCCAGTGAGATCACGATCGGGGTGAGCAGCACCGCGGTCGTGTCGATCGACAGGAACACGGTGCAGAGCACGGCGAGGACCACGACCGCGCCCCACAGCCCGATGGTGCGTCCGCCGCCGACACGTGCCGCGACGTCGGCGAGCCGGTCGAACACCCCGGCGTCCGCGGCGAGCTCGGCGACGATCGTCAGCCCGAGGACGAACCCGAGGACAGGCAGGACCCGTTCGGCCAGGACCCCGAGGTCGTCGAGCGGCAGCAGGCCGAGCGCGACGCACACCGCGCCGATGACGAGCAGCACTGCTCCGATGACGGCCTGACGCACGGGCGTTCCTCCACGAGTGCGCCGGGCAGGGTGTCCGGCGGCGCTCCAATGTACTGACCGGTAGCGTTGGCAGTACGACGACAGGAGGCCTCTGTGCGCAAGTTCATGTTCAACGGTGCGGTGTGGAGTTCGCTCATCAGCGGCTACAGCGTGCTCCAGACCACCCGCCAGGGACCCCGCGACTGGCGGCTCGCCCTGACGTGGGTCGCGTGGATCGCGACCACGATCGTGGCGATCGGCACGGTGGTCGAGGACGACCGCGCCGTCAAGGCGCGCCAGCCGTAGCTCCGGGCCGCGACCACACGACGGACGGGAGGCCCGGTGCCAGCTGGCACCGGGCCTCCCGTCCGTCCCGTGTCGGGTCCGGAGCCCGTCAGCGCTCCGCAGGCGGGATGTCGGACGTCTGGATCGGACCGGTGAAGAGTGCCGCGCGGTCCTCCTGCCCCGGCGCGAACAGCGCCGAGTCGGCAGCGGTCGACGCCGTGCGCCGCCGCGGTGCGGTCTCGTCGACCATGAGCACGCGCTGGACCGGCAGGGCGTCGGGGTGGGTGCGCTGGATCCACTCGACGAGTTCCTCGCGGATGTAGCAGCGCAGGTCGAACAGCGACGGGGCGTCGTGCGACGTCGCGAGGACCCGCACCCGCACGTACCCCTGCACGGCATCGGTGACCTGCAGCACCTTGACGCGGCGGTCCCACAGCTCGGTGCGGTCGAGGATCCGGTCGAGTTCCTCGCGCATCTCCCCCGGACGGACCCGCCAGTCCAGGTCCATCTCGACGGCACCGAGCAGTTCGCTGTTCGTGCGCGTCCAGTTCTCGAACGGGGTGCTCGTGAAGTACGTCGACGGCAGCACGAAGCGCCGGTCGTCCCACAGGTGCACGACCACGTAGGTCAGGGTGATCTCCTCGATCCGCCCCCACTGCTGCTCGACCACGACGACGTCGTCGACGCGGATCGACCCGGAGAACGCGAGCTGCATGCCCGCGAAGACGTTGCCGAGCGTCGACTGCGCCGCGAGACCCGCGACGACCGAGATGAGTCCGGCGCTCGCGAGCACGCTCGCGCCCGCCGCCTCGACCCCGTCGAAGGTGAGCAGGATCGCGCCGACGGCGATGATGACGAGCACGGCGACGGTCAGCCGCCGGATGATGAGGACCTGCGTGCGGATGCGGCGGGCCTGCCGGTTGTCGGGGACGTCGATGCGGAACCGGTGCAGGCCGAGGTCCTCGAGGAAGATCGCGATCTGGCACGCCAGCCAGCAGCCCACCGCGATCGTGACGATGAGGAACCCGTGCACGACCTCGTCGCGCCACGGGTACGCGTCGGCGTCGCGCGGGACGCTCGAGGTGAACGCGATCCAGAGCAGGACCACGAGCAGGGTGGTGCGGAACGGGTGCTTCGCCCGGCGCGAGAGCACGCCGGCCCACCGTTCCCGTCGCGCGACCGTTCGCAGCACCAGGTGCAGGACGACCGCGGCGACGGCAGTGATGAGGAGGGCGAACCCGATCGCGACCAGGAGTCGGAGGAGGATGTCCATCCCTCCATGCAAGCAACGAAACGACAGGCGTCGTTCAGAAAACCGGCCCAGGACGCGACCGAGGCCCGGTGCGCACGACGCGCACCGGGCCTCCTGTCCGACCTGCTGACTACTTGCCGGACGTGAGCGAATCGACGAAGTCCTGGTGCTCGGAAGCCCACTTCTCCGTGATCGCGGGGTACTCGCTGGCCTTCGCGCCGCTGTTCACGAGCGCGTTCTCGAGCGAGTAGAGGGTGTCGGAGTCCATCGAGAAGTCCTCCATCCACTTCGACGCCTGCGGGAAGTCCTGCTCGAAGTCCTTCTTGGCGATCGTGTGGATCTCCTCGTTCTTGCCGAGCGCACCCTTCGGGTCCTTCAGGTCCTTGATCGGGAAGGCGTCGTACGCCCAGTGCGGACGCCACAGCGTCACGACGACGTCCTCCTTCTTCGCGATCGAGGCCTTGAGGTCGGCGAGCATCGCCGGCGTCGAACTCGTGATGAAGTCCATGCCGTCCAGGCCGTACTGCGGGATGACCTGGTCGGACACGACCTTCGTCTCACCGGCGGCCGGCTCGATGCCGATGATCTTGTTGCCGAAGTCGGACGCGTGCGCCTTGAGCTCGTCGATCGAGTCGATGTCCGAGTACTTCGGCACCGCCAGTTCCAGCGACGCCTGCTCGTTCCAGGCGCCGAGGTCCGTCAGGTCCTTGCCGTAGGTGTCCATGTACTCCTTGTGCGTGTTCGGCAGCCAGGTGTCGAACACCACGTCGTAGTCGCCGGACGCGAGGCCGGTGTAGGCGGGTGCGACGTCGGAGTTCGTGAGCTGGACGTCGTAGCCCTTCTGCTCCAACACGTACTTCCAGAGGTAGCTGGCGGCGGTGTCCTCGTCCCAACCGTTGAAGACGACGACGTGCATCGACTTCTGGTCGCCGTTGTCGACGGTGCCGGAGGCCCCGTAGTAGCCGGGCGGCATGCAGGCGGACAGGCCGACGGCGGTGGCGACGGCGAGGACGGCCGCCGCGAGGGTGCGCTTGGTTCGCTTGGTTCGTTTCATGGTCTGGTCCTTCCTCACGCGCTGGTCGTCTGCGGCTCGCGCCGGCGGTCGGCCGGGGCTGCCTCGGTGGTGGCGGCGGTCTGGGCGGTCGCCGCGTTCGGCGTCGCGGTCACGGTGGGCTTGCGCTTGCGCTTCCACGGCCGGGCGGCACCGCTCGCGTCGCCGCCGAGCGCTGCGGTCAGGCGGTCCAGCAGGATCGCCAGGACCACGACCGACAGGCCGGCTTCGGCCCCGAGCCCGACGTCGATGCGGTTCAGCGAGGCGACGATCTGCTCGCCGAGGCCGCCGGCGCCGACCATGCCGGCGATGACGACCATCGACAGCGACAGCATGATGACCTGGTTGACGCCGGCCATGATGCTGGCCTTCGCCAACGGCAGCTGGATCTGACGGAGGATGCGCCACGGGCTCGACCCGAAGGCGGCACCGGCCTCGACGACCTCGCTCGGGACGCCGCGGATGCCGAGCTCGGTGAGCCGGACGCCGGGGGCCATCGCGAAGACGATCGTCGCGACGATGCCGGGGACGACACCAACGCGGAACAGCAGCAGCGCCGGGATTAGGTAGACGAACGCCGGGGTCGTCTGCATGAAGTCCAGGACCGGGCGGATGATCCGGCTCGCGGCGTCGGACCGGGCGGCCCACACCCCGAGCGGGATGCTGAGGACGACGGCCAGGCCGGCGGCGACCACGACGAGCGCGAGCGTGTTCATCGCGTTCGTCCACTGCCCGACGCTGACGATGAACAGCAGACCGATGGCAGCGCCGAGCGCGAGCTTCCAGCCCTTCGCCAGGAACGCCAGCACGACGAGGACCGCGACGACGACCCAGAACGGCGGGGTGGACAGGAAGTACTCCATCCACGCGTCCATCCACGTGAACACGTAGCGGACGACGTCGAAGAAGCCGGACAGGTAGGTCGTGATCCAGTCGACGACCGCGGCGACCCAGGTGCCGAGGGGCAGGTGGAAGTCACCGAAGGAGTTGGTACCGGGGGTGATCATGCGTGGTCTCCTTCGATGGCGGGCTCGCCGGTGTGGGCAGGCGTCTCGCCGGTCGCGGCGAGGGTCGAGTCCATGTCGGAGTCGGAGATGCGGGTGACCGGCTCGAGCACCGGGATCGGCATCGTCGCGGTCGGCACGTTGCCGAGCGCGGCCAGCAGGGTCACACGCGGGACGACGCCGAGCAGGCGCTCCTCGTCGTCGACCACGGCGATCGGCAGGGGTGACTCGACGGCGAGCTCGAACAGGTCGGTCAGCGCGGTGTCGGGGGCGACCCGGGCGTACTCGGTGTTCACGATCGCGTCGAGGTTCGTGTCGCCGGCCTTCACCTGGCGCATCACGTGCCGGTCGCGGACCCAGCCCTCGAGCTTCCGGCCACGACCGGTGACGAAGAGCGCGGCGGTCTGCAGGTCGCGCATGGTGCGCAGTGCGCCACGAGGACCCACGGTCAGCGGGACGGTGGCGCGGGCCGGTTCCATGACGCTCGCGGCGGTGAGCACACGGGCACGGTCGACGTCCTGCACGAACTGGGCGACGTAGTCGTTCGCCGGGTCGGTGAGGATGTCCTCCGGCGACCCGATCTGCACGATCCGGCCGTCGCGCATCACGGCGATCCGGTCGCCGAGGAACATCGCCTCGTTGAGGTCGTGCGTGATGAAGACGATGGTCTTGCCGAGCCGCTGCTGCAGGTCGACGAGCTGCTCCTGCATCTCGCGGCGGATGAGCGGGTCGAGCGCGCTGAACGCCTCGTCCATGAGCAGGACGTCGGTCTCGGCGGCGAGGGCGCGGGCGATGCCGACGCGCTGCTGCATGCCGCCGGACAGCTCGTCGGGCTTCGCGTCGGCCCAGACGTCCAGGCCGACCAGGTCGATGACCTCACGGGCCTTCGCGAGGCGCGTCGTCTTGTCGACGCCGTTCACCTCGAGGCCGTACGCGACGTTCTCGAGCACGGTGCGGTGCGGCAGCAGGGCGAAGTGCTGGAACACCATCGACACGCTGGACCGGCGGATGTCGCGGATCCCCTTCGGCGTCGCGCCGGTGACCGTGCGGCCGCCGATCTCGACGCTGCCGGCGGTGGGCTCGAGCAGGCCGTTGAGCATCCGGATGAGGGTCGACTTGCCGGAGCCGGACAGCCCCATGACGACGAAGATCTCGCCGGGTCGGACGTCGAAGGACGCGTCGATGACCGCGGCGGATCCCTGCTCGCGGACCTCGTCGCGGGTGGCACCGGCGGCGAGGCGGCGGACGGCCTCGGCCGGTCGACGGCCGAACACCTTGTAGACGTCGCGGACGCTGACCGCCGGCGACGTGGTGGGGTCCGGGGACGTGCCGGTGGGGTCCGGCGACGGGGTGTGCCGGCTCTCGGGTGGTGCGATGGACAACTGGGCTCCTCGCGTCGCCACGGCGAACGAGCGCGCGTGCGGCGACGGTGTGGTTGCGGACGGGTCGTCCGGGACGGTGCGCGCGGCCACGTCGAGCCCCGCGCAACGGCGCAGGGCGAGCGATCACGCACGCAGGGACCACGCTCGGGGCGGTCCCGGTCCGGCCGACCGTACGGCCCCGGCGCTGCTGGCCGTGGACGCGTCCTGGTCGTCGTGTCCCCGACCATCGGGCCTGTGGGGACGTTCAAACCTAACGGTGTCTTGTCCCCCGATCACAATCGACGTCCGCCGGAATCCCGGCACCGCTGTACCCCGTCGTCGGCGTGTCGCCCACGCACATGGGGATCGCGATCGTGACCGTCTCGTTACAGATCAGCTCGTTCGGAGGTTTGTGTGCCGCCCCGGTTCCGTGCGCATGTAGGTTGGCGCGCATGACAGCGCAGAACGACACGGGCGTGAACCGTGCTCCGGCGAACGACTTCTCGCACGAGCAAGAGGGCTACCAACACGGTCTGAAGCCCCGGCAGCTGCAGATGATCGCGATCGGTGGGGCCATCGGTACCGGACTCTTCCTCGGTGCGGGTGGACGACTCCACACCGCGGGCCCCGCGCTCGCGCTGACCTACCTGATCTGCGGCATCTTCGCGTTCTTCATCCTGCGCGCCCTCGGCGAGCTCGTGCTGCACCGTCCGTCGTCGGGGTCGTTCATCTCCTACGCCCGCGAGTTCTACGGCGAGAAGTTCGCCTACGCCGCCGGCTGGATGTACTTCCTGAACTGGGCGATGACCTCGATCGTCGACACCACCGCCGTCGCGATCTACCTGCAGTACTGGTCCGCGTTCACCGCCGCACCGCAGTGGCTCCTCGCGTTGATCGCCCTGGTCGTCGTGCTCGCCGCCAACATGGTCGCGGTCAAGGTGTTCGGCGAACTCGAGTTCTGGTTCGCGCTCATCAAGGTCGCCGCACTCGTCGCGTTCCTCGTCGTCGCGATCATCTGGCTCGTCTTCGCGTTCCCGGTCGAGGCCGGCGGCGAAGCCGTCCGCACGGGCTTCTCGATCTGGGGCGACAACGGCGGACTGTTCCCGAACGGGCTGCTCCCCGCGGTCATCGTGATCCAGGGTGTCGTCTTCGCGTACGCGGCGATCGAGCTCGTCGGCACCGCGTCCGGTGAGACGCAGAACACCGAGAAGGTCATCCCCCGCGCCATCAACTCCGTCGTGTTCCGCATCGCGGTCTTCTACGTCGGGTCGATCATCCTGCTCTCCCTGCTCCTGCCGTACACGGCGTACAAGGAGGGCGAGAGCCCGTTCGTGACGTTCTTCTCGTCGCTCGGCAACCCGCAGGTCGGGTCGATCGTCGGCGGCATCATGAACTTCGTCGTGCTCACGGCGGCACTGTCGTCGCTCAACGCCGGCCTGTACTCGACCGGTCGCGCCCTGCACTCGATGGGCATGAACGGCTCGGCGCCGAAGTGGACCACCAAGATGTCGAAGGGCGGTGTGCCGTACGCCGGCATCCTGCTCACCGCCGGCTTCACCGTCGCCGGCGTCGTCCTGAACTACTTCGTCCCGAGCCAGGCGTTCGAGATCGCGCTGAACATCGCGAGCCTCGGCATCATCACGGCGTGGGGCACGATCATCCTCTGTCAGATGCGGCTCCGGTCGTGGGCGAAGCAGGGACTGGCGAAGGAGCCGTCCTTCAAGCTGCCCGGCGCCCCGGTGACCGCGTGGCTCACCCTGGCGTTCCTGGCGTCGGTCATCGTGCTGATGGCGATCGACTACCCGGTCGGCACCTACACGATCGCGTCCCTCGTGATCGTGATCCCGCTGCTCGTCGTCGGCTGGTTCTTGCAGCGCGACCGCATCCTGCGCATCGCCTCGCTCCGACAGGGCGTCACCGGCCCGTACCCGATCGGTGTCCGTGACCCGGCGAACCAGGTCCGTCGCGACGGCGAGGACGGCGGCGAGCACAAGGGGTCCGACGACACCGTCTGATCTGTCCCCGGTGCGCAGCACGTCGCGCGCCGAGTGCAGTGGGTCCGGCTCCCGTCGGTACGATCGGCGGGTGCCGGACCGCTCTGTCTCCCCTGCGTCTGTTCCCCCCACCCTCGATCTCCAGCTGAGCTGGCGAGGCGCGTACGGACGCCTGCGGGTGTTCCCCGACCGCCTGGAGGCCGAGACCGACTACGAGCGCGAGGCGCGGGTCTCGGTGCCGATGGACGCGGTGTCGGGGTGGCGGCTCGGACCGTGCGACGAGGATGCCGTCTGCGTCGAGTTCGTCACGGAGCCGGAGACGTTCCGCGTGCTGCTCGACACCTCGGACGAGCAGCTCGCCGCGCTGGCGATCCAGAAGGTGCTCGGACCGCCGCTGCACACGGAGTCCTGACCGGTCCGGCCAGTCGACTCAGGGCCACGCCGGCGCGTCGGTGCTCTCCGCCGCACGCCGAGCCCACACCCCGTCGAGTGCTCCGCGCTGCTCGGGCGACAACCGGACGGACCCCACCGCGACGTTCTCCTCGAGGTGGGCGACGCTCGACGTCCCCGGGATGAGCAAGACCTGTGGCGCGCGGCCGAGCAGCCACGCGAGGCCCAGCTGCGCCGCGGTGACCCGCAGCTCCGCAGCGATCCGGATCGCGACGGGTTCGTCGGCGACCTTCGGCAGACCGGGGAACGCGCCGCCGAGCGGGAAGAACGGAACCCAGGCGACGCCGTTCCGGACGGCCAGGTCGAACAACGCCTCGTGTTCCCGCGCCACCAGCGAGTACGCGTTCTGGACGCACACGATGCCGGCGGCGAGACCGCGGCGCAGGACCGGTTCGGACACGGCACTGAGTCCGATGGCCCCGATCAGCCCTTCGTCCCGCATGGCCGTCATCTCGGCGAGCTGGTCGTCCAGGTCGACGAGCTGCTCCCCCTCGGCGATCAACCCGGGTCCGGTGTCGGCGCGCCGCAGGTTCACGACGTCGATGCGCTCGCGGCCCAGGGTCCGGAGGTTCGCGTGCACCTGTTCGCGCAGCTCCTCCGGGCGTTGCGCCAGTGCGAGCGGCACCGGCGCGTCGACGCGGACAGCACCGATCTTGCTGACGACGACCACCTGGTCCGAGGCGCCGAACGCTCGCCGGATGACGTCGTTCGCGACACCGTCGCCGTAGAACTCCGCGGTGTCGAGGTGATCCACCCCGAGCTCGCGCGCCCGGTGCAGCAGGGCGACGCCGGCCGCGCGGTCCTCGGCGAAGCGTTCGAGCGCCATCGCGCCGTAGCCGATCCGAGCGACGGTCCGTCCGCCGAGGTCGTACGCGCCACCCGGGCGCTCCGTGTCGTGGTGCATGTCGTCTCCGGTATCCTCGATCGAAGCGGAGGATCCTCCGCTTCGATGATCCTAACCGGAGGAGCCTCCGTTTTGTCCACCACAACGCCCGACGCCCCGGATGCCGGTCCCCGCCGACCCCGGGCCGACGCCGCGCGCAACCGGGAACGGCTCGTCGGTGCCGCCCGCGCCGCCTTCACCCACCAGGGTGAGGACACGTCCCTCGGCGCGATCGCGTTGGCCGCAGGTGTCGGGATCGGGACGCTCTACCGGAACTTCCCCACGCGTCAGGACCTCGTGGCCGCCGTCTACCGAGCCGAGCTCGACGCCGCGCTGAGCACGGTCGACGACCTGCTCGACGGGGCGTCCGCCGCCTCGGCGCTCCGGGCCTTCGCCGGCCGGTACGCCGAGTTCGTGGCGACCAAACGCGGACTCGCCGAGACCGTCCGAGCCGGCGCGCTCCGTGAGACCGCCGAAGCCGCGGGGACCCGTGATCGGGTCAACGCGGCGGTCCAACGGTTCCTCGACAGCGGCACTGCGGACCGCTCCCTCCGCGCGGACGTCCTCGCCGACGACGTGACCGCCGCGCTCGTCGGGATCCTGTTGACGACCCGTGGCGCTGCGGACGGTTCACAGACCGACCGCCTGCTCGACATCCTGGTCGAGGGGCTCCGGACGCACTGACGTCCCGGAGACCGCTCAGGCAGTGCCGTCCGGGGCGAACTGCGTGACGCGGAACGTGGCGCCCTGCGGGTCCCGCAGTTCGGCCGCACGCGTCCACGGCCCCTGCCAGGTACCGAGCACGGCGCCGCCGAGCTCCTCGGCCCGTGCGGCGGCGGCATCACGGTCCGCCACGCTGAACGACACGTGCCAGTCGTCCGGCCCGTCGTCGAGTCGGGCGAGGGCGCCGATGACGTCCGCGAAGCCCTCCGGTGCGCCGACCTGCCGTTCGCGGATGTCGGGGTCGGAGGTGGCCGCGAGGTGGTCCCCGTAGCCGGGCAGCCGGACCATGGCGCTCGGGCCCTCCTCGATGCCGGAGACCCGCCAGCCGAACAGCTGCTCGTAGAACGAGATCGCCTGCTCCGGCTCGGTCGAGCGGAGGTCGCTGAAGACCCAACCACCGGGGGCGTTGATGTGCTGGGACCCGAGCCGCTCGCGCGCCTGCCAGAGTCCGAACGCCGCACCGCGCGGATCGACGCAGTCGACGCTGCGGCCCGCGGCGCCACCCGGCCCGGCGTCCTCCGCCGGAGCGGCGGTGCCACCGAGCTCGACGACTCGAGCGGCCACCGCGTCGGCGTCGTCCACGGCGATGTACGTCGTCCACGACGCCGGCTCGTCACCCGAGGCGATCGCACCGACCTCTCGTCCGTCGATGCTCACGATCCGGTACGAGCCGGGGGCCCCGGGCGGCAGGCGCTCCTCGAAGTCCCAGCCGAACAGACCGCCGTAGAACGCCTGCGCGGCGTCGGGGTCCGGGTGTCGTCCGTCGATCCAGCTCGGCACGCCCTGCGGGTAGGTGCGAGGGGTCTGGTCCGTCATGGTGTCTCCCGAGGTCGCCGACGCCCAGGTCGGATGCCACAGGTCTACCGCTGACCGCCGACGTCGGCCGGGTCGGTCGCCGGGTCGTTCGTCGGATCAGTCGTCGGTGTCGACCTGGTCGGTGACGACGTCGCCCGAACCGGCGTCGATCCGGACGCTGTGCTTGGTGCCGGACCCGTCGACGACGTCACCCTCCCAGACCACCTTGCCGAGGTGGTCGTCGAGGCCGAGCTCGGTGATCGCACCGGCGTGCAGGTCCTCGAAGGCGCTGACGGCCCTGGTGACGTCGAGGTCGGCCGCTGCGACGAACCGGTCGTGCTCGGCACGGTCGTCGGTGTCCGCGGTCTCGGTATGCGGGGTACCGGTCACCCCGGTGCCGGCGGCGTCGGTGTGCACCTCGTGCTCGGCGCCGTCCTTCGTCACGACGAGGACCTCGTACGCGCTGCCACGCTGCTCCTGCTCGACCGAGATGACGGTGCCGGAGCCGACGCTCCCGCGTGCGGTCGCGACGGCGGCGAGCAGGGCGTCGTTCGACGTGGCCGAGGCGGCGGTCGCGGACGCGCCACCCGACGTGCCGGTGGTGGCGCCCGTCGCGGCCGATCCGTTCGAGGACGACGCCGCCGAGCCGGACGACCCGTCGGTGGAGCAGCCGGTGAGGGCGAGCGCGGCCACGACGGGCAGGGCGGCGAGGGCGGCGACACGGCGGGCGGAGGGCTTCTGGAGCTGGGTGCGGAAGGTCATGGGACGAGCATGTCGGCGGGGTGCTGAAGCAGACCTGAAGCCGCCTGTTCAGCCGCCGAGTGCGATGCGCACGACGAACCGCGCCCCGCCGAGCGGCGAGTCCGCCACCGTCGCCTCGCCGCCGTGTGCCCGGACGGCATCCCGCACGATCGCCAGACCGAGGCCGGCACCACCGGCGTCGCGGCTGCGGGCCTCGTCGAGCCGGACGAACCGCTCGAACACCCGGTCGCGCTCGGCCGCCGGGATCCCGGAGCCGTCGTCGTCCACGGTCAGCACCGCGGCGCCGTCCTGCTCGACCAGGGCCACTGCGACGCGCGACGTCGCGTGCCGGACGGCGTTGTCGACGAGGTTCCGGACCACGCCGGTGAGCAGCCGTTCGTCGCCGAGCACGCGTGCGGCGGAGATCCCGGAGCCGTCGACCCGGATCACGCGGTCGCCGCTCACCCCACCCGGCACCCGGGCCCGGGCCCGGGCGACGGCGTCGAGTGCGAGGTCGTCGAGGTCCACGGGACGACGGACACCCGTGCCACCCTCGTCGAGCCGTGACAGCTCGAGCAGCCCGGTGACGAGGTCCTGCAGGCGCACGGCCTCGGACCGCACGACGTCGGAGAACTCGGCCACGTCCGTCCGGTCCGGGTACGCGACGGCGACCTCGGCGTGCTGGCGGAGGGACGCGATCGGCGACCGCAGCTCGTGCGAGGCGTCGGACACGAACTGCCGCTGCCCCGCCGCGGATCGGTCGAGCCGGTCGAGCATCGCGTTCATGGTGGTCGCGAGCCGGGCGATCTCGTCGCCGGTGTCCGGCACGACCACGCGGGCATCGGGCTGCGCGGCACGGATCGTCTCGACCTCGGTGCGCATCCGTTCCACCGGCCGCAACGACCGCCCGGTCACGGACCAGGTCACGATCCCGAGCACGAGGACGAGCACCGGCACCCCGACGGCGAGGAGCACCACGGCGGTCCGGATGGCGGTGTCGGTCTGCTCGAGGGAGACGCCGTACACCAGGGTCGCCTCACCCCCACCGGGCAGGTCGACGTCGTCGGCGACGAGCAGCCAGCGTTCGCCGTCGTGCGACCACCGGGACTCGTCGGCGGTCGACAGGGCCGGAGCGTCGGCGTCCTCACCGTGTGCGAGGACCGAGCCGCCGGCACCGACCACCTGCACCAGGACGTCCTCGTAGTCGGTCACCGCACCGGCACCGTCGGACTCGACCCGTGACGACACCTGTTCGAGCCCGGCCTCGGCGGACGTCCGTACCCCGTCGAACAGCACCAGGCGGAGCACCACGACGAACCCCACGGCACCGACGACCAGGGCGGCGAGCACGACCACGCCGGCGCCGAGCGTGGTCCGCGCGCGCACCGACCGGAAGCGGCGCGTGCGCCCCGTCCCCCGGTCAGCCACCGTCGGCCGCCAGTCGGTAGCCCGCACCGCGGACGGTCTCGAGTGACGTCCGTCCGAACGGCCGGTCGAGCTTGCGCCGGAGGTGCCCGACGTACACCTCGACGATGTTCGGGTCGCCCTCGAAGTCGACGTCCCAGACGTTCTCGATCACCTCGCGCTTCGAGCACACCTGCCCGGAGCGCCGCGCGAGGTACTCGAGCACCGCGAACTCCCGGCTCGTCAGGTCGACCGGGGTCCCGGCACGCGTCACCGTCCGTGCGGCCGGGTCGACGACCAGGTCGCCGAGGGTCAGCACCGCCGGGCGTTCCCGAGCACCGCGGCGGACGAGCGCGCGCAGCCGGGCGACGAGGACCGGGTGCGAGAAGGGCTTCGTGACGTAGTCGTCGGCGCCGGCGTCGAGGGCCTCGACCTGGTCCCACTCGCCGTCCTTGGCGGTGAGCATGAGCACCGGCGTCCAGTCCTGGTCGGCCCGGAGCTGGGCGCAGACCGCCCATCCGCTCATCCCCGGCATCATCAGGTCGAGGACGATCGCGTCGTAGCGGAACTCGCGGGCGTGCCACAGGCCGTCGACGCCGTCGTGGGCGACGTCGACCGCCCACCCCTCGGCCTCGAGGCCGCGACGGACACCGTCGGCGAGCCGCACCTCGTCGTCGACCACCAGGACACGCATGGCGACGATCCTGCCGTGCCGTCCTGAAGCAGCGCTGAAGCGACGCCCGACGGCGAATAGCTCAGACCAGCAGCAGGATCCCGGCGACGACCGCGGCCACGGCGATGGCGAGCGCGATGAGCAGCAGCACGAGGTGCACCGTGTAGAACGTCGTCGGCTTGCCCGCGGCGTCACGCGCGCGGGTGTCCTTCGCGACGCGCTGGAAGAAGCGCGGCCAGGTGACGACGTTGAAGACGGCACCGATGAACAGGACGACTGCGGCGAAGACGAGCACCGTCCGAGTCTAGACAACGAGTGTCGGTGGTGCTCGGCCGCCCCCAACGCGGCCGAGTCCCACCGACGAGCCACAGGATCTGTAGCACTTGCTACAAACCCTACACGGGCGTCGGGAGACCGTCGAGTCACCCCTTCGGGCTACGCGGAGTCGAGCGCCGACTCGGCCTCGGCGAGGACGGCTCGCTCGGCATCGGTCAACGGCGTACGCGTCCGCCGGAGCCCGTCGTTGACCTCGACGATCGCGCGGCTCAACCGCGTCGCGGGGTCCTCGGTCGACGGGTAGGCGTTGTCGGCACCGATCCGCTCGTGCAGCGGCGCGAGACGCCGCAGCGCCGCGTCGACCCGCCGGGTGTGTCGGCGTCGCGAGACCCGGTGTCCGACGACGAGCAGCAGCATCCCCGTCGAGACGCAGATCACGGCGCCGGGCGTCGTGACGTCGTACGGCAGCGCGAGGGAGCGCATCCGGTCGAGGTCCCCCGTGACGTGCGCCAGGTCCATGACCACGACGACGACCATCCGGACGACCCCCAGCACGCCGCCGAGCACCAGGACCCACAGCCCGACCAGGTCCGTCGTCGTCCGGGCCTCGCGCAGGCGGAGGACGCAGATGAGGCCCGTCGCGCCGAGCGCCACCCCGAGGTACACCGTCTGCGCGATCGAGTAGACGGTCGCGGCCGGGTGCGACCCGGCGTCGAGCATGAACGTCGTCGTGGTGGCGGGCTTGTCCAGCACCGAGAAGGCGACGACCACCACGACCACCACCGCGGCGCACGACACCACGATCGCGTTCCGGAGCCACGGCCGCGCCGCGCCGACCGCCTTCGCCACGCCCCAGAGCAGCGTGCTCGTGCCGGCGACCATCAGGCAGTCGCTGACCACGGTCACCACGTTCGAGCCGCCGAGCAGTGGGTCGAGCCACCGGTACAGCGGGTCGACGTTCGTGACGATGGTGCCGGCGAACAGCAGGAAGGTCACCGCCAGGGTGCGGTCCTGTCTGCGTTGCAGGACGAAGAGCGCGATCGTCCCGGCGATGAGCAGCACCGCCTGGACGACGGCGACGATCACCCGAAGACCCCGCGGAAGGCGCTCGGGCGGCCGCGGTGTCGCCGGATGAGCGTCGCGAGTGCGTCGGCGAATACCTCGGCCTCGTGCTCGTACGCGTTCGAGAACATCCCCCGCGCCAGCGCCCGCTCGACCTTGTACTCGGGCAGGTCCGGGATGACGTCGCGGATGTAGGCCGACTGGGGGGCGTGCTCCTGGTGCCGGTGCAGGACGTGGCCGAGCTCGTGGCCGATGACGAACGCCCGGAAGGTCGGCGACGCGGTCGGCGAGATCATGATCAGGTGGGCGTGCTCGAGCGTCGCGACGAAGCCGCACACGGGTTCCGTCGCCAGGAACGCCTCTTCGCGGACGACGATGGGCTTGTCCACGACGACGGCTGCGGCGGCGACGGCCTGGTCGACGTCGGACCACCCCTCGACCGCGCCGCGTGCCCAGAAGGACTCGAGCAGCGGGTCGGTCACGCCACGCTCCCGCGCTGTGATTCCTCCTCGAGCACCTCGGCGATGCGCCGCAGCGCCTCGGGTGAGAGCTCGCCGGGGAAGGTGCGTGCAGCGAACCCGCTCACGCGGGCGGAGCGCAGGGAGCGGACGAGGGCGAGCTGGGCGCCGATGCGCTCGGGGACGTCGCTGTCCTCGAGCAGGAAGCGCTCGTCGACCTCGAAGAACCCGGCGAGCAGTCGCAGGAGCTCGGTGTCGCGGTTGCGTCGGCCGTCACCGGAGAGCATGTAGGTCCACTTCGCTCGCGAGAGCGAACCGCCGTGGGCGGCGACGTACTCCTCGATCGAGGCGAACGGCACCGGGGCGCCACGCTGGGACTCCTCGAAGTCGAGCAGCAGGTTGATGCGCCGTGCGAGTTCGGCGGCTTCCAGGACCCCGCCCCTCGGATCACCGGTCTCCATGTCGGACTCCTCCCCAGCCGTGCGTGCACGACATCGTAGCGCGGCGGACACGGTGCACGCCGTTAGCCTCGTGGGCATGGCCCGCAGCTTCCCCGCGACGATCGCCGACCCGGTCGAGCACGAGATCGTCATCACGAAGTCGCGGTTCATCACCACGGTCGCCCCCGTGTCGGACGTCGCGGACGCCGAGCGGGTCATCGCCGAGGTGAAACGCCGCCACTGGGACGCCCGGCACAACTGCACCGCGATGGTCACCGGCACCCTCGGCGACCAGGCCCGGTCGTCGGACGACGGAGAACCGTCGGGTACGGCTGGCGTGCCGATGCTCGAGGTGCTCCGCCGCCGCGCCCTCACCGACGTGGTCGCCGTCGTGACGCGCTACTTCGGCGGCGTGAAGCTCGGCGCCGGCGGACTCGTCCGCGCCTACTCGACCTCGGTCTCGGAGGCCCTCGACACCGCCGCGCTCGTCCGGCGCGAGGCGCTCACGCAGGTGCACTTCGACGCCCCGCACGCCGAGGCCGGCCGGCTCGACAACGTCCTGCGCGACTGGGTCCGGCACCACCACGCGACCCTCGGTGCGACGGTCTACGGGCGTGCGGCGACGTTCGAGGTCTGGGTGCCCGCCGACGCGCTCGAGACCCTGACCGCCGACCTCGCAGCGGCCTCCGCCGGCGCCGTCGACCTCGTCGTCGGCCCGGAACGGATCGTCGACGTCGCCGCCGACTGAATCCGACCGCCGAAAGCACCTCGGGCGTGTCCCGCTCGGAACGCGTTCGCACCCCCGGAACGCACGAAGGCCCCGACTCGATGAGTCGGGGCCTTCGTGGTTGTGGTGCACCCCCTCGGACTTGAACCGAGAACCCACTGATTAAGAGTCAGTTGCTCTGCCAATTGAGCTAGAGGTGCATGTTCCGGCTTCCGTGCCGCAACGGGAATCAACAATAGCATGGGTTCTGCGCGCTCACGACCACTCGTGGGCACCAAGCGAACAGGAGCACCATGACCGACCGTCTCGCCGCCGGCGACACCGCCCCCGACTTCACGCTGCCGGACCAGGACGGCGTCGAACACTCGCTCGCCGCACTGCGGGGCAAGAAGGTCATCGTGTACTTCTACCCGGCCGCGTCCACCCCGGGGTGCACCACCGAGGCCTGCGACTTCCGCGACAACATGTCGTCGCTGCAGGCAGCCGGCTACGAGGTCCTCGGCGTCTCGAAGGACGAGCAGGCGAAGCTCAAGACGTTCCAGCACGAGCAGGCGCTCACGTTCCCGCTGCTGAGCGACCCCGACCTGGCGGTGCACAAGACCTACGCCGCGTGGGGCGAGAAGAACAACTACGGCAAGATCGTGACCGGCACGATCCGCTCCACGATCGTGGTCGACGAGGACGGCAGCGTCCAGCTGCCGCTCTACAACGTCAAGGCGACCGGACACGTGGCGAGCCTGCGGAAGAAGCTCGGCCTGGTCTGAGGACCGGACCACAAGACGGACGGGAGGCCCGTGGCGGCGTCGCCACGGGCCTCCCGTCCGTCTTTCGGTCGCGTCTACTCGGCCGGACGCGCGAGCGCGGCCGTCACCGACCGCGACAGCACGAACGTGATGCCGAGCAGGGCGGGGATCAGCAGGACCCAGCCGACCGCCGGCTCGCGGAAGACACCCTGGAACGCGCCGATCGCGATCGCACCCTGCAGGACCTGCCAGACGATGATCCCCGACCGCACCCAGGCGCGACGCTTCCACAGGCCGTTCAGGAGCGCACCGAGCCAGAGCGCCGCGACGGCCGACAGGATCGTCAGGGCGATCCCGGACGCCAGGCTCGACGCCGGCGCGACGATCAGCTCGACGACCAGGACGACCGTGACCACGACGAGCGCCGCGAACTCGAGGCCGACCACCACCAGCAGGCCGATCAGCGCGCGTGAGCGTCGCTCAGGACGGTCGACCGCGGTCGGGTCGTCATCGTGCACAGTGATCCTCCAGCATCGGAACCCTTGATTTGCCCCTACCAGTATGGAACGATATTCGAGGTCGTTTGGACGGCACGATGTGGTGTGCGTCTCCCGTGGTTCGTCGCTCCTCCCCCGAGCGTCACGCGGGCGTCAGACTCGCTTCCAGCGGACTCCTCCCCACAGTTGTCCCCTCATGCCTCATGCATGATCAGCGTTCCGATCCCCCGAACCCCGGCCCCGGCCTGCCGTTCGAGCATCGACATCAAGGAGCACCACACATGGACTGGCGTGACAAGGCAGCTTGCCTCACCGCGGACCCCGAGCTCTTCTTCCCCGTCGGGAACACCGGGCCCGCCGTCGATCAGATCGAGAAGGCCAAGTCGGTCTGTGCGCGCTGCACGGTCACCGAGATGTGCCTGCAGTACGCACTCGAGAACAACCAGGACTCCGGTGTCTGGGGTGGCCTCAGCGAGGACGAGCGTCGTGCGCTGAAGCGTCGCGCCGCCCGCGCCCGCCGCGCTTCCTGACCCGGGCCGGTTCCCGCAGGACACACCGACGCCCGTCGTCCCTTCAGGGGCGGCGGGCGTCGTCGTGCGCGCGGGGCGCGGGGCGGGGCGGCACGCCGTGCGCTGGTCCTCGGGGTTCCACAACATGCCGCGCGCTGACCGTCGAGGTTCCACAACACGCGCGATCGCACGCCGAGATGCGCAGATCTCGGAACCTCGGCGCGGCCCGAGACGCGACCGAACGACGGACGGGAGGCCCGTGGCGACGCGCCCACGGGCCTCCCGTCCGACAGCCGCCCGGGTTCCACAACACGCCGTGCGCTGATCACGGCGGTTCCGCAACACACCGCGATCGCACGCGAGATTCGCAGATCTCGGAACCTCACGCGCGGGCGCGGACCCGACGGCGCAACTCCCGCGGGCGCGGCGCGGCGCGGGGGCTAGGCGGGAGCGGTCAGCCAGCGGAACGGGATGGTGATCGTCACCTCGGTGCCGCTGCCGGTCAGGGTGTGCCAGTCGATCGTTCCGCCGAGCTCACCCTGGATGAGCGTGCGGACGATCTGGGTGCCGAGACCCGACCCGACCTTCCCCTCGGGCAGACCCACGCCGTTGTCACGGACCTCGATCTCCAGGTGGTCGTCGAACCGGCGGGCGACGATCTCGACCTCACCGTCGCGCCCGTCCAGCCCGTGCTCGACGGCGTTCGTGACGAGCTCGGTGAGCCCGAGTGCGAGCGGCGTGGCAGCCTCGGACGGCAGCACCCCGAACTCGCCGGTCTTCTTCGGGTGCACGGTCGTGTTGTGCGACGCGGCGACCTCGGTGACGAGCTTGAGCACCGAGTCGAAGACGTCGTCGAAGTCGACCGTCTGGCTCAGGCCGCTCGACAGCGTGTCGTGCACGACCGCGATGGCTGCCACGCGGCGCATGGCGTTCTGCAGCGAGGTCCGTGCCTCGTCGGAGTGCGTCCGACGAGCCTGGATGCGCAGCAACGACGCCACCGTCTGCAGGTTGTTCTTGACGCGGTGGTGGATCTCGCGGATCGTCGCGTCCTTGGTGATGAGCTCGCGCTCCTGGTGCCGGAGCTCCGACACGTCGCGGCAGAGCACGATCGCACCGATGCGGTCGCCGTGGTCGCGGAGCGGGATCGACCGCAGCGACACCGTCACGCCCTTCGACTCGATGTCAGCCCGCCACGGAGCGCGACCGGTGACGACGAGGGGCAGGGACTCGTCGACGTCGAGCTGCGCGCCGATGAGCTCGGTGGTGACCTCGGCGAGGGACTTCCGTTCGAGCTCTCCCTCGAAGCCCATCCGGTTGAAGGCGCTCAGGCCGTTCGGGCTGGCGAACGTCACGATGCCGGCGGTGTCGAGGCGCAGCAGACCGTCACTGGCGCGCGGGGCGCCGCGGCGCGGACCGGCCGGTGCGCCGAGGTCCGGGAAGTCGCCCGTCGCGATCATGCCGAACAGGTCGTTCGCACTCGCGGTGAAGTTCAGTTCCTGACGGCTCGGCGTCCGCATCTCGTCCTGGTTGGAGTGCCGCGTGACGACGGCGATCGGCCGCTCGGTGGTCTCTGCGCTCTTGGCGCTGAGGCGCCGCAGCACCGGGATCGCACGGACCCGGGTGGGGGTGTCCTCGTACCAGTCGGGCTCGGCGGAGTCGACGACGCGGGCGCCGGCGAAGCTCTCGGTCACCTGACCGCGCCACTCCTCGCGGATCTCCTGCCCGACGATGTCGCGGTAGAACAGCGTGGCCGCGGAGCTCGGTCGGGCGTGTGCCACGGCGACGAACGATCCGTCCTCGGCAGTGGGCACCCACAGCACCATGTCGGCGAAGGACAGGTCGGCGAGGAGCTGCCAGTCCCCTACCAGCAGGTGGAGCCACTCCACGTCGGCTTCGGAGGAACGGCCTTGCGCGAGGACGAGGTCACTGAGGGTCGACACCCAGCCAGTCTAGGTGCGTCGACTTGTGGACAACGTCGTCCTCTCCACAGGCCCAGCAGCTTTGTATTTCTCATGTTGCACGCCCCATACGCTCGCTCCAGCAACGGAAGGGGCAGGGGTGGCGGAGCAGGCACGCCGGATCGACCACACGACGACGACGGCGCACTCGCCGCCGCTCACGATCGTCGAACCGCAACCGGTCCAGGAACCGGCGAGCGACCCACCGGACCCGGCGGACACCGCACGCGCCCTGGGACTGTGCGTCGCCGAAGTCCTGACCGGGGCCCGCGAGGTCGACAGCATCGCCCGCTGGATCACCGACGACGTGCACCGACACCTGCAGCAACGTGCAGCCGTGGCCGCGCACGCGCGCTCGGTGCGCCGACGGTCGCGGAGCCGAGCGGTGCTGCGGGTCGGCAGCGTGCTCGTCTGCCGACCGGCCGACGGCGTCGCCGAGGCGACCGTCGTCGTGCACACGCGCAGTCATGCACGCGCCGTGGCGATGCGGTTGGAGACGCGGGACGGCAGGTGGCGGGCGACCGCGATCGGCGTCCTGTAGGTGCGCGGCAAGGACGGGAGGCCCGTGGCGGTGTCGCCACGGGCCTCCCGTCCGCCGGTCGGTGCGCTTGGTGAGCAGCAGTGGTCGGGTCCCGACGCGGGACCCGACCATTGCTGCTCACGATGCGCTCACGCGCACGCGGACTACTTCTTCGACGCCTGACGGCGCTCGGCACGGTTGCCGGCCGCGGCAGCCTGGCCGGAGGCCGTGGCTGCGTTGCCGAACGCGGAGCCCTGCTCGGGCTCGGCAGCTGCCTCGGCCTCGGCCTGGGCCTGCTGCGCACGCGCCGTGGCGGCCTGCTCGAGGCGGCCCTTCTCGTCGCGCACCTCGACCTCGCCGTCGATCGACGGTGCCGAGTACTCGAGGCCGGAGACCTCGTCCTCGCCGAGACCCTTGGCCTCGATGACGGCGTTCTCGCCGTCGGACTGCACCTGGACCTCGAGGTTGAACAGGTAGCCGACCGACTCTTCGCGGATCTGGCCCATCATCGTCTGGAACAGCGCGTAGCCCTCGCGCTGGTACTCGACGAGCGGGTCACGCTGCGCCATCGCGCGGAGGCCGATGCCGTCCTTGAGGTAGTCCATCTCGTACAGGTGGTCGCGCCAGCGGCGGTCGATCACCGACAGGACGACACGACGCTCGAGCTCGCGCATCGCCTCGTCGCCGAGGAGCTCCTCACGCGTGGAGTACGCCAGCTTGGCGTCGGAGAGGATCTCGCGACCGAGGAAGTCGCGCGACGCCTTGCCCTTCGAGCCGGCCTCGGTGATGACCTCGTCGATGGAGATCGAGATCGGGTAGAGCGTGCCGAGCTCGGTCCACATGGCGTCGAGGTCCCAGTCGTCCGGCGAGCCCTCACCGGTGTGGGTGTCGATCACGTCGTCGATGACGGCCTTGAGGAACGACTGCGCGCGGTCGTGCAGGTCGTCACCCTCGAGGATGTGGCGGCGGTCGCTGTAGATCGCCTCGCGCTGCCGGTTCAGGACGTCGTCGTACTTCAGGACGTTCTTGCGGATCTCGGCGTTCCGGCCCTCGACCTGTGCCTGGGCGGAACGGATCGCACGGCCGACGAGCTTGTTCTCGATCGCCAGGTCGTCCGGCACGTTCGAGCGGCCCATGAGGCTCTCGGCGGCACCGGAGTTGAACAGGCGCATGAGGTCGTCGGTGAGCGACAGGTAGAAGCGGCTCTCGCCCGGGTCACCCTGACGACCGGAACGACCGCGCAGCTGGTTGTCGATGCGGCGCGACTCGTGGCGCTCGGTGCCGAGGACGTAGAGCCCACCGGCCTCGCGGACCTTGTCACCCTCGACCTCGACCTCGGCCTTGACGCGGGCGAAGACCTCGTCCCACTCGGCTTCGTACTCGTCGGGGGTCTCGGTCGGCGACAGGCCCTTGGCGTGCATCTCCTGCACCGCGAGGAACTCGGAGTTGCCGCCGAGCATGATGTCGGTGCCTCGGCCGGCCATGTTCGTCGCGACGGTGACGGCGCCGAGGCGACCGGCCTGGGCGACGATCGCGGCTTCACGCGCGTGGTTCTTCGCGTTGAGGACCTCGTGCTTCACGCCCTTCTTGGCGAGGAGCTTCGACAGGTACTCGGACTTCTCGACGCTCGTGGTGCCGACGAGGACGGGCTGGCCCTGCTCGTGGCGCTCGGCGATGTCCTCGGCGACCTGCTCGAACTTGGACTTCTCGTTCTTGTAGACCAGGTCGGTCTGGTCGATGCGCTGCATCGGCTTGTTCGTCGGGATCGGGACCACGCCGAGCTTGTAGGTCGACATGAACTCGGCCGCTTCGGTCTCGGCGGTACCGGTCATGCCGGAGAGCTTCTGGTACAGCCGGAAGTAGTTCTGCAGCGTGACCGTGGCGAGGGTCTGGTTCTCCGCCTTGACCTCGACGTTCTCCTTCGCCTCGATCGCCTGGTGGATGCCCTCGTTGTAGCGACGGCCCATCAGGATGCGGCCGGTGTGCTCGTCGACGATGAGCACCTCGCCGTTCATCACGACGTAGTCCTTGTCGCGCTTGAACAGGGCGACGGCCTTGATGGAGTTGTTGAGGAACGAGATGAGCGGGGTGTTCGCCGACTCGTACAGGTTGTCGATGCCGAGGTAGTCCTCGACCTTCTCGATGCCGGGCTCGAGCACGCCGACGGTGCGCTTCTTCTCGTCGACCTCGTAGTCCTCGCCCGGGGTCAGGCGCTTGGCGATCGAGGCGAACTCCGTGAACCACCGGTTGGCCTCGCCCGAGGACGGGCCGGAGATGATGAGCGGCGTGCGGGCCTCGTCGATGAGGATCGAGTCGACCTCGTCGACGACGGCGAAGAAGTGGCCGCGCTGCACCATGTCGGAGGCCTGCCACGCCATGTTGTCGCGCAGGTAGTCGAAGCCGAACTCGTTGTTCGTGCCGTAGGTGATGTCCGCGGCGTACTGCTCGCGGCGCTCGGCCGGCGTCTGGTTGGCGATGATGCAGCCGGTCGTCATGCCGAGGGCGCGGAAGACGCGACCCATGATCTCGGACTGGTACGACGCCAGGTAGTCGTTGACCGTGATGACGTGCACGCCACGCGACGGGATCGCGTTGAGGTAGGCCGCCGTCGTCGCGACGAGGGTCTTGCCCTCACCGGTCTTCATCTCGGCGATGTTGCCGAGGTGCAGGGCCGCCCCGCCCATGAGCTGCACGTCGAAGTGCCGCATGCCGAGGGTGCGCTTCGCTGCTTCCCGCACGGCGGCGAACGCCTCGGGGAGCAGGTCGTCGAGGGTCTCGCCGTTGGCGTACCGCTCGCGCAGCTCCTTCGTCTCGTCCTGGAGTTCCTCGTCGGTGAGGCTCGAGAAGTCGTCCTCGAGGTCGTTGATCGCCGAGGCGTACGCCTTCAGCCGGCGGACGGTGCGTCCTTCGCCGATGCGGAGGACCTTCTCCAGCACGTTTGCCACGTGAGCTCCTTACGGGGTCGTCGTGCGCGACCTGCGCGCCCGATCGACCAGTCATGCTAGCAACCCCCCGGTGCCGTGCGCTGTGAGGGGCGTCGGTGTGGGGGCAGCGGTGTGCGCGGCCCGCGAACGGACCGCGCACACACGGGTCGGAAGGTGTCCGCAGCGATCGCGTCAGGCGAGCGCGGCGGCCGGCTCGGCGTCCACCGACGCCGCGGCACCGGTCTGGTCGTCGATGCCGATCACGCCGTAGTCCCAGCCCTTGCGTCGGTAGACGACGCTCGGGCGGTGGGTCTCGGCGTCCACGAACAGGTAGAAGTCGTGTCCGACGAGCTCCATGAAGTACAGGGCGTCGTCGACGGTCATCGGGGCGGCCTCGAAGACCTTGTGCCGGATGACCACGGGGCTGTAGACCTCGTCGTCCTCGTCCTCCGGTGCGTCGGCGTCGACGACCGTGACCGCGCCGGTGGCGACGTCCTCGATGAGGCGGCCGTCAGCGGGGACCACCCCCATGCCGTCGAAGCCACTGCCTGCGGCCTCGGCCACCGAGGTCGGGCGGTGACGACCACGGTGCACCTTGCGCCGGTCACGAGCACGACGCAGCCGTTCCATGATGCGGGCGAAGGCGAGGTCGAAGGCGGCGTACTTGTCGGACGCCGCGGACTCCGCCCGCACGAGGGGCCCGGGACCGATGAGCGTCAGCTCGATGCGGTCCTCGCCCTGGCTGCCGCCCGACTTCTCGTGGTGGCGGCTGATGCGCACCTCGAAGGCGAGCGCACGGTCAGCGAGCACGTCGATCTTCTCGGACTTCTGTTCGACGTAGGTGCGGAATCGGTCGGTGACCCCGACGTTCCGGCCTGTGATCGTCACGTCCATGTCGCGGCTCCCATCGAGCTTCGGCGCGTCGCCTCCATCCGGCGAACCCGAACGCCTTGCCGCGAGGCTAGACCCGCCGCAGGTCCCACGTCACGGTGCGTCGGCGAGTCTGCCGGACACCCACCGGACGCACAGCGGTCACCCGGTGTTCACCGAGCCGTCAGTCCTCGACGCTCGCGACGGCCACGCACCGGACGACCCGGCCGCCCGCGGCGCGGACCGCCCGCACCCCCTCGGCCATCGTCACGCCGGTCGTCACGACGTCGTCCACCAGCACGACGTCCCGCCCGTCGACCCCGCACGCCCGCAGCGTGCCGACGGTCGCGGCGACCCGCTCGATCGCCGTCCGTTCCTTCTGGCCCGGCCCACCGCTCGCCGGTCCGCCCCGGACCCGCACCCGTCGGAGCCGCCCGGTGCCACGGACGCCGCCGCGGGCGAGCAGCAGCACCACGGGGTCGAACCCCCGACGCCGTGCCCCCGCCCGCGACGGCGGGACCCGCAGCACGACGGTGTCCACGGGTGCCTCGGCGAGCGCGGCACGCACGAGCGAGCCGAAGCGAGCGCCGAGCGGTCGTGCGACGTCCACCCGACCGCGGAGCTTCAGCTCGAGCAGCAGGGTCCGGACGAGTCCCTCGTACTCGAAGGCGGCGTCGAGCCGCACGCCCGCGACGAGTCGGACCCGACGCGGGCGTACGGCCAGGGCGGCGCGGCAGGCCCGGCAGAGCGCACGGTCGGGGCGTCCGCAGCCCAGGCAGTCCACCGGCAGGAACAGGCCGAGCACCGCGAGCACCGCGTCGCGCCACGGCGTGAGCGGGTCCACCGTGGACCGGTCCTCGGTGAGCGAGCCCGCCGTGGACCGGTCCTCGGTGGGCCGGTCCTCGGTGCGCATGCAACGAGTGTGGTGGCGACCGGAGGGCGGGCGTGAGCCGACGGTGCGGACGGTGGACGGGCCTCCCGGCCGGGGTGGGTGTGGAGGGGTGACCGCGACGTCAGCGCTGGACGCCGAGCACGTCCGCGGTCACGCCGGTCGTGTCCCAACCGCCGCCGGTGGACTGCAGCACCGACCCGCTCGACATCCGGAGCAGCAGCGCACCACCGCTCCCGCCGCTGATCGAGGTCGCGCGCCCGTCCGGCTTCGGCAGGGTGCTCGACTGCCCGCCGATGGTGGTCCGGACGACGTTCGGCCCGGCCGTGGTCTGCCCGACCGAGGCCACGTCGGTGTCGTTCACCCACGTCGCCCCGACCGCGTCGCCGGTGGCCGCCTGCACCCGGACGGCCGCGCCGAACGACGTCGGGGACCGGTCGGACCCGCGGATGATCGCCATCACGTACAGGCCGGGGCCGTCGGCGGTCTGGATCAGGGCGAGTGCACGGGTCGAGTCGCGGGAGACCTGGAACGACACGAGGTCGCCGCGCGGCAACGACGTCGCGACCTGGTGCGGGTCGCCGCCGAGGCCGTAGGCGGTGATCCGGCGGGTGTCCGACGACTGGCCGACCCACACGAACCCGAGGTCGTCGATCGCGGGGGCGACGAGGTCCTCGCGGGCGTCGACGCGCAGGTGGTCGTCGCCGCGGACGACGACGGCACCGTCGCGGTTGCCGACGGCGGCCGTGGTGCCGGAGGCGGACAGCGAGATCGAGGTCGGGTCGAGGCCGGCCACGGTGTCGCCGACGCCGCCGCCGAGCTTCGAGACCTTGCCGGTGCCCGTGGCCGCGTAGCCGACCACACCGTCCTCGTCGACGAGGGGGCGGGGGTCGACGTCCGGGTTCTGCTGCGCGTTCGCCCCGCTCGAGTCCGGGACGGACAGGCTCGCGCCCTCGATGGTCATCGACACCGACGAGATGGTGGCGACCGAGGCGAGCGACTTGCTCAGCTGCTCGCGCATCCGGACGCGGTCGACGGTGCTGGCCCGCAGGGCGTCGCTGGACAGGTCGACGAGTGCCGTGCCGCTGTCGATGGTGACCGCGTTCAGGGAGAGCTGGGTGCCCTCGGGGAACGACGAGACCACGGCGCCCTTCAGCCAGTCGGCGGGACCGGCCATCAGGGCGCTGGCGATGCGGGTGCTGGTGGACGAGCGGGCGAGGAACCAGCGCTCGTCGGGCACGAGGAACCGGAACGTCGGGTCGTAGAAGTACAGGGCGTGCTGCTGGAAGACGGAGTCGAAGCTCACCGGGGACAGGATGATGCCGTCCGGGGCGTAGGCGATGCGCCACTCGCCGTCCTCGCGGGTGAACTGGAACGTCAGGGTGGACGAGGTCGGGCGGACCGCCTGGGTGTACTCCCCCTCGGAGTCCACCGTCGCGCTCGCGGTGAGCGTGTACGTCAGCTCGCGGTCGTCGGCGCGCTCGACGGTGCCGCTGCCGTCGCGGATCGTGACGCCCTGCCGCGGGTTCCACTGCTGCGAGAAGTCCGAGGCGAGGAACTGCCGGGCGATGGCGTAGTTGTCCTGCGCACCGGTGGCCGCCGCGATGAACCCGCGCAGGATCGCCGTCTGGTCGGAGCCGGTGATCGGCTTGTCCGGCCGGAAGTCGACACCGGAGAGCGACTCGTCCTTGATCGTCTGCCCGGTGCGGACGGCGCCGTCGACGGGGATCGCGGCGCAGGCGGTGAGCGCCAGCACACTGACGGCCGCCAGTGCCGCGGCGACGACGTGCCGGAAGCGGGGACGGAGACGGGGGCGCATCAGGACTCCTCTCGCACGGCACGGGGGCCGTCGTACGACTCGTCGAGCTCGGGCAGCGGGATCGCCGACGTCGCGGCGGTGACCTGTTCGTTGCGGGGCAGGGTCAGCACGAAGGTCGACCCCTGACCGGGGCGCGACCACACGTCGATCCGACCGCCGTGCAGCTTCGCGTCGCCCAGGCTGATCGCGAGACCCAGGCCGGTGCCGCCGATGGTGCGCTTGCGGCTCGGGTCGGCGCGCCAGAACCGGTCGAACACCCGTGCTGCGTCCTCCGGCGGCATACCGACGCCCTGGTCGCGCACCGCGATGGCGACCGTGCGGGCGTCGCTGTCGACGACGACCTGGACGGGCTTGGCGTCACCGTGCTCGATCGCGTTGCCGACCAGGTTGCGCAGGATGCGGCGGACGCGCTTGGCGTCGAGTCGCATCGTGGTGTGGCCGCCGGGGGTGGCGAGCTGCAGGTCGATGCCGGCGCGTTCGGCCAGGGGGCGGAACTCCTCGACGATGTCCGCGGCGAGCGCCGCCGGCACCGACGGCTCGGTGTCGAGCTGCACGGCCTGCGCGTCGTAGCGGGAGATCTCGAGCAGGTCGGCGAGCAGCAGCTCGAACCGCTCCACCTGGGCGTGCAGCAGCTCGGCCGAGCGCCCGACCGAGGGCTCGAACGCGTGCCGGGAGTCGAAGAGCATGTCACCGGCGAGCCGGATGGTGGTGAGCGGCGTGCGCAGCTCGTGGGACACGTCCGACACGAAGCGCTGCTGCACGCGGGAGAGCTCGGCGAGCTGGGTGATCTGCCGGCTGACGGCCTCGGCCATGCCGTTGAAGCTCCGCGCGAGGGTCGCCAGGTCGTCCTGGCCGCGCACCGGGATGCGTTCGTCGAGGCGTCCGGCGGCGATCTTGCGGCTCGTCTCCGCCGCCTCGCGGATCGGGACCACGACCAGCCGGACGACGAGCGAGGTCACCAGGGCGATGAGCACCATGAGCGCGACGCCGCCGATCGAGAGCGTCTGCGACACGAAGTCCAGGGTCTGCTGGGCATCGGACAGGTCGTAGACCAGGTACAGCTCGTACTGGCCGGCACTCGGGATCTGCAGCGTGGAGCCGACGGCCAACCCGGGCACGCGGCGGCCGTCGTCGTCGAGCTGCACCGGCTGCAGGCTGAGCTTGCCGGTGTTCGCGCCGACCTCCTTGCGCAGGGCGTCCGTGATGACGGCGTCCGGGAAGTCCTGGCTCGCGATGGTCTGCAGCGTCTGCGGGGTGGACTGGTCCGGGCTCCGCTCGATCGCGATGCTCGTGCCGCCGGGGCTCGTCGTGTTCGACAGGATCGCCTGCTGCGCCTCGTTCTGCAGCGTCTCGAGCTCGGACTGGTTGTTGTCCTCGGCCGCGGTGGCGGCGTCGAAGATCCCCTGCGCGACGATGGTCGCGCGGGCCGACTCGGACTCGATCTGGTCGCGGCGCTGCGAGTAGACGTTCGTCGAGATGCTCACCATGACGGCGGTGCCGATGATCCCGACCGCCAGTCCGGTCGTCATCACGGTGATGGCGACCGAGCGGAACATCAGGGACCGACGCCACACGTACGCGACGGGCCGCCAGCCACGGCGGACCCAGCGGCGCATCCGTCGTCGGCCACGGCCGACCACCCCGATCGACACGGTGGCCGTGCCGGGGGTGGCACCGGCTGCCGTGCCGGGAGCGGTACCGGCGGGCGGGGCGGGCGGCACGGTGGTCAGGCTCCTCCGGCCCGGTACCCGACGCCGCGGACCGTGGTGACGGTCTTCGGGTTGTCCGGGTCGTGCTCGATCTTCGCGCGCAGGCGCTGGACGTGCACGTTCACCAGGCGGGTGTCGGCCTTGTAGTGGTAGCCCCAGACCTGCTCGAGCAGCATCTCGCGGGTGAAGACCTGGTTCGGCTTCTCGGCGAGCGCGCGGAGCAGGTCGAACTCGAGCGGGGTCAGCGCGATGACGGTGTCACCGCGGCGCACCTCGTGCCCGGCGACGTCGACCGTCACGTCACCGACGTGCAGCACCGTGGCGTCGGTGGCGCTCGGCCGCAGCCGCGTGCGGATGCGGGCGACGAGCTCCTTCGGGTTGAACGGCTTGACGACGTAGTCGTCGGCACCGTTCTCGAGGCCGAGGACGACGTCGGCGGTGTCGCTCTTGGCGGTGAGCATGATGATCGGCGTACCGCTCTCGGCACGGATGCGCTTGCAGACCTCGATGCCGTCGATGCCCGGGAGCATCACGTCGAGCAGGACGAGGTCCGGCTTCGTGCTGTGGAACGCGTCGACGGCGTCGTTGCCGTCGGCGCTGAACTCGGGTTCGTAGCCCTCCGAGCGGAGGACGATGCCGATCATCTCGGCGAGGGCCTGGTCGTCGTCGACGACGAGGATGCGCGGTGTCATGTGATGTGGACTCCGTGTGGCGTGCGGGTGGTGCCGGGTCGGCACGTGTCCCCACACGATAGCCGAGGCCCCGTCACGCGGCGTTTTCCGCCAGGATGGAGGTGGACCGCGCGTCGCAGCGCGGACCGACACGACGAAGGGGGCAGAGGTCATGTCCGATTGGCAGACGCCTGGCGGTGGTCAGCAGGGGGCCGGGCAGCAGGGTGCCGGGCAGCAGGGCGCCGGGCAGCAGGGCGCGTGGCAGGGACAGCCGGGAGGCCCGCCCCGCTTCTCCGCGCCGCCGCCGCCCGCCCCGGGGCCGGGTCGACCCCCCGGCGGTCGTCCGCCGTCCGGCTCGCGTCCGGTGATCCCCCTGCGCCCGCTCGGCTTCGGTGACGTGCTCGGCGGCGCCTTCGCGGTCTTCCGCCGGAACGCCCGCGTCCTGCTGCTCTGGAGCGTGCTGCTCAGCGGTGTGCTCGGGCTGCTCTCCACCCTCGTCAGCACGTTCGGCCAGCAGGCGCTGCAGTCGCGGATGATGACGGCGTTCGACGGCAGCGGTGGTGGCGACACGATCGTCGCGGGCTCGGTGACGCTGTGGATCCTGCTGACGATCGGCCTGCCGTTCCTGGCGTACCTCGGGCGCGGCTTCCTGGTCGCACCGGTCGCCGCGGACACCGGCCAGCGGGTGCTCGGCCGACGCGCGACCTTCCGGGGTCTCTGGGCGTTGCTCGCCGGGCGGCGGTGGCCGGTCGTCGGGTGGATGTTCGTGCAGATCGGCGCGGGACTCGTCGTCGGGATCATCGTCGCGGTCGTGTTCTTCGGGTTCTTCGCTGCGCTCGGTGCCGGGGACGCCGGCGCCGGGTGGTTCGTCCTGGCGGTCTTCGTGATGGTGCTCGGCTTCGGTGTCGTGCTGACGTGGCTCGGCATCCGCTTCGCCTTCACCGTGCCGACCATCGCGCTCGAGGGCCGACCGGTCTTCGCCGCCGCCGCGCAGTCGTGGCGGCTCACCCGAGGTGCGTTCTGGCGGACCTTCGGCATCCTGCTGCTCGTGCAGGTGATGTTCGGGGTCGCGGCGTCGATCGCCACGGCGCCGCTCACCATCGGGGCCGTGCTCGTCGGCGGGGTGTTCGACCCGCTCGGGCAGACCGACGCGTCCTCGGGCATCGGTGCGGGCGCCCTCGTCCTGATCGTCATCGGCAGCCTGCTCGCGATCGCGGTGCAGTGCGTCACCGACGTGCTGAGCGCGGCGGTCGTCACCTTCCTCACCATCGACCGGCGGATCCGGACCGAGGCCCTCGACCAGCGCATCGCCTCGCACCTCGACACGGGGCAGCCGGCCGACCCGTTCGCACCGTCCGCACCTGTCGCCCGACCGCCGTGGCCGCCGCAGCAGTGGGCCGGGCAGCAGCAGCCGTGGGCGCAGCAGCAGCCGCAGTGGCCCGGGCAGCCCCCGCAGGCGTGGCCCGGACAGCAGCAGGCGCAGCAGCCCTGGCCCGGACAGCAGCAACCGTGGCCGCAACACCCGCCGCAGCAGGGGCAGCACCGCCCGCCGGACGGGACCGCATGACCGCGGTCGACCCCGACGAGGCCCGCCGTCTGCTCGAACGCGAACTCGACCGGCCCGCGTACGACGGCGCGCACGTGACGTGGTGGGACCGGGCGTCACGGACGTTCCTGGACTGGCTCGGGTCGCTCCGCGCCGACGGACTCGACTCCCCCGTCGCGGCGCGCACGGCCCTGGTGATCGCGATCGTGGTGCTCGTCGCCGTCGTCGTGCTCGTCGTCGTGGCCCGCGGGCTCCCCCGACGTCGTGCACGCAGCGGCGCGGACGACGCCGGCGGGGTGTTCGACGACGACGACCTCCGGTCCGCCCGGGAACTGCTCGACGCCGCACAGTCCGCGATCCGCCGGGGCGACTGGTCGGCCGCGGTCCTCGACGGCTTCCGTGCGACCGCCCGCGGCCTCGGCGAGCGCGACCTGGTCCCGGACGTCCCCGGGGCCACCGCACGCACCATCGCCGCCCGCGCAGCCGTGCCCTTCCCCGCCGAGGCCGCGGCGCTCGACGACGCCGCGACGGCCTTCGACGCCGTCCGCTACCTCGGGCTCGACGCCGACGAGGGCACCGCTCGCCGGGTCCTCGACACCGAGCGTGCCGTGCGCCAGGCTCGTCCGGCCAGGTCCTCGGGGCCGGTGGTAGCGGCATGACCGCCAGCACTGCCACCGCCGCCGCGCCGCGCACGGGTGCGCCGTCGCCGGACCAGCCAGAGGACCGCCGGTTCCGGGTCGGCTTCTGGGTCGCGATCGTGCTCGTCGGGCTCGTGCTCGCCGTGCTCACCGCCGTGGTGCAGGGCGCCGAGGGACCGGACCGCCGGCCGCTCGACCCCACCTCGACCACCGCGAGCGGATCGGCCGCGCTGGTCCGTGTCCTGGAGCAGCGTGGCACCTCCGTCCGGGTGACCGACCGGGCCGACGGGATCGACGGTGGCACGGTGTTCGTCGACGACTCCGACGGCGTCCTCGACCCAGGCGTCGCCGAGCGCCTCGCCCGGACCGCCGACCACGTGGTCCTGGTGGGCGTCGACTCCACGCCGTTCGCGTCGTTCGGCCTCGACGTCACCACGGCCACCGCGCCCGAGGGCGACGACACCGTGTCCACCGCGTCCTGTGCGATCCCGGCCGCGGCGTCGGCTGCGCGGGTGTCCACCGCCGGGTACGGCTACACGGTCGACGACCCCGACGCGGACCGCTGCGCGCCGTCCGGCAGCGGCGCGGACCGCGCCTGGGGCCTGGTCCGCGCGGCGACGCCCGGCGGTGACGTCACCCTCGTCGGCACCACGTCGGCGTTCCGCAACGACACGATCACGACCGCCGGGAACGCCGCACTCGCCCTCGGCCTGCTCGGCTCGGACGACCGGCTCACCTGGTACACGCCGACCGTCGGCGCCCCCGACGCAGCCCCGACACTCGGGGAGCTCGCACCGCCGTGGGTGCCGAGCGGCCTCGCGCTGCTGGCCCTGGTGGCCGTCGCCGCCGCGGTGTGGCGGGGCCGACGTCTCGGGCCGCTCGTCGTCGAGCGGATGCCCGTCGTGGTCCGCGCCGCCGAGACCACCGAGGGCCGGGCCCGGATGTACGCCCGCACCCACGACCGCACCCACGCCCTGGACACCCTCCGCGTCGCCGCGGTGCGCCGGATCGGCCGGCTGCTCGGACTCCCCCGGTCCGCGCACGTCGACGACGTCGTCCGCGCAGCGGCCCGCGCCACCGGCATCCCGCACGACCGCGTCGGCGCCGTCCTCGTCGGCGGTCCGACCTCCGACGACCGCGCGCTCGTCGACGGCACGAGGGCACTCGACGACCTCGAACGGGCCGTCCGACGATCCACCTCGGGCGACCGTCCCAGCACCGACCACGACCGACCAGGAGCACGACCGTGACCGACCTGCCAGCTGCCCCCGACCAGCACCCCGCACCGGGCGACCGCGCCCCGCACGACCGGAACCAGCACGACCCCGGGCTCCGCGACGCCTTCGGGCGCGTCCGGGCCGAGGTCGCCAAGGCCGTCGTCGGACAGGAGGGCGCGGTGTCCGGCATGATCGTCGGACTCCTGGCGCAGGGGCACGTGCTGCTCGAGGGCGTGCCCGGCGTCGCCAAGACCCTGCTCGTCCGCAGCCTGGCCGCCGCGATGTCGCTCGACACGAAGCGGATCCAGTTCACGCCGGACCTGATGCCCGGCGACGTGACCGGTTCGCTCGTGTACGACGCCTCCACCGGCACGTTCCCGTTCCGCGAGGGCCCCGTCTTCACGAACGTGCTGCTCGCCGACGAGGTGAACCGCACACCCCCGAAGACCCAGTCCGCCCTGCTCGAGGCGATGGAGGAACGCCAGGTCAGCGTGGACGGCGACGCCCGGCTGCTGCCCGACCCGTTCTTCGTCGCCGCGACCATGAACCCGATCGAGTTCGAGGGCACGTACACGCTCCCCGAGGCGCAGCTCGACCGCTTCCTGGTGAAGCTGACGCTCGACATCCCGCCGCGCGACGTCGAGTGGCAGGTCCTCCGCCGGCACGCCGACGGCTTCGTGCCGCGGGACGTCCGGTCGGCGGGCATCACCCCCGTGGTCGGCGTCGACGAGGTCCTCGCCGCGCAGCGCGCCGTCCGGGCCGTCGGTGCTCGTGACGACGTGCTGGCGTACATCGTCGACCTCGCCCGTGCCACCCGTCAGGCACCGTCCGTCCGCGTCGGGGTCAGCCCGCGCGGTGCGACGGCCCTGCTCGCCGCCGCAAAGGCCTGGGCGTGGCTCACCGGCTACGACGCCATCACGCCCGACCACGTGCAGGCGATGGCCCTGCCGGTCTGGCGGCACCGGCTCCGGGTGGCCGCCGACGCCGAGCTCGAGGGCGTCGGCGCAGACGGGGTGCTCCAGCAGGTGCTCGAGCAGGTGCGGGTGCCGATCTAGTGGCGGTCTCCGGCCGGTTCGTCGCGCTGCTCGCCGTCGCCGTCGTGCCCACCGTGCTGCTCGCCAGCGGGTGGGCCGGCCTGGCGTGGGTCGTCGTCGTGCTGCTCGCCGCGGCCCTCGACGTCCTGCTCGCCGCCGACCTGGCACGCGTGCGGGTCGAACGGCGGATGCCGCGACTGGCCCGCCGGGACAGCACCGCCGACGGCACGCTCGTGCTCGCGAACGACGGCGGGCGGGTGCTCCGGGGCATCGTCCGCGACATGTGGGAGCCCTCGGCCGGACACCGGCCGCGCCGGGTCCGGATGACGGTGCCCGCGGGCGAACGACGGACCGCCCGCATGCGGTTCACCCCGTTCCGCCGCGGTCGACGCCGCACGGCCGGCGTCGCGGTCCGGGCGTTCGGTCCGCTCGGTCTCGCCGCCCGGCAGCGGGTCGTCACGGCGCCGGGCGAACTCGTCGTCACCCCGCCGTTCCGCTCGCGACGGCACCTGCCGTCACGGCTGGCCCGGTTGCGCGAACTCGACGGCGAGACCACCCTGCAGCTCCGCGGCCACGGCACCGAGTTCGACTCGCTGCGCGACTACGTCCGGGGCGACGACGTCCGCTCGATCGACTGGCGAGCGACCGCCCGACGGCAGGACCTCGTGGTCCGCACCTGGCGCCCGGAGCGCGACCGTCGGGTCGTGGTCGTCGTCGACGCCGGACGCGCCGGCGCCGGACGGGTGGCCGACGAACCGCGCCTCGACACCTTCATCGAGTCCGCACTGCTCCTCGGTGCCCTGGCCGCGGCCGCCGGCGACCGGGTCGACCTGGCGGTCCTCGACGACACCGTCCACGACCGTGTGCACGGGGCGACCCGCACCGACGTGGTCCAGCGCTTCGGGGAGGCCCTCGCGATGGCGGAACCCGGGCTCGCCGCGACCGACTGGTCCGCCGTGCCGGCGCTCGTCGACTCGATCACGACCTCACGGGCGCTCGTCGTGCTGGCGTCGAGCCTCGACTCGGTCGGCGCCTCCGGGGACCTGCTGGCGGTGCTGCCCCGGCTCACCCGGCGGCACGCCGTCGTGGTGACGAGCATCGAGGACCCGGCGGTGCAGCGGACCGCGCGCGGCGGGGTGGACCCGGCCACGGCGATCCGCACGGCGCGGGGCGGACGTGTGCCGGGCCTCCCCACCGGCGCGGAGCGCGACGTGTACCGGCGGGCCGCCGCCGAACGCACCCTGCTCGATGCCGACGGCGTCGCCGACGTCGCACGCCGGAGTGGCGCCGAGGTCGTCCGTGGCGCACCGGAGGACGTCCCACCGCTCGTGGCCGACGCCTACCTGCGCGCGAAGGCGACCGGCCGGCTCTGAAACCGGGCGGACGCTACCCGGCGACCAGGGCCGACGTGCCGCGCTCGAACTCGTCGAGGTCGCCACGCTCCCCGGCCCGGTACGCGCGACCGCCGAGCACCCACTGGTAGGCCAGGACCGCAGCGAGGGCGATCGTCCCGATGCCGATCTTGACCGGCCACGGCCAGTCCTGACGGGTGACGATGCCCTCGACCAGGCCGGACAGCAGCAGCGTCAGCGTCAGGCCGACCGCGATCGTGATGAGGGCTCGGCCGTCCTCGGCGAGGGCCTGCGCACGGGTCCGGTGCGGCCCCGGAGCGACCCACGACCAGAAGATCATCAGGCCCGCCCCGCCGGCGAGGAAGACCGAGTACAGCTCGAGCTGGCCGTGCGGGGCGATGTAGAGGAAGAAGTCGGCCAGGCGGCCCTGCGAGTGCATGATCGCCGCGGAGACCCCGAGCCCGACGGCGTTCTGCATGATCGAGAACGGCACGAAGACGCCCGTGATGCCGAACGCGACCATGGTGGCCGCGATGTAGGCGTTGTTCGTCCACACCTGCGCCGTGAACGCGCCGAGACCGTGGTCGGAGTAGTAGTCGACGAAGTCCTGCGTGGCGTACTGGCGGAGCGCCTCCGGCGTGCCGAAGGTCGCCGTCGCCCCCGGTGTCGTCGTGATCCAGACGGCCACGATCGCGCCGATCGCGACGGTGGCCAGCGCCACCCAGATCGTCACCCAGCGGATCCGGTACAGCGCCGCGGGCAGCTGCCGGGTGAAGAACAGGGCGACCGCGGTGAGCGGGTCGACCGGGGTGCCGGTGAAGCGCAGGCGGGCGCGGTACAGGGTGAGGGACAGCCGGTCGCCGGTCGCGGTGCGGGGTGCGGCGCCGCGGATGCGGGCGAGGTCCGTCGCGGCGGCCTGGTAGCCGGAGACGAGCTGGTCGACGTCGGCACCGGTGGTGTGCCGAGCGCGCGCGAGGCGGTCGAGCTCCTGCCACCGATCGCGGTGCACCTCGGCGTAGGCGTCCAGGTCCACGTGTTCCCCCTCGTGTCGGCCGACTTCCGACAGAATGATCCCATGTCGAAGCCCCGCACGCCGCGCGACCTCGCCGATGCCCGGTTCTCGCTCGCCCTGGACGAGACCGCCGACGAGCTCGTGGTCGGCGAGGCGGTCGCGCTCGACGTGCAGCCGGCCGGACTCGTCCTGCGGTTGGCGTCGGCGCTCCTCGACGGGGTGTGCCTGCTCGTCCTGTACCTGCTGCTGCTGTTCGGGGTGTCCCGGCTGTGGCCGAGCGGCCTCGACGAGGCGTGGGGCGCCGCGCTGAGCATCGCCCTGTTCGTCGCCGTGCTCGTGCTCGTGCCGGCCGCCGTCGAGACGGTGACCCGGGGCCGCAGCGTCGGCCGGTACGCCGTCGGCACGCGGGTCGTCCGGGTCGACGGCGGTGCGATCGGTTTCCGGCACGCCTTCACCCGCGCGCTCGTCGGGCTGTTCGAGCTGTGGATGACGTTCGGGTCGGTGGCACTGCTCGTGGCGTTGTTCGGCAGTCGTCCGCGGCGCCTCGGGGACCTGCTCGCCGGCACTGTGGTGCAGCACGAGCGGCTGCCGAAGCAGCGCGACCCCCAGGTGCTGCTGCCACCCGAGCTGACGGCCTGGGCCACGGTCGCGGACGTCTCGGCGCTGCCGCAGCGACTCGAGAACCGGCTCGGCGCGTTCTTCCGCGGGGCCGCCGTGATGCGCCCCGAACTCCGGGAGTCCGCCGCCCGTGCGCTGGCCGCGGACATCGCACCCTTCGCCCACCCGGTGCCGCCGGTGCCCGCCGAGGTGTTCCTCGCCGGGGTCGTCGTGCTGCGCCGTGGGCGGGACGTGCAGGCGCTGCGCTCCCGCGTCGGGTTGCTCACCGAGGCTGGAGCGTCAGCGTCGGCGCGGCCCCCGGGCTTCCCGCGCTAGCGCGGTGCGAGCCGCGCCCCGGCTCAGTACCGGTAGTGCTCGGGCTTGAAGGGGCCCTCGACCGGCACACCGATGTACGCCGCCTGCTCCGGGCGCAGCGTCGTCAACTCCACCCCGAGGGCGCCGAGGTGCAAGCGTGCGACCTTCTCGTCCAGGTGCTTCGGCAGCACGTAGACCCCGGTCGGGTACTCGTCACGACGGGTGTGCAGCTCGATCTGCGCCAGGACCTGGTTCGTGAACGAGTTGCTCATCACGAACGACGGGTGCCCGGTGGCGTTGCCGAGGTTCATCAGCCGCCCCTCGGACAGCACCAGGATCGAGCGGCCGGTCGGCAGGCGCCACTCGTGCACCTGCGGCTTGATCTCGACCTTCTCCACACCGGGCAGGGACTCGAGCCCGGCCATGTCGATCTCGTTGTCGAAGTGGCCGACGTTGGCGACGATCGCCAGGTGCTTCAGGCCGAGCATCTCGTCGACGCCCACGACGCCGAGGTTGCCCGTGCACGTGATGACCATGTCGACGGTCTCGATGACGTCGGCCAGACGGGCCACCTGGTAGCCGTCCATCGCGGCCTGCAGCGCGCAGATCGGGTCGACCTCGCTGACGATGACGCGGGCGCCCTGGCCGCGCAGTGCCTCCGCCGCACCCTTGCCGACGTCGCCGTAGCCGACCACGAACGCGACCTTGCCGCCCATCAGCACGTCGGTCGCACGGTTGAGGCCGTCGGGCAGGGAGTGGCGGATGCCGTACTTGTTGTCGAACTTCGACTTCGTCACGGAGTCGTTCACGTTGATCGCGGGGAACCGCAGCTGTCCGTTGCGCGACAGCTCGTACAGGCGGTGCACGCCCGTGGTGGTCTCCTCGGTGACGCCCTCGATGTCCGCGGCGATGCGGGTCCAGCGGTCGGAGGACGTCTCGAGCGACGCCGCGACGGTGTCGAGCACGATCTTCCACTCGGCACTCGCATCGGCACCGGCGACCGGCGCAGCACCAGCGGCTTCGGCGTCGGCTCCGGTGTGCACGAGCATGGTGGCGTCACCGCCGTCGTCCAGGATCAGGTTCGGACCGGCCCACTCGGCTCCGACGGCAGCGGATTCGGCGGTCCAGTCGAAGATGCGGCTGGTGCACCACCAGTACTCCTCGAGCGTCTCGCCCTTCCACGCGAACACGGGGACGCCGGCTGGTGCGTCCGGCGTGCCGGTCGGCCCGACCGCGATCGCCGCGGCGGCTTCGTCCTGCGTGGAGAAGATGTTGCAGCTCGCCCACCGCACCTGCGCACCCAAGGCGACGAGCGTCTCGATCAGGACGGCCGTCTGCACCGTCATGTGCAGCGACCCAGCGATGCGCGCGCCGGCCAGCGGCTGCGACGCACCGAACTCCTCGCGCAGGGCCATCAGGCCCGGCATCTCGTTCTCGGCGAGGCGGATCTGGTGACGGCCCGCCTCGGCGAGCGAGAGGTCGGCGACGCGGTACGGTGCTGCGGTCTGGGCTTCGGTGGGCATGCCCATCAGTCTTCCATGCCGGGAGGCGCGGGTCCCCAGCCGACGTCGGTCACGTTCCACGGGCCTCCCGTCCACCACCGCTGGTGCGTCGCGGACGCGAGCCGTCAGTCGGTCTCGCGCTGCAGCGGCTCGCGCCGCACCACCTGCCAGCCGCGCGGGACGCGCAGGCCGGCGGCGTGCCGGGCGCAGAGGTCGTAGCCGTGCGGTTCGACCCGCGTGGAGAGCGGCCCGACGACGACCATGGAGTCCCCGTAGTCGTAGGTCAGGGTCGCCGAAGCGCTCGCGGCGCACGCGACCTTGCTGCAGATCCTCACGTCCATGTCGACACGGAGCCTAGCGGAGCGCCCGGGAGCACCCGGTGCGCGCGTACGATGTGGGGATGCGTCGCAAGCCCCGCCTCGTCACTCCCGTCGACCGCGGTCGAGGCCGGTCCCGGCACGGACGCGGCGGGCGGTCGAGCGTGACCGGTCCCGAACTCGCGCCGATCACGACCCGCGCCGAGGCCTTCGACCGCATCGTCGGCGACAGCGCCCACTACCTGATCGGGCTGTGGCCCGAGGAACTGTCGGGCGTGGTGTTCCAGGTGGCCGACATGCCGACCGACGCCACCCTGCCCGACGCGATGCCCCGGTGGCGGATCGACCGCGACACCCGCAGGGTCACCGTGTTCAGGATCCCCGTCGAGCGGGTGAACCGCAGCCCCGAGAAGGACGACGCGGACCGGCGGATCATCATCGAGACGGCCGTGTTCCGGGCCGTCGGCGAGCTGATCGGCAAGGACCCGTGGGACCTCGCCCCGGACCGCTACCGCCACTGGTGACGACGCGGCGCCGGGCGGCGGCGCTCCGGCCTCGTCGTCAGGGGTAGACGCGCACCGGCGTGGACACCTGGGTGGACGGTCGGATCGGGAACCCGGCGATGCCGTCGTCCCCGCGGTAGGTCACACCCGCCACGATGCCCTCGGCCCCGGAGATCGAGAGCTGCTTCGCCGTCTGCACCGGCAGGGTCGCGGTGACGCCGGACAGCAGCTGGAGCGTGGTCTCCTCGTCGCCGGAGCGGATCGTGACCGAACGGTCCTCGCGCGTGGTGTTGACGAGGTTCAGGCGGACGCCCTCCCCCGGTGCCACCGCGGTGATGACCTGGTCGCCCAGGGGCTCGGCCGAGGCGAACCAGCCGAGGTCGCTGTTGCCGTCGGCCGTCGGCGAGGTCGTCCGGGCACCGGTGACGACCGGTTGCGTCGACGTGACGGTGAACGAGTACCGGCCGTCCGGGAAGTCGTCGAGCGCGACGTCGGTCACGACCCCGGGCTCGGCAGTGGCGTTCACGGTCGTGCCGCCGCCGTCCGCCGTGCTGATGCCGAGCGTGACGCGTGCCGACCGGGTACCGGGGACGAACAGCCGGACGACGGGGGCGGCGTCCGCGGTGTCGTCACCGCGCTGCGCCTCCTGCGCGCCGGCGAGCACGACGCCGGGGATGACCTGCGACCGCGAGGGGGCGGCGCCGCCGGAGACGATGTCGTAGCCGCCGGGGGTCAACGTGCGCACGACGGTCTCCTGCATGTGGGCGACGATCTGCCCGCCAGAGGACGAGACGTGCACGACGGTCGATCCCTGGTCGGACACGAAGCCGGACAACGGGACGACCTTCTGGGTGTTGGGGGCGACGACGATGCCGGTCGTGCCGGGGGCGCTGACCGTGCCGGTGCCGTCGTAGATCGCCAGGTCGACGGTCGCGTTCACGTCGGTCGGGTTCGACAGGGTGACGAGGCTGGTGCGCCCGGTCTCGGTCGAGCCGCCGACGAGCCAGGTCGACTGCGAGGGGTCGTCGCAGGACGCCGCACCGGCACCGACCAGGTCGCCGCTGGAGACGCTCTGGTAGCTGCTGCCCGCGACCTGCGGTGTCGTGTCGCCCGCGGGGGCGGTGAGCAGGCGCGGGTCGCTGCCGCCGGTGGACGACGGGTCGAGCGAGGTCCGCTCGACGGTCGAACCGGTCGTCGCGGTGGCCACGGTCGCCGACCCGACGGTGCTCGCCTGGGTGGCGTCGTTGCCGGAGTCGTCGGACAGGCGCAGGGCGCTGCCGGCGCAGACGCGCTCGGCGTCGGCGGGCACCGGGGTGACGGTGCGGCCGGCCGGGCGACCCGGTTCGGCCGCGGTGCCGTAGGCGTGCGCGGCCGTGACGGCGCCGGCAGCGACGACGACGGCGATCGCGGTCGCGGTGCCGCGGACGACCCAGCGTCGGACGGAGCGGGTGGTGGTGCTCATTCGTCGCGCTCCTCGTCGAAGGTGGTCGCGGGTTCCTCGGCCTCGATGACGTTCGAGGTGGCGCGGCGACGGCGCGGGGCCGTCGGCACTGCGAGCAGGGCGGCCGCCCCGAACACCACGCCGAGCACGACCAGGTACAGGACGTGCGTGGCACGGGCGGCGGCGGACCCGGTGGTGGTCCGGTCGACGTCGCCCTCGTAGTGGAACAGCTGGCCGTTCGTGGTCTCACCGATGCTCGTGAAGAGCGCGTTCTGCCCGATCGCGCCAGCGGCACGGTCGTGCACGGTCTGCGCCTCGGGGTCGTCACCGGCGTCGTCGAGCAGGACGAAGCTGATGCCGAGTTCCTGCAGTGCCGGCCGGGGGTCGTAGCCGCTGCGGCTCGCCAGGTTGCCGGCGAGCGTCGTCAGCCGGGCGCCGGACTCGCTCAACCGCAGGGCGGTGGCGTCGAGGGTCGACTGGTCGTCGAGGGTGGCTCCCTGGCCGCGTTCGAGCGCGACCGCGAGCGACCCGTCGTCCTGCGGCACCACGACGAGCGTGCCGACGTCGGGGTTCGCCTGCGCCTCGGCGTTCACGTACGCGCTGAGCACCCGGCCGGTGGTCGGCTGGATGGCGGCGTTGCCGAGGTAGAACGCGGCGAACGCGGGGGCCACCGCCACACCGGCGAGCACCGTCGCGACGAGCCCGGTGACCGGTGCGGCCTTCGGCAGCACGTCGATCCCGATGCAGGCAGCCACGACGATCGCGAGCCAGTACACCGACAGGCCGCTGCCCGGCCACACGATGGTGGTGGTCGACCCGACACCGGTGACGGTCACGTGGGTGGCGGCGAACGCCGTGCCGAAGCCGAGCAGTGCGACGACGAGCGCCGAGCCGGCGACGGCCCAGCGGTGTCCGAGCACCGCGCCGATCGCGGCGGCGGCGATCGGCACGGCCAAGACGGCCATCACGATCGGCAGCCACGTGCCGACGGCGGCGAGCCCGGACGTTGCGGGCAGCCACCCGCTCCAGTCCGGCAGCGGCTGTCCGATGGCCAGCTGCAGCGCGGACGGCGCCCGGGTGGCCGAGGGGACGCCGGGATCGGCGAAGACGGCGAGGACGTTGCCGCGGGCGACCTGGGCGAGGACGAGCGGCAGGAAGAGCACCGCGGTCGGCACCGGGATGAAGGCCCGACGGTGTGCACGGCGCCACCCGACGACGAGCGCGACGAGCCACCCGACCAGCAGGACCGGCAGCAACGACGGCGCCGAGGCCGCCGTGACCGCGAACAGCAGCGAGGCGCCGGACGCCCACGCCCACGAGCGGTGTGCCTCGAGCACGGCGACGAACAGCCACGGCAGCACCAGGTGCGCGATGACGGCACCGAGGTGACCCGTCGTGACCGCGCCGACGAGCGAGGGCGCGATGGCGTACAGCGCGGCCCCGATCACCGGCACCCACTTGCGGGTGGTCACCTTGCGGACGGCGAACCACGCGCCGAGGGCGGACACGGGGAAGGCGACGAGCATCACGAGCACGACGGACGTCGAGGGCGACCAGAACACGATCGAACCGAGGACCGCCAGCACGGCGGCGAACGGATCGGAGGGTCCGGTGAACCCGGTGCCGAGCGAGTGCCAGCCGTACCCGACGTTCTGCCAGAGCTGCCCGACGCTCGTGCTGAGGGGCAGCAGGCCGCCGCCGGTCAGCGCCGGCGAGCCGAGCAGGGGGTAGAGCGTCACGACGCTCAGGACCGCCGCGGCCAGCACGACCCAGATCCCGCCGTCGCCGAGGAACGACGCCCGTGCGATCGGTGCGTCCTCGACCCGGGCGAGTTCCACGTCCCGCGAGGTGGTCCGGTGCTCGTGCACCCGACGCCAGCTGACCCGGAGCGGTTCGACGGCGGCCCAGCCGAGCTTCTTCGTGCGGGCGAGGTTCCGACGCGCCCGACCGGTGCCACCACCGAACGCCACCGCGAACGCCGCGGCGAGCTCGGGGACGACGGCCGCCGGGTGCTTGGCGACGAGGTGGCCGATCGCCCGGCCGACCGCGAAGGGGACGAGGGTGAGCCAGTGCAGCCAGAGCAGTCCACCCGGCGCGTAGGTCATCCGGCGGTGCAGCTGCGCCTGCCGGTGCATGCGGACACGGCGGGCCTCGGAGACGCGCTTGCGGCCGAACTCCTCGACCGGACCGGCGGTGGTGACCTTCGCCTCGGGGACCACGGCCACGCGGTGCCCGGCCAGGCGGACCCGGACGCAGAAGTCGAGGGCGGCGTCGACGTCGGGCAGCGCCGGGTCGAAGCCGGCGAGCTCGGTCCACACCGAGCGGCGCACGAGCATGCCGCCGGCGGCGACGCCGAGTACGTCGGTGTGCCGGTCGTGCTGGCCCTGGTCGAGCTCGTCCTGCACGAGGCCGATGGAGCGACCGAAGCGCGTCATGCTCTCGCCGAACGCGCGGATGAGCGAAGGGTCGTCGTCGGCGACGAGCTTCGGACCCGCGACGACGACGGACGGCGCGATCTCGACGGCGGAGAGCAGGTCGGCGAGCGCGGTCGGCGACGGTGCGTTGTCGTGTCCGAGCAGCCACAGCCACTCGTCGACGGGCTCGTCCGCGACGGCGGGCGGAGCCTCGCGCTCCCCGCGGGCGACGGCCTCGCCGAAGGGGCGTCCGGCCGGCAGGCGCAGGAGCTCGGCGGACCCGCCGAAGGACAGGCCCGCGGTGGAGCCGTCGGTCGACCCGACGTCGACGACCACCAGGTTCTCCGGGTGGCGGGTCTGGGCCGCGAGTGCGTCCAGGGTCCGGTCGAGGTGGGCCGCTCCGTTGGCGGCGACGAGGATCGCGGTGACTCTGGGCTGCATGACGGGCGTCACTCTACGGTCTGGAGGCACGGCGTCCGCTGCGGACGGCGGCGCGCCGTGAACCTGTGGAGGCCATCAACGCGCGGTGCGCGTCGGAGGCGATCCGTGCCTCCAGGAAAGTGGTGTGTGCCTAGGCACGCTTCCTGAGCTTGCGGCGCTCGCGCTCGGACAGGCCGCCCCAGATGCCGAAGCGCTCGTCGTTCTCGAGCGCGTACTCGAGGCAGTGCGCCCGCACCTCGCACGAGGTGCAGATCTTCTTCGCTTCGCGCGTGGAGCCGCCCTTCTCGGGGAAGAACGCCTCCGGGTCGGTCTGCGCGCACAGCGAGTCGACCTGCCACGCGAGCGGGTTCTCCTCGTCGTCCGTCTCCGGCCGTCGGACACCCGGGACGCCGAGCGCCACGGGGTCGACGTGCCAGTCCTCCGGAACTCCGGCGTGGAAGTCGGAACTGTTCACCCTGATCACCCCTGACGTCTCGATAACGGGACCACAACGATTGAAGTCGTTGCCTGTAATTACAGCGGTGTCATTCGCCTGAGTCAAGTCGCGGATCATAGAAGGCACCGACCGCTTCGGCGTGTCATGTCCCCCGTCTGGGCGTGTCGCACCCGGTCTGTCGGGGTTTCGGGGGACAACTGACACGTCCTCAGCCACTAGGAGGCGCTGCGGCGGGCCTCCCACGCACTCGTGACCATCTCGTCCAGGGTGTGGCGCATCGCCCAGTCCAGGTCGCGCGTCGCGGCCTCGCCGGTGGCCACGATGCGCGCCGGGTCACCGGGCCGGCGGGGAGCGATCTCCGGCTCGAAGGCGATCCCGGTGCCCTTCGCCATGGCGTCCATGATCTGCCGGACGCTCACACCGTCGCCGCTGCCGAGGTTGTACGCCTGCTCGAGCGGCTCTCCCGCCTCGAGCTTCTGCGCCGCGACGGCGTGCGAGTGCGCGAGGTCGGCGACGTGGATGTAGTCGCGGACGCAGGTGCCGTCCTCGGTGGCGTAGTCGTCGCCGTTGATGCGGGGCGTACGGCCGGCCAGCAGTGCGTCGAACACGAGCGGGAACAGGTTGTGCGGGCTGGCGTCGTACAGGTCGGGCTCGCCGGACCCGACGACGTTGAAGTAGCGGAGCGAGGTCGTCGTGAAGCCGGCGGCGACCTCCATGTCGCGCAGCAGCCACTCGCCGATGAGCTTCGACTCGCCGTACGGCGATTCGGGCGCCTTCGGGGTCGACTCCACGACGACGTCGACGTCCGGGGTGCCGTACACCGCGGCGCTCGAGGAGAAGACCGCCTTCGTGACGCCGTTCTCGGCCATCGCGCGGAGCAGCGTGGCCATCCCGGTCACGTTCTGCTCGTAGGTGTGCAGCGGACGCTCGACCGAGACGCCGGCGTACTTGAAGCCCGCGACGTGCACCACGCCGGTGACGTCGTGCTCGCGCAGGGTGCGGGCGACGAGCTCGCCGTCGAGGATCGTGCCCTCGACGAACGGCACGTCGTCCGGCACGAACGCGCGGAAGCCGCTCGAGAGGTCGTCGAACGCGACCGTGTCGATGCCGGCCGAGCGCAGTGCTCGGACGACGTGGGACCCGATGTACCCGGCACCGCCGGTGACCAGCCAACTCATGGTCGCCACGCTAGCGGACGGACGCGGCGCCCCGGTGGCAGCGTGCGGGACCGCGCCAGGGCGTGCGGGACCGCGCCAGGGCGTGCGGCTCCGCGCCGGTCCGGTGCTGCCCGGGGTCCGGTGCCCGGGTCACTGCGGACTACCGACCGGTGGCGATGAACACCGTGGACGTCACGCCGTTCGACGAGTCGGCCTCCACCGTGACGTCACCCTCGTCCGGCGTGATGAAGCAGGACTCGCCCTTGCGGAGCAGCGTGGCGGACGTCGCGCCGACGAGCGTCACGACGCCCTCGGTGCAGATCGCGATCGACGGTCCGGTCAGCGGGGCCACGCCGCCGGTGCTCAGTCCGACCGGTCGTCCGTCCCCGTCGACCCGCAGCAGCGCGAACCCGACGCCCTCCGGCGCGAAGCGGTCCACGCCGGGAGCCAGGCGCTCGGGCTCGAGGACCGGTGCCGGGTACGCCGTGAAGTCGAGCACGTGCAGGAGTTCGGGCACGTCGACGTGCTTCGGCGTCAGTCCCCCGCGCAGCACGTTGTCGGACGGCGCCATCAGCTCGATGCCGAGGCCGTCCAGGTAGGCGTGGATGTTGCCGGCGGGCAGGTACATCGCCTGCCCCACGGTGAGCGTCACCCGGTGCATGAGCAGGGAGACGACGATGCCGGGGTCGCCCGGCCAGCTCGTCGCCAGGTCGCGGACCGTCGCCGTGTTCGGGGTGAGGACGTCGTCGTCGAGGGCGAGGGCGAGGTCGCTCGCGGCCTGCACGACGGCGAGCGCGGACTCGTCGGCCGTCTCGAGCCACCGGACGGTGTCCTCGAGCCCGTGCTGCAGGTGCACCTCGAGCGGGCCGAGCCGACCGCTGCCGGCGTCGAGCACGCGCACCTCGGCCAGGGTGTCCTCCACCGGGCGGAAGCCGCTCAGGGCCTCGAACCGCTCGCTCAGGGCGACGACGAGCTCGGGCTTCGGGAAGGGGTCCTTGTAGTTGCGCGCCGGGTCGTCGATCGCGATGCCCTCGCGCTCCTCGCGCGCGAAGCCGGCCTCGGCCTGCTCCGGTGTCGGGTGCGCCTGCAGCGACAGGGGCGCCGCCGCTGCGAGCACCTTCAGCAGGAACGGCAGGCCGGTGCGGTCGCCGCCCAGGGCGTCCTGCGGCTCGGCGGCGATCCAGTCGAGCAGCGTGTCGGCACCGCCGACCATCGCCGGGTTGACGACCACGCTCGGGCTGCCCGGGTGCGCGCCGAGCCAGAGCTCTGCCTGCGGGGCGCCGGTGACGGTGCGACCGAGGAGCTCCGGGATCGCGGTGACCGACCCCCAGGCGTAGTCGCGGGGGGTGTTCGTGATGCCGAGGAACATGGGCGAGAGCCTACCGGCGCGGCCCGCGACACTAGAATCTCCGCGATGTCTGCAAGCACGGTGGAGTCACCGCCCCGAGGGTCCCTGCGTTCCTCCCCCCGCCGCACGGCCGACCCCACGCGGTGGGACATCCAGGGGCTCCGTGCGTTCGCGGTCCTCGCCGTCGTGCTCTACCACCTGTGGCCCGACCGGCTGCCGGGCGGCTTCGTCGGCGTCGACGTGTTCTTCGTGATCTCGGGCTTCCTGATCACCGGACACCTGCTCCGTGAGCTGACCACCACCGGCCGGATCGGGCTCGCCGGGTTCTGGTCGCGGCGGGCGAAGCGGCTGCTCCCCGGGGCCTTCCTCACGATCGCCGCGACGGGGACCGCCGTGCTGGTGTGGGTCCCGAGCGCGCTGTGGGGCCAGTACGGCCGTGAGCTCATCGCGTCGACGGTCTACGTGCAGAACTGGCAGCTGGCCGCCGACTCGGTCGACTACCTGGCGCAGGGCAACCAGGCGTCGCCCTTCCAGCACTTCTGGTCGCTGTCGGTCGAGGAGCAGTTCTACATCGCCCTCCCGCTCCTGCTGCTCCTCGCGTTGTGGGTCGCTCGGCGTGCACGTCGGGACGGCGTCTCCCCCGCCGTCGTCGCGCAGGTGCTCCTCGGCGCCGTCGTGGTCCTGTCCCTGGCGTGGAGCATCGTCCAGACCCACACCGCCTCGGGCGTCGCGTACTTCTCGACGGCGACCCGGGCGTGGGAGTTCGCGCTCGGCGGGCTCGCGGCGACCATCCCGCTGGCGGCGCCGCGCACCGGACCGGCTCGGTCGGTGCGGGTTGTGGGGGCGTGGGTCGGCGCGGCCGGGCTCGTCGCGTCGCTCGTGCTGATCACCGGGTCCACGCCCTTCCCCGGCATCGCCGCCGCGCTGCCGGTCGTGTCGGCGACGCTCGTCGTGCTGTTCGGCGCGCACTCGGGGCTGCAGCGCATCGGCAGGATCACCCCCGTCGGGTTCCTGGGCCGGATCTCGTACGCCGTCTACCTGTGGCACTGGCCTGCCGTCGTCATCCTGCCGATCGTGCTCCGCCACGAGCTCACGACCAAGGACAAGGTCGCGATCCTCGTCGGCGCCGTGCTCGTCGGCTCGGTCACCACGCTGTGCATCGAGGAGCCGCTCCGGTTCTCCGGATGGGTGCGCGCGCTGCGGCCGCGCCGGGTCGCGCTCTACGGCGCCCTGAGCACCGTGCTCGTCGTGGCCCTCGGGGCCGCCTCGCTGACGGCGCTGCACGTCCAGCAGGTGCAGGCGGCCGAGTTCCAGCAGCGCCTGAGCACCGGCGACGTGCGCTGCTTCGGTGCCGCCGCACTGATCTCGTCGTCCGACCCGTGCGTGAACCCCGCCCTGGCGGACGTGCGAGTACCCGCGGCCGCGAACGCGCTCGACGACGACTCGAACCGCGGAGCGTGCTGGTCGAACGACTCGAGTGCGTTCAACGTCTGCGAACTCGGCCCGAAGACCGGGTACACGGAGCACCTCATCGCGATCGGCGACTCGCACAACAACGTCTTCGTGGACACCTACGAGGCGATCGCGAAGGCGAACAACTGGCGCATCGACGTCGCCGGGCACCAGAGCTGCTACCTCACCACCGCGGTGCAGAAGGCGAACACGGAGAAGCAGGTCGACGACTGCACCGCCTGGAAGCAGAACGCGATGGCGTACCTGCGCGCGCACGGCGACCTGGACGGCGTGATCGTCACGCACTCGACCGGCAACGGTCCCGTCGCCTCGGTGCCCGGGCAGTCGGACAGCGAGACCGTCGTCGACGGCATGGTGGCGGCGTGGCAGGCGGCGGCCGACGCCGGCATCCCGGTCCTGGCGCTCCGCGACAACCCGACCGCTCGGACCGACGTGGTGGCGTGCGTCGGCCAGATGTCGGGCCCGACGACGAGCGCGTGCGACTCGAGCCGCTCGTTCGGCCTCGGCCTGTTCGACGGCTCGGAGCAGGCCGCCGCCCGGATGCCCGGCACGGCGCGGGTGATCGACCTGACGCAGTACTACTGCACCGACACCACCTGCCCGGCGGTCATCGGCGGCGTGCTCGTGCACCGGGACCGCACCCACCTGACGAACACCTTCGCGACGACCCTGGCGCCGTACCTCGGCGACGAGATCGCCCGCGCGCTCGCTGCCTTCCGCAAGGACGGACGCGGATGACCACGTACCCTGACGTCGTGACGAACACCTGGCCGCTCTCGCGCGGGACCGTACCCGAGCGCGAGGCGTTCGCGTTCGGTGCGACGCTCCTCTTCGTCCTGTTCGCCGGCGACGCCTTCCCGAACACCCTGACCTGGTTCGGGGCCGCGGCGGTCTGGGCCCTCGTCGCAGCGTGGGGCGTGACGATCCTGGTCCGGGCGAAGCCACCGCTGGTCCGGACGCCGTGGGCGCTCTGGTTCTTCCTCGCCTGGTGCCTGGTGTCCGTCGCCTGGTCGCACTGGCGCCCGGCGACGCTCGCGAGCATCGCCGCGCAGGTGATCTGCGCCGCGATGGCGTTCGCGATCGCGTCGACCCTGACCTGGCGTCGGATCCTGGACGCGATGAGCCTCGCGTTCCGCTGGGTGCTGATGGGCTCGCTGCTGTTCGAGGCGGTCGTGGCCGTCGTCGTCCGGCACCCGATCGTCCCGGTCTGGACCGACTACGGCGACCGGGACATCCCCGACGCCTTCTACTTCTCCCGCGCCGAGCTGCTGACCGGCGGCCGCATCCAGGGGCTGCCGGGCAACGCGAACCTGCTGGCGATGGTCACCCTGCTCGCCGCGATCGCCATCGCCCTGCAGTTCGCCGAGGGTCGGATGAGCCGGAACCGCGCCGTCGGCTGGTTGGTCGTGGCCGGTGGGGTCCTGGTGCTCACCCGCTCGTCGACGGTCCTCGCCGCCGCGCTCGTCGTCGCCGCCGCACTGTTCGTCGCACTCTGGATCCGTCGCGTCCCCACCGAACAGCGGACGCCGCGCTACCTGCTCGCCCTGGTCGGTGCCGTCGTCGTCGGCGTCGGGGCGTTCGCAGCACGCGGGACCGTGTCGGAGCTCCTCGGCAAGGGCGCGGACGCGACGGGCCGCGGGGACATCTGGCAGCGCGTGCTCGAACTGATCGGCCAGCACCCGGTCGTCGGCTGGGGGTGGATCGGGTACTGGTGGCCGGACATCCCGACGCTCGCCGACCTCGCACACCGCAAGGGCGTGACGTACCTGCAGGCGCACGACGCGTACCTCGACGTGTGGATGCAGACCGGCATCATCGGGTTGGTCCTGTTCGCCCTCTACGTCGTGACGACACTCGACCGGTCGTGGTCGTCCGCGACCAGGATCGGGTACGACGCCGCAGGGTCCCCCAGGTCGTTCGACCCGGTGTCGCTCCTGCCGCTCCTCGTCGTCGTGGCGCTGCTCGTGCAGTCCGTCGCCGAGTCGCGGTTGCTGTACCAGGGCAACTGGGTCCTGTTCGCGCTCATCGCGATCAAGTCCCGCATCGTCCTGGTCAGCGAGGAACCCCGGTCGGCCGGCGACGGCCCGCGCACCCCGCCCGCACGGCGGGAGTGGCGGCTGCCGGCCGTTCGCTGACCCGGGCGCACCGGGCGGTCACCGCTCGAGCAGTCTCGAGCACGGCACCTTGGCCGTCCACGGCGCCTTCCGGATCTCGACGTCCCGCGTCGGGTCGCCCGCGCACGCCGCGACCGCGCCGGGGACCTGCGTCGCCCAGACCGGGCCGTCGCTGCGCCGTGTGGCTCCCGGGGCCAGGTTGCCCACCACCGCGACGACCAGGACGGCGACCACGGACCAGCCCGCCAGCACGCGGACGAAGCGGAGGGCGCCTGCCGGCCGCGCCCCACGTCGCGTCGGCCGCGCTCCCCGCTGCGCCGGACGTGCATCGAGGAGCACGCTCGCCGCGACGACCACCGCTGCCAGCAGGAGCATGCCCGACGCCGCGGCGTAGCGCAGCGGCGGGACCGCTGCGAGTGCCGGGATCGGGTGCGCCCACGCCTGGCCCTGTCCCCCGTTGGCGATCAGCGCAGCCCACCACACGCCGCCGGACACCGCGGCGAGCGCGACGATCACCCAGCGTGCGCGCCACGTCCCGACGACGAGCGCGACCACCACCGTGGCGGCGACCAACAGGACGGGCACGAGCACGACGCCCCAGCCGTGGGTCACGACGGCGCGGACGGCAGCACCGACGTCCGGTGTCCAGGTCCCCGCGACGGGCTGCAGCAGCCACCCGGCGACCACGTCGGTGAACGCCGGTCTGCCCGGCGGCTGCGATCGCTGGTCGGTGAGGGCGGTTCCCACCTGCGCACCGGCGCCGATCAGGGCGACGATGGTCACCGGGACCGCGCGTGGCCACGCCCGGTCGCCCGGACCGTTCCGCAGGGGGAACCACGCGAGGAGCAGGAGCGGCAGGAACAGCACGGTCTGCAGCTCGGTGAGGACCGCGAAGGCGGTCAGGACGGCGACCGTCCCGGACGCCCACCACGTCCGCGCGCGGTACGCGAACAGCCAGGGGGCGGCGAAGAGCATGTACCAGTGCAGGTTCGCGGCGTTCCCGCTGATCTCGTAGGGCGCGAGCGGGAGCAGGGCCGGCACCGCGGCGAGCAGGGCCCGGAGCGGCCACTGCGGCACGACGTCGCGCGCGAGCAGGAACACGGTGACGCTCACCGCGCCGACGACGACGCAGGCCCCGGCGGACAGTGCCCGGGCGTAGTCCTGGACGGGCAGGGCCCAGGCGACGTCGACGAGCAACCGGGGCACGAGGTGCAGGTACCCGGCGTAGGGGTGCAGCAGGGAGTCGACGGGGCCGAGGGCGATGCGTTCCCGCAGGAACAGGCCGCCGTCCTCCGCCCACACGGTACTGCGGGCCGTCGGCCCGAGCCGCCACCAGGCGAGCGCGGTCGTGGCGACGCCGACCAGGACCGCGGCGGCGGCCACGCGGAGGCCGTCGAGACGGCGGTGGGTCGGACTCGCGGGGCGCTGCATGGTCCGTCGACGGTAGCCGGTTCATCGCGTATCAGCGATATCGACGCTCCGCGATGGCCCGGTACCGAGGTGCGTGCACCAAGATGGTGGGGTGACGGACGGACGGCTGACGAAGCGGGTGCGCGCGCGCCGCTACCTCTCCGCCTGGATCGGGTTCTCCGCCGGCGGACGGTTCAGCCAGGCGCTCGCGACGGTCATCGTGCTGTTCGCGTTCGGGCAGCCCACCGTCGGGGCCGTGGTCGGGACTGCCGGCACATGGGCGGTGCTCGTCACGCTGTTCGTGCTCGCCGGCCTGAGCCTGCTCGGGCAGCGGTACCGGATCGAGTGGCACGGGGTGCTGCCGCTGTCCCTGCTGGCGTTCGTCGGGTACTGCGCGCTGAGCGTGCTCTGGAGCGAGTACTCGTGGGTCGCGCTGCGGGGGCTCGTCGCGACCGTGTGCTTCATGGGCCTGGGGCTGTACCTGGCGCTCGGGCGCGACCTGGTCCAGGTGATCCGTGCCTCGGGTGATGCGTTCCGGATCCTCCTCGTGACCGCCCTCGGCCTCGAGGTGCTCTCCGGCCTGGTGCTCGACGTCCCGTTCCCGGCGTTCGGCATCCGCGGCGACATCGCCTACGGCGGCCCGATCCAGGGCATCGGCGGCACCCGCAACTTCATGGGCTTCATCGCTGCCATGGCGCTCGTCACCTTCGTGGTCGAGTTCCTCACCCGCTCCGTCACGGTCTGGCGGGCCGTCGGCTCCACCGCCCTGGCCGTCATCGCCCTGATGCTCGTCCAGTCCCCCATCACCGGGCTCGCGATGATCGCCCTGGCCGTCACGGCGCTCGCGCTGTGGTCACTCCGGCACGCCAGACCCGCGACGCGCCCGGTGGTGAACGGTGTCCTCGGCGCGGCCGTCCTGCTGGCCCTCGTCGTCGCGGTCCTCGCCCGCGGGCGACTGCTGGCCGAGATCGGCGCCGCCGGTGGCACCGCCACGCGCATCGACCTGTGGTCGCAGATCCGCGTGCTCACCGAGCGCTACCCGATCCAGGGCTGGGGATGGGTCGGCACCTGGCCGCGCGAAGCCGTGGTGCCCTACGTGACCCTGCTCGACCCGGCGGGGATGCGGTTCCCCTCAGGGCTCAACGCCTTCGTCGACGCCTGGCTGCAGATCGGGCTCGCCGGCACGATCATCCTCGGCGTGACGGCGCTCCTGGCGTTCGCGCGGGCCTGGGTGACCGCGACGACGTTCCCGGGGGTGGCGTACGTGTGGCCGGCCGCTGTACTGGTGCTGCTGGCCGTCACGAGCACGGCGGAGAGCTACCTGCTGCACGGCGCGGGCCTGATGGTCTTCGTGACGGTGCTCGTGATCGCCGCCCGGCGGCGCTCGTGGCGCCGGCACCTGCCGCGCCCCTGAACCGCAGCGCCCGCACGCGCCACGTGGTCACGGACGCGTGCGACGACCCAGCCGGCGCTGCAGGCCCCACTGCGTGACACGGAGCATGGCCTCGAGGACGATCGACCGGCTCATCTTCGAGACCCCGTGCATGCGGTCGCGGAACCGGATCGGAACCTCGACCACCCGGCCGCCCAGGGCGTCCACCCGCAGGGTCATGTCGACCTGGAAGCAGTACCCCTTCGAGTCGATCGACCCGAGGTCCATGCGGGCGATGGCCGGGGAGCGGTAGACGCGGAACCCCGCGGTGATGTCACGGACGTCCAGGCCGAGCACCAGCCGGGCGTACGCGTTGGCGCCGCGGCTCAGCACCCGGCGGCGGAGCGGCCAGTCGACCACCGTCCCTCCGGGCACCCACCTCGACCCGATCGCGAGCAGGACGTCGTCCGCGGACTCCACGGCGTCGATGAGCGCGGCCAGGCGGTCGGCAGGGTGCGACCCGTCGGCGTCCATCTCGACGAGCAAGGGGTATCCGCGCTCCAGGCCCCACCGGAACCCCGCGACGTAGGCGGTGCCGAGGCCGGCCTTGCCGGCGCGCTGCAGCAGGTGCACCCGCCGGTCGTCGGCCGCGAGCGACCGCACGATGTCCCCCGTGCCGTCCGGGCTGCCGTCGTCGACGACGAGGACGTGTGCGCGGGGCACGGCCGTCAGGACGGCTGCGACGACGGACCGGATGTTCTCGGCCTCGTCGTACGTCGGCACGACGACGAGGGCCGCGGCGTCCGTCGTCGTCACCGGCTCGTCAGGCGCCGCTTGATCTTGCCCGCGACGCTGCGCGGGCCCTCGGTCCGGAAGTAGTGCACGGCACGGCCGACGTCGTACCGGACGCCCGAGAGCTTCTTGCGCTCCGGCACCCGCACCCGCATCTGGTGTGCCTCGGCCACGGCCACCGTGTCCCGCACCGACTTGTCGGCGGCGCGGACGGGGTTCCGGCAGAACTCGACGAGCGGCGCGAGGACGTTCTCCCACGTGAACTGCTCGCGGATGCGGTCGACGTTGCCGATGAACTCGGCGCGCGCCTTCTTGTCGAACAGAGCCGTCTCGAGCGCGGCAGCGAGGGTGTCGATGTCCTGCTCGTGCACGGCGATGCCGAGCTTCTCGGCGGCGACGAGGTCGCCGAACGAGTCACCGGCGGTCGTCACGATGGGCAGACGCGCCCACAGGTAGTCGAGGATCCGGGTGCGGAAGGAGAACGTCGTCTCGAGGTGCTCGTAGTGCGTCGAGACGCCGGCGTCGGCCTCGAGGAGGTAGGCGCCACGTTCCTCGTACGGGATCCACGCGTCGTTGAAGAAGACGTTCTTGCCGGTGAGTCCCAGGGCATCGGCCTCGGCACGGACCTTCGCGACGATGTCCATCTCGGGCACGTCCGGGTTCGGGTGCTGCACGCCCATGAAGAAGAGCTTGACGGTCGGCTTCCGCTCGGCGAGCTGACCGATCGCCTGCACCAGCGTGATCGGGTCGAACCAGTCGTAGATGCCACCGCCCCAGACGACGAGCTTGTCGTTCTTGCCGATGCCCGGCACGACTCCCTTGACCCGCGGCTGGTCGTGCACCGGCGGCGTCGAGGACAGGCCGAACGGCACGACACCGATGAGCGACCGGAGGTCGGGGTCGCGGGAGTACGTGCGGGCGTTCACCCGACCGGAGCCCGCGAGCTGCCCGAGCCAGAACATGCGCTGCCGCTCGGATGCACAGATGAAGTAGTCACCGAGTTCGAGCTGGTGGTTGAGCGTGTCCGAGGCGTCGAGGATCTGCCGGTTCCACTGGTCGACGTCGTCGCTGCGGCCCTGCTCGAGCTGCTCGAGGTGCAGCGGGTCGTACACGTCGACCACCAGGATCTTGCGCGTCGACTCGAGGACGGGGAACAGGCGCAGCGCGTGGCCCTGGACGATGATCACGTCGGCCCAGGCCTCGTGCTCGACCATCTGGCGCGGGTGACGGTGCGGGACGGTGACGACGTCGTACGACGGGTCGATCTGCGTCGAGCGGGTGAGGCTGATCACGCGCACGTCGTGCTCGTTCGCGAGCTGCTTCGCCATCTGGGTCGCGCGGATCGCCGGGCCGGCCATCTTCTCGCCGATGGAGTCACCGGTGACGATGAGGATCCGACGGCGCGCACCGACCTCGAGCACCCCGAGCGAGTGCACGATCTTGTCGTAGCCGGCCAGGTAGTTCTCGATCGGGTACGCGGGCTCGTCGCGGTTGCCGAACAGGCGGAGGAGCTCGCGGTCGCTGCGGACCCGGCTCGCCTGGATCTCGCGGCGCGACTCGGTCATCGACGGCAGCTGCTCGACGAACTGGTCGACACCGTAGACGCCGGCCAAGCTCGTCTTCGGGACCGGGACGGTCGGGACGCTGTCGTCGCCGGGGTTCCGCAGGTCGAGCGACGTGGAGTCGAGCTCGCCACGACCCACGGCACGGCGGACCGCGAGCGCCAGCGACCCGGGCAGGGCCGCGGCGAGCTGCTCGTCGCCGAGGTTCTTGTAGAGCGTGAAGAGGGCGTTGCGCTCGAGCAGGTAGGTCTCTCGGAAGTCGCCGAACTTGTTCATCGAAGCGTGGTGCTTGTGGAACGCCACCGACTTCGGCTGGTACCGGAAACGCCAGCCGAGCAGGTTGAGGCGCCACCCGAGGTCGACGTCCTCGTAGAACATGAAGTAGCGGTCGTCGAAGCCGCCCAGCTGCTCGAAGAGCTCGGCGCGGATGAACATCGCGGCACCGGTGCCGAACAGGACGTCGGTCTCGCTCTCCCACCGGCCGGTGTCCGGCGACCCGGCGAACGGCTTGTAGCCCATGCCGTACCAGGTCATGGCGGCCTCGGTGAAGTCGATGTTCACGCCCTCCCAGTCGAGGACCTTCGACGCCACGGCACCGATGTCGGCGCCGGACGCGAACGTGGCCATCGCCTCGCGCACCCAGCCGGTGTCCGGGCGGGCGTCGTTGTTCAGGAACGCCACGATCTCGCCCGAGGAGTGCTCGACGCCCAGGTTGCAGCCGCCGGTGAAGCCGAGGTTCTGGCCGGAGTCGACGAAGGTGAAGTCGAGGTCCGAGGCCTTCAGCCGCCCGACGTGCTCGGCGCCGGAGCCGTTGTCGACGACGATGACCTCGAGCCGGTCCTGCGGCCAGTCCTGCTTGCGGAGCTCGGCGATGCTCGTCAGGGTGTCGTCGGTGCCCTTGTAGTTCACGAGGACGACGGAAACGACTCCTGGCTTGCGCTCTGTCACGACGAGTTCCTCCAGCTGATGCCGCGCCTGCGGCACGGTTCGGTGATCCGGACGTCGGGGGTGCCCGGCGACCGACAACACCCTACAAGGCGCAGCACGGCGCTCGGCGGAGGTCGGGTGTGCTTCGTGCACAATGGCACCGTGATGCACCCCGCGATCCCGTCCTCCCCCGCCTCGTCCCCCCTCGCAGCCGAGTACCAGGAGATCGCCCGCGGCGACCACGCGACGGGGACCAGGGGCACGATCCGCTTCGCGGTGTCGACCGACGACCCGACCGAGGGCAAGGGCGACCTGTTCGTCGCCCTCGGTCTGGCCAGGGCGCTCCGGGCCGAGGGCTGGGGCGTCGACGTCTGGCCGATCCGGCGCTGGGCCGAGACCGTCCCCGAGGACACGACGGTGCTCGTCAGCATGATCGAGTCGTTCGTCCCCGGTCTCGTGCCGGCGAGGACCGCCACCGTCGCGTGGGTGCGGAACTGGACGGCGCAGTGGGCGTCGGTGCCGTACCTGGCCGAGTTCGACGCGGTGTGGGCGTCGTCGACGATCGCCCGCGACGAACTGGCCCGGGTGGTGGACGTGCCGGTCGAGGTGGTGCCGATCGGCGTCGACCTCGACCTCTTCACCACCGACGCCGACGGGACGACGCCGTCGCGGACCGGCCGCACCGTCACGACGGTCAACTTCTGGGGAGCGCGCCGCGGTGTGCAGGACGTGCTGCAGCAGGTCGCCCCGCCCGAGCCGATCGTCTGGTTCGCCGTGAACGTCGAGCACGTCGACGCCGCCCCCGGTGTGGAGCTCCGACCGGCGGTGTCGTACTTCGCGCTGCCCGAGGTCTACCGCGCAGCCGCGTTCGTCGTCGACGACGTCATCGCACCCGCCGCGGAGTTCGGCACGCTCAACTCGCGGCTCTACGAGTCACTGGCGTGCGGGGCGCTGCCGGTCACCTCCTGCGCCCTCGGCCTCGACGAACTCGGACTGGCCGACGTCCCCGTCTTCACCGACGCCCCGTCCCTGGAACGTGCGATCGCGATGTCGACCGCCGAACGGGACGCCCTGGTCGCGCGGCTGGGCGCCGTCGTGCTGGAACGGCACTCCTACGCAGCCCGCGCCGTGCAGGTCGGCCCGTTGCTCGACGCGGCGACCTCGCACGCCTCGGCACGGACCGGCGCCGTCGATCCGCTGCTCCGCTGGGCCGCGCAGCAGCGCGAGCTGCTCCGTGCGACCGAGCAGGAGCGCGACGTGCACCGCGCGGGGGTCGAGGACATCAACCGGCGACTCATCGTGTCGGAAGAGGCGGTCGCCGTCCTCGACCGTGCACGCAAGGACGCCGAACAGGCGCAGCACGACGCCGAGGCGGAACGGGACGCGATCGCGACCCGGTACGACACGCTGACCCACTCCGCCGAGTTCCGGGCCCTCGACCGCCTCGGCGGCGTCGCCCGCGCGCTCCGCCGACGCGCCTGACGACGCCGGGCCGCCGACGCGCCTGACGACCCAGGGCCGGCGACGGGACCGGCCGGGCGCCCGAGACGGCGATGCAGACGGACGGGAGGGTCCCCACCGGGCAGTGCCGGTGGGGAGCCTCCCGTCCGTCTGGTGGGCCCGTTACGAGACGGTGACCGTCTTCGTGCCGAAGTCCTTGTAGACGCCGCCCGGGAGCTCCTGGTACCAGACCCGCACGGCGTGCTTGCCCGGCTTCACGCCGGTGAGCGTGACCGCGAGTCCGACGTCGGAGCCCCAGCCCGGGTGGACCTTCTCGACGTCGGCGCGGACCGCGTTCGCGCTGCCCGCTGCAGCGCCGACGCCGTCGACGTGGATCTTGTACCGGACGGGGTCGAACGTGTCGGGGTCGATGGCCCAACCCTTCACCGCGACCGTGCCCTTGCCGCCGGTCGCCGTGTCGTAGGCGCCGTACACGGCCCCGGTCTTCCCCGTCGGTGCGGGCACGGCGTCCTGGACCGTCACCCGCTGGGTGCCGAAGCTGACGTAGTTGCCGCCGGGCAGGTCCTGGTACCAGACCGTGACCGTGTGGCTGCCCGCGCTGACGCCCGTCAGTGTGACCGCGAGCCCGACGTCGTTCCCCCAGCCGGGCTTGGCGGCGCCGATGTCCGTGCGGGCCGCGTTCGCGCTGCCCGCCGCGGCACCGACACCGTCGAGGTGGATCTTGTACTTGACCGGGTCGTACCGGTCCGGGTCGATCGCCCAGCCCGTGAGCGCGACGGTGTTCGGGCCGGCGGTCGCCTTCTCGAACGCGCCGGTGACGGCACCGGTCTTGCCGGTCGCGCCGGACGACGGCGGGGCGGCCACCGTCACGGTCTTCGAGCCTGCGCTGACGTAGGTGCCGCTCGGCAGGTCCTGCCACCACACGGTGATCGTGTGCCGACCCGGCTCGACGTCGTTGAGGGTGGCCGTCAGACCGTGCGCGGAGCCCCACTTCGGGTACGACTGCGCCACGTCGCTCCGGGCTGCGCTCGCGCTGCCGGCCGCCGCGCCGACACCGTCGACGTGGATCTTGTACTTGACCGGTGCGAACGTGTCCGGGTCGATCGCCCACCCCTTCAGCGCGACCGAGCGGACGCCGCCGGTGGCTGACTCGAAGGCACCCTTCACCGCACCGGAGGCCCCGGTCGCCGCGGTGACGGTCACCGTCTTCGAGGCGACCTTGACCCAGGTCGCGCCCGGCTTGTCCTGGGTCCAGAGCGACACCGTGCGGGAACCGGCGGCGACGTCCTGGATCGTCTTCGAGAACCCGACGGTGGAGCTGGCGCCCGGGTACTTCGCGGCGATGTCGGTGCGCACGACGTCGGCGGTCGCGGCGATCGCGCCGACGCTGTCCACCTGCACCTTGTACGCGGTGGCTGCGGACGAGTCGCGGTCGAGCGCCCACCCGCTGACGGCGATGGAGCCGGTCCCGCCGGTGACGGTCTCGAGGCTGCCGACCGGGGCCGAGGCGGGCACGGTCACGTCCCCGCAGTTGAGCAGCGTGTTCGCACCCGCGCCGACGTTGATGCCGAACACGCAGACGTTGTGCTTGCCGGGTGCGATGCCCGAGAGCGTCGTCTGGAAGCCGTGCGCCGTGTTGTTCGCGCCGAGCAACGAGGCCAGGTCGGAGCGGACGGTGTCGGCGCGGATCGACGCCTTGCCGACGCCGTCGACGTAGAACTGCGCCTTGATCGACTCGGTCGAGTCCGGGTCGGCCGTCCAGCCGCGCACCGTGATGGTGCCGCCGGCGGCGCCGCTCTGGGAGTCGACGCTCCCGATCGGCGACGACCCGCCCGTGGGCGATCCGAACCAGTCGGTGTACATGCGCCAGAAGTTGCGGTTGCCGTAGGCCGAGCAGGAGTCACCGGAACCGTAGAGGTTCGACATCGCGGCACTGTTCGGGGTGTACGGCGTGTAGATGTACAGGGCTGCGGTCGCCTGGTTCTTGATGTTGACCGTCTTGCGGCCGCACGCGGCGTTGGGGTTGTACAGGATCGCGTTGTTGCGACCGGCCTGGTACGCCCACGACGTCGGCGAGGCCTGGTAGCGCTTGAACTGCAACGCCGCGGCGTACACCTGCTGGCCGAAGCCGTAGTACGCGGGGTCGCACGGAGCGGTGTCCGGGCAGGCGAAGCCCGTGGCGTGCAGGTACATGTAGCTCGTCGGCGAGCTCGTCGCGACGATGCCCTGCTCCTTCTGCAGCAGCACGAGCAGCACCTTCTGGCTGATCCCGCACGCGGCACCGACCTGCGCGATGATCGTCGCGGCCGACTTGTTGCCGCCCGGGATCGCCGAGCACCGGTTCGCGACGGCGCCGATGGCGCTCATGTTCTGCGTGAAGTTCTTCAGGCAGGCGGGGCCACCGGACCGCGGCGTGCAGTTCGGGGCGACGCTGTTCAGGAACGACTGCACCGCCGACCCGCTCATCGCGCCGCCGTTGTAGAAGTTGGCGTCGCTGATGATGTTGCCGGGGTCGAAGTTCGCGGCGACGGCGGCCGACGCCGACTCCGTCGTGGTCCGCTCCGACACGATCGTGCCGATGGTCAGGCCGCTCACCGCGATGGCGAGTGCGGCGACCATACCGAGCACCGAGCGCAGGGGACGGCGTCGATCGCCGTCGGTCAGGATGGAACGCATCACGGCACCTCCGCCGTCATCGGTTCGGACGTGGTCGACTTCGACCCGACCGAGTACTCGAGGGTGATGGACCAGGTCCCGGTGGACACCTGGTTCGCGGGGAACGACACCTGCGCGCAGTTCACCGAGGACGCACTCGCCTCGGCCTTGCTCGTCAGTGTGCGGGTGGTGCCGCCCTTGGTGGCGACGAACGTGCACGTGCCGGAGGTGTCCGTCGTGCCGGAGACCAGGCCGCCCGCCTGCAGGGTCTTGCTGGCGGTGTCCCAACCGGAGAACGTCACGAGTGCCGTGGCCGGGAAGTCCGAGGGGTCGGTGTCCGGTTCGGGGGTCTGCCCACTGCCGGGGAACGCCGTGGGCACGTCGTCGTCGGACGGCTCCGCAGTCGAGGACGAGGACGCGGACGCGGACGACGAGGGGACGGACGACGGACCCGTCGCGCTGGGCGAGGGGCTGACCGTGCGCGAGGGGCTCGACGAGGGGCCGGGATCGTCGCCGGCAGAACACCCCGCCGTGAAGAGACTGAGAGCACCGACCACCGCGAGCGCAGCGATCGACCGTGGAACAAGCTGCATGCTTTCGGGCCGTCCTGTGGTTGTTGACAAGGGTCCGGGTTGCGTCAACGGTAACCCGAAAGTGAAGGTTGAGGGTTGTTGTCGCGCACTTTCACCCCCGCACGGGGGCGGACGACGGGTGTCGTCCGGCAGGCGGTGCGCGCCCCGACCTCAGCGGTCCAGTGAGTATGCTGTTCCGGTCCCGCCCCCACCGAACGAAGAGACGTATGGTCGATCAAGCCCGCATGGCGGCGCTCGCCAAGGAGCCCCTCGTCGTGATCGGCGCTCCGACGAGCGCTTTCCGAGGTACCTGGCGAGAACTCCGCGACGTCTTCGGACAGCGCGAGATGCTCGGGATGCTCATCCGCCGCGACCTGAAGGCGCGGTACAAGGACTCGGCACTCGGGTTCGTGTGGACGCTCGTGCGCCCGCTGACCCAGCTGATGATCTACTACTTCGTGATGGGCAAGATCCTCGGCTCGTCCCGTGCGATCGACAACTTCGCCATCTACGTCTTCACCGGCCTGACCGCCTACACGCTCTTCAGTGAGATCGTCGCCGGGTCGACCGGGTCGATCGTCGGCAACAGCGGGCTGATCAAGAAGGTCTACGTGCCGCGCGAGGTCTTCCCCCTCGCCAGCGTCGGCGCGGCCCTGGTCAACTTCCTCATCCAGTTCGCGATCCTCATCGCCGCGACGATCGTGCTCGGGGTCTTCCCCTGGCACGAGGGGTTGATCTACCTCATCCCGTCACTGCTGGTGATCCTGGTCTACGGCGCCGCGATCGGTCTCGTGCTGTCGGCGCTCAACGTGTACTTGCGCGACGTGCAGTTCGTCATCGACGTCGGGCTCATGGTGCTCCTCTGGGCGTCGCCGATCGTCTACTCGTACTCGATGGTCGTCGCCGAGCTGAAGGTGCAGTGGCTGCTGGCGATCTACACCAACAACCCGCTCACCCTGTCGGTGCTCGGACTCCAGAACGCGATCTGGATCCACCCGACCCCCGTCGACTACCCGCCGCACCTGATGATGCGGCTCGGGATCGCCCTCGTGATCGGGCTGTTCTGCCTCATCGGCGCGCAGCGGGTCTTCTCCCGCCTGCAGGGCAACTTCGCGCAGGAGCTCTAGACCATGGCCATCAGCACCCCCGTCGCCCCGTCGACGTCCGGCGCCACCGCCGAGCGCCCCGACGTCATCGTCATCGACCACGTCCGCAAGCGCTTCGTCGTCCGCAAGGACAACACCATCCGCGAACGGATCGTCACGCTCGGTCGCGCCGGCCGCAAGCACCGGCAGGACTTCTGGGCGCTCGACGACGTCACCGTGTCGATCCAGGCCGGCACCACCGTCGGGCTGATCGGCCAGAACGGATCCGGCAAGTCGACCCTGCTCAAGGCGATCGGCGGCATCATCCAGCCGACCTCCGGCACGGTGTCGCGCCGCGGGCGCCTGGCAGCCCTGCTCGAGCTCGGCGCCGGCTTCCACCCGGACCTGTCCGGCCGCGAGAACGTCTTCCTGAACGCGAGCCTGCTCGGCCTGACGCGCAAGGAGACCGAGGAGCGCTTCGACGACATCCTGGCGTTCTCGGGCATCGGCGACTTCATCGACACCCAGGTGAAGTTCTACTCGTCCGGCATGTACGTGCGACTCGCCTTCGCGGTGGCCGTGCACACCGACCCCGACGTCCTGCTGGTCGACGAGGTGCTCGCCGTCGGCGACGAGGCGTTCCAGCGCAAGTGCCTCGACCGCATCCGCTCGTTCCAGGAGCAGGGCAAGACGATCATCATCGTCACGCACTCCCTCAGCCAGGTGCAGGACATGTGCGACCGCGTCGTGCTCCTGAACAAGGGCAAGGTCCTGCACGACGGCGACCCGATCGGTGCCGTCAGCCTGTTCCGCGACGTGCTCGAGGAACGTCGTGCCGGGGAGCTCAGCGCCGACGTCGCGGTCGGTCGCGGCACCGTGCTGCAGGCGTCGGTGCACGCCGACGGCAAGGGACCGCGCGACGGGGTCACCCCCGGCGACGACCTGCTGGTCGACATGGAGTTCGAGCACCTCGACGGCGTCGAGGACTGGGAAGCGGCCGTCCAGGTCAACAACACGTCCGGCCAGGTCGTCTACGGCACCACGACCGGCATCATGGGCATCCACCTCGAGCCGCTGCACGGCCGCAAGAAGCTCCGCCTGCGGATCGCGGACACGAACTTCGGCACCGGCAAGTACTTCATCAACGTCTCGATGATGGACTCGGCCGGCCGGCACCTGCACGACCTGCCCGAATGCGACTCGTTCGAGGTCCCCTCGTTCGGCGACGCGGTCGGCAGTGTCTACGCGAAGCCCTCGATCGAGGAGCTCGACTGACGCCCGTCGACGATGCGTCCCGCACCGCGGTCGTCGTCGTCAACTGGGAACGCGCGGACCTGACGACCGCGGCCGTCCGCGCCGTGCTCGCCGACGGCGCGGCCGACCAGGTGGTCGTCGTCGACAACGGGTCGTCGGACGACTCGATCGCCGAGCTCCGTCGCGATCTGCCGGGTGTCACCGTGATCGCGCGGGAGCACAACGGCGGGTTCGCGGCCGGCGCGAACACCGGCATCCGGCACGCGGACGCCGACGTCGTCGTCCTGCTCAACAACGACGCCGTCCCGGCGCCGGGCTTCGTCCGGGCGCTCCGCGGCCACCTGGCGCAGGCGGGGCCCGAGGTCGCGGCCGTGACGGGCCGCATCGTGCTCGCCGGACGCTGGACGGGCCTCCCGGTCGACGCGACGCCCGCACCCGGCCAGCGCGTGCTGCGGGGCCACGACGGCCGCCTCTGGACGCCGTCGGCGGACGGCGAGGTGCGCCTGAACTCGACCGGTGTGCGCGTCGACCGCGCCGGCAACGGCATGGACCGCGACTGGTTCGCGCCCGTCGACCGGGTCGCCGACGTCGATGTCTTCGGGTTCTCCGGCGGGGCCTCCGCCCTGCGGCGGAGCGCCCTCGACGACGTCGGCCTGCTCGACGAGTCGCTCTTCATGTACTACGAGGACACCGAACTCGCGTGGCGACTCCGCCGACGCGGCTGGCGCGTGGAACACGCGGCCGACGCGGTCGTCGAGCACGACCACTCGGCGTCGTCCGGGGTGCAGAGCGACCTGTTCCTGTTCCGCAACGCGCGGAACCGGATGGTCGTCGCACTCTGGCACGCACCGTGGGCCACCGTCCTGCGTGCCGGTGCCCGCACCCTCTTCCGCGGCCTGCGCGGGCTGCTGTCCGCCTCCACCCGACGGGAGGCCCGGCTCGTCCTGGCAGCGTTCGCGGACGTCGTCGGGGCGCTCCCCTCGCACCTCGCGCGGCGGCTCCGCGAGTCGCGGCGCGCGTCCGTCCCGCGCCGCAGCGTGGACCCGGGCGCATGAGCGCGGAGGGCTATCCTGGTCTCTCCCGAGCCCACTCCCACTCCCACTCCCCCGCCGACGGTCCCGACCACGGCGTCCCCGTCCGGAAGGACCCACGCGTGCCGCAGCTCACCGTCCTCGTCGACGGGACCGCGGTACCGCGCGAACTCGGTGGTGTGGGCCGTTACGTCGAGGGGGTCGTGTCGCACCTGACCGACCCGGCGCTCGACGTTCACCTGGTGGTCCGACCCGTGCACGCTCCGCACTTCGCAGCCGTCGCGCCGCACGCGACCGTGCACACCGCGCCGGGCTGGACCGACTCGGTGCCGCTCCGGTTCCTGTGGGAGCAGACCGGGCTGCCGGCGCTCGGCCGTCGGCTCGGCGCGCGGGTGCTGCACTCCCCGCACTACACGTTCCCGTTCGCGTGGCGCGGCGGATCGGTCGTCACGCTGCACGACGCCACGTTCTTCTCGAACCCCGAGTGGCACTCCCGCCTGAAGCGCACGTTCTTCACCTGGTGGAGCCGTCGGTCCCTGCGCTCCCGCCCGGTCGTCATCGTGCCGAGTGCGGCCACCGCGACCGAGGCCGCACGGGTGGTGAGCGGCATCCGCGCCGACGTCCGGGTCGCACCGCTCGGCGTCGACCGTGCTGTGTTCCACGAGCCGTCCACTGCCGAGGTCGAGGACGCCCGGATCGCGGCGACGCTGCCCGAGGGCGCGCCCTGGATCGCGTTCCTCGGCACGATCGAACCGCGGAAGAACGTCACCGCACTGCTCGACGCCTACGCCGCGGTGCGCTCCGCGCGGACGGCGGCGGGCACCGACACGCCGTGGCTGGTGCTCTCCGGTGCCCGGGGCTGGGACGAGTCCGCGATCGCCCGGCTCGACGCCCTGCAGCCCGACGACCACGTGATCGAGGCCGGGTACCTTCCCCTCGAGGACCTGGCGGGCTACCTCGGCGGCGCGGAGTTCGTCGTCTACCCCTCCCTCGGCGAGGGCTTCGGCCTGCCGGTGGTCGAGGCGATGGCCTCCGGCGCGTGCGTCCTGACCACCCGCCGGTTGTCGCTGCCCGAGGTCGGCGGTGACGCAGCCGTGTACACCGAGCCGTCCGCCCCCGCACTGGCGTCCGCCATGACGGGGCTGCTTGACGACCCGTCGCTCGTCGCGTCGCACCGGGCGGCCGCGCTGGCCCGGGCCGCCTCGTTCACGTGGGAGGCCACGGCAGCCGTGCACGTCGAGGCCTACTCGGCCGTCGCCGGGGTCGCTCCGGTCGGGGGTCTCCGGTGATCCGCGTCGCGGTGCTGACGGTCACCTACAACACCGGCGAGACCATCCGGCCGTTCCTGGCGAGCGTCGCAGCGGCGTCGTCGGAGCCCGTCGCCGTCGTGATCGCGGACAACGGCTCGACCGACATCGACGCGCTGCGGGCGATCGGCGAGTCCTACGGTGCCGTCGTGGTGTCCTCCGGGGGCAACCGCGGCTACGGCGGGGGCATCGACGCCGCGCTGAGCGCCCTCGACGACGTCCTGCCCGACGTCCGCCCCGAGTTCCTGCTCGTCACGAACCCCGACGTCGTGCTCGCACCCGGCTCCGTCGACGAGCTCGTGCGCGCCGCCGACCGGCTGCCGTCCGGCGGGTCGTTCGGACCGCGGATCCTCGACGAGCAGGGCGAGACGTACCCGTCCGCCCGCCAGCTGCCGTCGCTCCGGACCGGGCTCGGGCACGCGGCGTTCTCGCGGTTCTGGCCGGCGAACCCGTGGAGCCAGCGGTACTGGTCGACCACGCAGGTCGTCGAGCGCGAGGCCGGTTGGCTGTCCGGCGCGTGCTTCCTCATCCGCACCGACCTGTTCCGGCAGCTCGACGGCTTCGACGAGTCGTACTTCATGTACTTCGAGGACGTCGACCTGGGCCAGCGCGTCGGTCGCTCGGGTCGTGCGAACGTGTACGTGCCGAGCGCCGTGGTCACGCACACCGGGGCGCACTCGACGTCGTCGAACCGGCGCCGGATGGAGATCGAGCACCACCGCAGCGCGTACCGGTTCCTGTCGCGCAAGTACCGCGCGTGGTGGCTCTGGCCGCTCCGTGCCGTCCTGCACGCGGGCCTGTCCGTCCGCGCCCGCTGGGTGACACGGAAGTGATCATCCCCGGTGTCGCCGGAGTGACCGCCGGACGCCCGTAAGATGAACGGGCCGTGAACGGAAGGACACCATGGCCCCGCACCGCGTGCGCTCCAGCAGCGCACTGACCTACCGCTTCTACGGCATCCTCGACGTCGTCCTCCACTCGGAGCACGCCGGCTGGCGTCGGTACTTCGACAACGAGTACGCGCGCATCTCAGACGACGGCACCACGACGACGGCGTCGCTCCGCGTCGACGTGCACGTCACCAAGCGGCCACCGAAGCCGGAGCCCGGCGACATCGTGCGCACCGATCGCTTCAAGGGCCTGTTCCGCTACTCGTACATCGTCCGGGGCATCGACACGGACCACGTCTCGATCTGGTTCCGCCACCACCCGGTCGACCGCGTCTACATGAACGCCATCGGTGTGTACCTGCAGGCGCAGGTGCTCGAGCCGATCGTCTACGCGAAGCTCCTCGAAGAGGACGTCCTGCTCCTGCACGCGGGCGGGGTCGCGTCGACCGAGAAGGGCTTCCTGCTGCCCGCGTACGGCGGCACCGGCAAGACGACGCTCTCGATGTCCCTGATGGCGGCCGGCTACAAGCTGCTCGGCGACGACCTGCTGTTCGTCGAACTCGCCACCGGCCGCGTGCACCCGTACGCACGACCCCTGCACGTCTTCACCTACAACATCCGCAACCTGGTGAACGCGCGGATCCCCACGAAGTACCAGGTCGCCGTCTACACCAAGAACGTCCTGCGGTGGGTGCTCGAGCGTGTGCTGCGCCGCGAGTTCCTCATCTCGACACGGATCCACGCGGACGAGCTCTACTCGGGCGACGTGTTCGCGCACGCCGTCCCGTACACGGCCATCGGGTTCCTCCGGAAGACCGGACCCGCGGTCGAGCAGGTGCGGATCACGGCGGAGAACGTCGACGAGCTCGCCGACGCGATCGCCGCGTCGGAGGACCTGAACGACAGCATGCTGGCCATCCTCGGTGACGACGCCGACCGGGCTGCGGCGTTCGTGGCGCTCGAGCACGACGTCATCGTCCGCCTGCTCGTGCAGTTCGACCGCCTGCTCTACGTGAACACCCGCGCGATGGACCTCGCACACCCCGACCAGCTCGTCGCCGAGCTCGAGCGCGGGTCCTTGGCGAACGCGTGAGCGTCGACTGACCCGCAGTGCTCCCGGACGATCAGTCCGCGCCGCGCAGCTTCCGGAGGCCGGCCGACGCGGCGTCGAGCAGCACGCGCGCCCGGGCGTCGAACGAGTGGTCAGCGGCGACCCGGGCGGCCACGCGGGCGCGCTCGGCGGCCGACGGCCACGCACGGTCCGGCGCGAGCAGCGCCGCCAGGTCGCCACGGCCCCGCGCGACCGCGAGCGTCGGGACGTCGAGGACGTCGGCGATCCCCTCCACCGGGTCGGTGACCACGACCCCGCCGGCGGCGAGGACGTCGAACACCCGGTTGGACACGAACCCGCCGGCCGCCATGTCGTCCCAGTGGTCGTTGAGCACCACCCTCGCCGAGGCGTAGGCGGTCGCCACCTCGCTGCGCGCCAGTGACGGTTCGCCGAGCGAACCGGCCGGCACCAGACCGTCCCATCCCGGGCCGTGCACGCGGAGGTCCGCGCCGAGCGCCACGGCGTCCGCCACGAGGGGCCGGACCACACCGCGGGTCGACCCGACGAACACGACGCGACCAGCGTCAGGACCCTGCGCAGGGACCGGTCGGAACACGGCTGGGTCCGTCGCCTGCAGCAACGGGGCGACCGGCACACCGGAGCGTGCGGACGCCGCCGCCGCCCACGCGGGGCCGGCCGCGAACACACGGTCGAACGACCGCAACTCGGTGTCCGCCACGTCGTCGGGGTGGCTGATCACCCAGAGCAGGTTGACCGACGCGGGGTTCGGCGGCACGCGGTCGAGCCCACGGATCACCAGGGTCACGTCGTCCGCGGCGTCGTCGTCCCGCACGTGCGCGTCGCGCCGGTCGATCCGGACACGCTGTCCGAGCCGTTCGAGCGCACCCGCCAGCTCGGCCGCGAAGTGCACGTCGCCCCAGCCGTCGCCCCCGGGTCCGGCCGGCGCGGCGATCTTCAGCGACCAGACGAGGGCCTCGGTGTCGCCGGCCGATCGAGTCGTCGGCGACACGGGGCGTGCCCCCCACGGCGGCAGCGGCGGCCCGGCCACGACGCGCCCTGCCTCCGGCGCGCGGTCGCGCCACACGCTGAACGCGTCGACGGTCGCGGCGTCGACCGTGCGACCGGGCTCCACCGAACGGCTCGCCGCCGCGACCACGCGCACCGGCCCGCCGTGCACGTCCGCGGCCGCGCGGGTCCAGGCCGTCAGCGTCATGCGTTCGTCCGGGAGGCACGGTGCCGGCACCACGGACGAGCCCGGCACCGCGAGCACCGGCTGGTCCACCGCGAACACGGTGTCGACGTCGGCGCTGCTCCCCGACCACGGCAGGGCACCCGGGCGGAGGAGACGAGCGCCGGACCGGACCGAGCCGTCCGGCAGCAGCACCCGGGCCTGGGCGACCGAGTCGGCCGTCGCGAGCGCCAGGAGCCCCTCGGCGTCGATCGTCACCGAGGTGTCGAGCAGCACCAGCGTCCGCCCCACACCGGCAGCGACCCCGGCGTTGATCGCCGAGCCGATGCCGTCGACCGGTTCCGGGCGCACCCACGGCAGTCCGCGGTCGAACGGGTCACGCGGCGAAGCGTCGGCGACGTAGCTCACCGCACGGACGTCGGCAGCGGGGCCGAAGGCCTGACGGGCGACGGTGACCAGGCGGTCGACCTCGTCGTGCCGGTCGGACCGGGTCGTGATGAGGACCGTGACGTCGCGGTCCAGGTGCGGCAGCGGGCCGTCGAAGCCGGATACGCGGACGACGGCAGCCGCCGGTGCGGGCACGGGATGGGACACCTGGTCGGGCTGGACGGCCGCCGTCGTACCGCGACGACGACGACCGAACCAACCAGGACCGGGGGTCACGTGCGGGTCAGGAGCCGAGCAGACGCTGCAGGTAGACGCCGTAGCCGCCCTTGACGAGCGGCGCGGCCAGCTCGGCGAGCTGCGCGTCGTCGATCCAGCCGTTGCGCCAGGCGATCTCCTCGATGCACCCGATCTTGAAGCCCTGACGGTCCTCGATGACCTTCACGTACTCGGACGCCTGCATCATCGACTCGAACGTGCCGGTGTCGAGCCAGGCCGTGCCGCGGTCGAGGACCTGGACGCCGAGCTCGCCGGCTTCGAGGTACCGCTCGTTGACCGTCGAGATCTCGAGCTCGCCACGGGCGCTCGGCTCGATCGTCTTCGCGATCTCGATGACCTTGTTGTCGTAGAAGTACAGACCGGGGACGGCGTAGTTCGACTTCGGCTCGGCCGGCTTCTCCTCGATGGAGACGGCCGAGAAGTCGTCGTCGAACTCGACGACGCCGTAGGCCTTCGGGTCGGCCACGTGGTACGCGAAGATCGTCGCACCCGCGACCTCGGTGTTCTTCTTCAGGCTCGTGCCGAGGCCGGTGCCGTGGAAGATGTTGTCGCCGAGGACGAGGGCGACGCTGTCGTCACCGATGAAGTCCTCGCCGATGACGAACGCCTGCGCGAGCCCGTCCGGGGAGGGCTGCACGGCGTACTGGATCTCCATGCCGAGGGCGGAGCCGTCGCCGAGCAGGGCCTTGAACTGCTCGTTGTACTCCGGCGTCGTGATGACGAGCACTTCGCGGATGCCGGCCATCATGAGCGTCGACAGCGGGTAGTAGACCATCGGCTTGTCGTAGATCGGCATGAGCTGCTTGCTGATGCCCTTGGTGATCGGCCAGAGGCGCGTGCCGGATCCACCGGCGAGGATGATGCCCTTCATCGGGATCGCTTCCTTACTTCGTTACTTTGTCGTGCGGAGGGACTCGGTGTAGGCGACGCACTCTTCGTACGTCGGCAGCAGACCGGCGGCCGCGGCCGCTTCGAGCGTCGGGGCGCTGGTGTCCTTCTCGGACAGCACCGGGTCGCCGATGCCGTCCGGCAGCGCGAGTCCGACCGTCGGGTCGAGGATCGTGATCCCCTTCTCGCGCTCGGGGTCGTAGTGCGCGCTGACCAGGTAGTTCACGGTCGACTGGTCCTCGAGCGCGACGATCGCGTGACCGAGGCCCTCGGACAGGTACACGGCCTTGCGGTCGACGTCGTCGATGCGGACCGAGTCCCACTGCCCGAACGTCGGCGAACCGACGCGGATGTCGACGATGTAGTCGATGAAGGCGCCGCGGACGGCGGTCACGTACTTCGCCTGGCTCGGGGCGACGAGGGCGTAGTGGATCCCGCGGGCGACGCCGGCCGACGAGATCGACATGTTCACCTGGCGGAGGTCCAGCGGGTGGCCGACCGTCTCTTCGAGGACGTCGGCGCGGTACGCCTCGAGGAAGGCTCCTCGTGCGTCGCCGTGCTGGACGGGCGTGAACTCCCACGCGCCGGGGATCTTGAGTTCGCGGATCTGCACTGCTGCACCCTACCAAGCCGCCCGGACGCCCACCGGCGGCAGGCCGGACCTGCACCGATCCCTGCGGTCGCATAGGCTGTCCTGGCCTCGCGCACCTGCCGGAACCCAGAAACGAGACACTGCGTACCCGTGAAGCTCTTCATCCAGATCCCCTGCCTCAACGAGGAGAACACCCTCGCGAGCGTCCTCGACTCCATCCCACGGCAGATCGACGGCATCGACGAGATCGAGGTCCTCGTCATCAACGACGGCAGCACGGACCGCACCGTCGAGGTGGCGAAGGAGCACGGTGTGCGGCACTTCGTGCACCACACCACGAACATGGGTCTCGCCCGGTCGTTCCGCGACGGGGTGGACTACGCCCTGCTCCACGGCGCCGACATCGTCGTGAACACCGACGGCGACAACCAGTACCCCCAGGCGCAGATCGCCGAGCTCGTGCAGCCGATCCTCCGCCAGGAAGCCGAGATCGTCATCGGCGACCGCCAGACGCGCACGATCGAGCACTTCTCCGGGTTCAAGAAGCTCATGCAGCGCTTCGGCTCCTGGGTGGCGTCGCGCGCAGCCGGACTCGACCTGCCCGACGCGGCGAGCGGCTTCCGTGCGTACTCCAAGTACTCGCTCATCCGTCTGAACATCGTGACGCGCTTCAGCTACTGCATGGAGACCATCGTGCAGGCCGGGTACAAGCGTCTGGCGATCGCCTCGATCCCGATCACGACGAACCCGAAGACCCGCGAGTCGCGGCTGTTCAGCAACATCTGGCAGCACATGTTCCAGTCCGGGTCCGCCATCGCCCGCGTGTACCTGATGTACCGCCCGATGGCGCTGTTCGCCTGGGTCGCCGCGATCCTCGGTGCGCTCGGCGCCTGGCCGCTCGTCCGCTACCTGGTGCTCCTCGCCATGCACACGGGCGGGAACCACCTGCAGTCGATCATCCTCGGCGTGGTCCTGCTCATCACCGCCCTGTTGGCGGTCGTGATCGGGGTCGTCGCCGACCTGACGCGACTGAACCGCACCCTGGCCGAGGAACAGCTCGACCTGCAGAAGCTGCAGCGGTATGGCGACTGAGCGCGTGGCGGACCGCCTCGACCGACGGACCCGCTTCGCGCTCTGGCTCCGCCGTCCCCAGGGATGGGTGGAGATCGTCGCATGGGCAGCACTGGTGGCGTTCGTGGTGTTCACGATCGGGCCCGCGCTCATCGGCCACGGCACCTTCCTGAACACCGGCCTGCTCAACCGGTACACGCCGTGGGGTGAGTCCTTCGAGACCACCACGGGGTCGACCAACATCCTGACGAGCGACACGCTGGACAGCGTGTTCCCGCAGACCACGCTGCTGGTGCGGAGCGCACACGAGGGCGTGTTCGCCGCGTGGAACCCGTTCGTCGCCGGTGGCGTTGAACTCGGCGGGGTGCCGAACTCCGGCGCGTGGTCGCCGTTGTCGCTGCCGTGGTGGATCCTGCCGTTCAGCTACGCGCCGGGTGCGGTGAAGCTGCTCGAGATCGTGGCCGTCACCGTCGGCATGTCGCTCCTGCTGCGCCGGTGGAGCGTCCCACGAGCCGCCTGGCCGATCGCCTCGCTGGTCTTCGCCTCGTCTGGCTTCATGGTGGCGTGGTCGAACTGGCCGCAGACCCGCGTCGCCGCGTTCATCCCCCTGCTCTTCTGGGCCATCGACCGTGCCGCGGTCGAGCTCCGGGCGCGCGACGTCATCGGCGTCGGGGCCGTCGTGGCCTCGATGCTGCTCGGCGGCTTCCCCGCCGTGGTCGGCTACGGCCTCTTCGTCGGCGGGATCTTCTTCCTGGCCCGCACGATCGTCGCCCACCGTGCGCTGCGGGGCGTGGTCCTCAGCGGACTGATCGCCGTGGGCGGCATCGTCTTCGGCCTGCTGCTCTCGGCGTGGCAACTCCTGCCCTTCGCGATCAGCGCCTCGAACGTCGTCGACTTCGGCGGCCGTGGACAGCACGGCGGGAGCGGACTCGGGTCGCGGCCGATGGTCACGTCGTGGATCCCCGACGTCTCGTTCCTCGGCAGCTCCGGTGCCGCGTGGAGCAACCGCAACCCGGTCGAGGAGTACTCCTACATCGGCATCGCCGCGGTCGTGCTCATCGCCGCCGCGGTGCTCATCCGTCCGGCCACGAGCCAGCTGTCGGCCGACCGAGGCGTCCTCGCCCGCCGTCGCACCCGTGGTGTCCTGACGATCGTCGCCGCGATGCTGGCCTTCAGCGTCGTGCTCGTGTTCCTCGGCGGCCCGATCCTCGCCGCGGCCCGGGAACTCCCCGTCTTCGACAGCAACCCGATCGGTCGCGCCCGCGTGGTCGTCGGGTTCTTCGCAGCGGCACTCGCCGGCATCGGCTTCGGTCGCGTCGTCGAGCCGGAGACCCTGCGTGACGAACTCGCCCGCTTCCGTGCCGCGAGCCCGCTCCGCCGGACCGGCCGGATCGTCGCGATCGTCCTCGTCGTGCTGTTCACGCTGTCCATCGGGCTGCAGACGATGCTCGCGCTCGAGGCGGTCCCGACCGAGTACGTCCACCAGACCAAGGTCGAGGCCCTGACGGTCGGCATCATCGGCGCCGCCGTGGGTGTCGCCGTGCTGCTCGCCTGGTTCTTCCGGTCGCGCGTGGTCCACGTCCTGGTGGCCGTGGCGATCGCCGCGATGGTCGTCGTCCCCGCGATCTCGGCCACGCAGAAGTGGTGGCCGATCGCGTCGCTCTCGACCTTCTACCCGACGACGCCGGCGCTCGCGTACCTGCAGCAGAACGTCTCCGACCAGGAGCGCTACGCCACCACCGGCAGTGCCACGCTGCCCGGCTCGGCCACGTACTACGGGATCCGCTCGGTCACGGGGCACGCGTTCCAGACCAAGGAGTGGAAGCAGCTCATGCGGTCGCTCGACCCGGACACGTACCCCACCGCCACGTACCTGAGCTTCTCGCCCAACCTGATCCCGTCCCTCGTCGAGTCGCCGATCCTCGACCGCGTCGCGACGAAGTACCTCGTCGCCGACCCCTCGGCACCGCTCGCCGGGACCACCGAGGACGGCGACTCCCAGACGAAGTGGTCCGACCTCACCGCGGACAACCCGTCGGTCGACTCGGCGACGAACAGCGGACCGCTCAACGGCATCACGATCACCGGCCCCCCGGCGCTGACGACGTCGAAGGGCGGCATGACCATGACGGTCGCGGTGATCGCCGACGGCACCGGCAAGACGCTGGCGAAGACCGAGAGCTGGGTGCCGGCGCTCGGCGGCGGACGGAACATCGCCCTGCCCGGCTCGGACATCCCCGCGGACACGAAGTGGCACGTCCGCATCACGATCACTGGGCAGTCGAAGCTCGTGCCGATCGGCACCGACGACGACGGCCACGCGGTGATGAGCATCACCCGACCGGTCTCCGGCGACGGCGTGTCCGTCGTGCACACGGGCGACGCCACCGTCTACGAGCGTGACTCGGCGCTCGACCGGGTGCGGTGGGCGTCGGACCAGCAGGTCGTGACCACGGCCGCCGACCGGATCCGCACGCTCGCGGACCCGTCACTGCCCGACGACACGGTCGTCCTGAACCGCACGCCCGACCACACGGCCGGGGGCGGCGACGCCGCCGTCGATCTGCAGGACGGCGACACGAACGAGACCGTGGCGGACGTCGACGCGTCCGCGGGCGGCTGGCTCGTCGTGGCCGACTCGGTGCTGCGCCCCGGCTGGAGCGCCACGGTGGACGGCGAACCCAGCGACCTCGTCACGGCGGACAACGCCGGTGGCGCGGTCTGGGTGCCGAAGGGCCAGCACACCGTCCGCCTGCACTACGCGGTCCCCCGCGCAGCGATCGGCGGCCTGGTCTCCGGCGGCGCGATCCTGGTGGCCGTCGCCGCCTCGGTGCTCGTGTCCGTGTCCGTCCGGCGCCGCCGACGACGCCGACCGGCAGACCCCGGCGACGGCCCGGTCACCGGTCCCGACGGCGACGCGACGGACGGTCCCGACGACCGTTCGGCCGACACCCTAGAATCAGCAGTCGATCCAACGCCAACGGCAACGCAAAGGAACCAGACCACGTGAAGATCCTCGTCACCGGCGGAGCCGGATTCATCGGCTCGAACTTCGTCCGTCGCACCCTGCAGGACGCCTACCCCGGCCTGGAGGGCGCCGAGGTCGTCGTCTACGACGCCCTCACCTACTCCGGCAACGAGGCGAACCTCGCCCCGGTCGCGGACTCCCCCCGCTACACCTTCGTGCACGGCGACATCCGCGACGCCGCGAAGCTCGACGAGGTCGTCCCCACGGTCGACGCGATCGTGCACTTCGCCGCCGAGTCCCACGTCGACCGATCGGTCCGCGACTCCGGCATCTTCGTCGAGACGAACGTCGTCGGTACCCAGCGTCTGCTCGACGCCGCGCTCCGCCACGGCACCGAGCGCTTCGTGCACGTCTCCACCGACGAGGTCTACGGCTCCATCAGCGAGGGTTCGTGGGACGAGGAGCGCCCGCTCGAACCGAACTCGCCGTACTCGGCGTCGAAGGCCGGCAGCGACCTGCTCGCCCGCAGCTACCACCGCACCCACGGGCTGAACCTGTCGATCACGCGGTGCTCGAACAACTACGGGCCGTACCACTTCCCCGAGAAGGTCATCCCGCTGTTCGTCACGAACCTCATCGACGACGTGCACGTCCCGCTCTACGGCGAGGGCAACAACATCCGCGACTGGCTGCACGTCGACGACCACACCCGCGGCATCGCGATGGTCCTGACCCGCGGCCGCGCCGGCGAGATCTACAACATCGGTGGCGGCACCGAGCTCACCAACAAGGAGCTCACGCAGCTGCTGCTCGACGCCACCGGCAAGGACTGGTCGTACGTCGACCGCGTCGCCGACCGGCTCGGGCACGACCTGCGCTACTCGGTCGACATCTCGAAGATCCAGGCCGAGCTCGGCTACGAGCCGCAGGTCCCCTTCGAGCAGGGCCTGGCCGACGTCGTGCAGTGGTACCGCGACAACCGTTCGTGGTGGGAGCCGCTCAAGGAGCGCGCAGCGATCGCATGACCAGGTACCTCATCACCGGCGCCGCCGGCATGCTCGGCCGTGACCTCCAGGCCGCGCTCGCCGGCCGCGACGTCACGGCACGCTCGCGCGCCGAGCTCGACATCACCGACCCGGCCGCGGTGGACGCCGCCGTCGCCGGGCACGACGTCGTGATCAACTCCGCCGCGTACACGAAGGTCGACGACGCCGAGGACCACGAGGACGACGCCTTCGCCGTCAACGCGACCGGCCCGAAGCTCCTGGCCGAGGCCGCGGTCCGCCACGGTGCGAAGCTCGTCACGGTGTCGACGGACTACGTCTTCGACGGCAACGGCACCGCCCCGTACGCCGAGGACGCGCCGACCGACCCGATCAACGCCTACGGCCGCACCAAGGCCGCGGGCGAGGCGTTCGTGCGCGAGATCGCTCCGGACACGTCGTACGTCGTCCGCACCGCCTGGATCTACGGTGCGCACGGGCCGAACTTCGCCGCGACGATGCTCCGGCTGGCCGGCTCGCACGACACCGTGAGCGTCGTCACCGACCAGGTCGGTCAGCCGACGTGGACCGGCGACCTCGCCGCGCGGATCGTCGAGCTCGTCGACGGGGACGCCCCCGCTGGCGTCTACCACGGCACGAACGCCGGGCAGGGGTCGTGGTTCGACTTCACCCGCGCCATCTACTCCGAGCTCGGGCTCGACCCCGAGCGCGTCCTGCCGACGGACAGCGCGGCGTTCGTCCGTCCGGCGCCGCGCCCGGCGTACAGCGTGCTCGGACACGACGGCTGGTCGCGCGCCGGCCTCGCGCCGATGCGCGACTGGCGTGAGGCGCTGCGCGCCGCGGTGGCCGCAGGAGCGTTGACGGCGTAGGCACGGCAGTCGGCCGGGAGGCCCGGATCACGTCCGCCGCGTCGCGGACGTGATCCGGGCCTCCCGTCTCGGTCCCCTGCCGCACCCCGCCGGCGGCGCTCAGGGGCCGGCCCGCCCGCCCTGGTAGGGTCGGGCAGCCGGGCGCCGGGCCGGTCCTCGGCCCCATCACCACGACGAGGAGACCAGCACCATGACCACCCTCCACGTCCTCGTCGACCAGGTCGTCGCCCCCGTTCCGGGCGGCATCGGGCGGTACGCCGAAGAGCTCGCCCGGCACCTCGTCGCCAACGCGCCGACCGGCTGCGACGTGGCCGGGGTCGTGTCGGCGGTCGGCTCCGACGAGATGGCCCACCTGCGCACGCTGCTGCCCGGTCTGTCCGACCTGCAGCGTCTGCCGCTGGCCCGCCGTGAACTCTCGCTCGCGTGGCAGGGCGGCTTCGTCGGTGGCATCGCGAAGGGCATGGTGCACGCGCCGAGCGTCCTCGCTCCCCTGGTCAAGCACGACCGCTTCCAGGACCCGGGCCGGCAGACCGTCGTCACCGTGCACGACACCGTGCCGTGGACGAACCCCGAGACCCTGACGCCCCGCGGCGTCCACTTCCACAAGGCGATGGTGAAGCGCGCGTGGAAGCACGCCGATGCCGTCGTCGTGCCCACCCACGCGGTCGCGAGCGCGCTGAACGAGATCCACCGGTTCGACGACCGACTCCGGGTCATCGGCGGCGCCCCGAGCGGTCGGCTGCGGCTGCCCGTCGACGCCGACCTGCGCGCCGAGCGTCTCGGCCTGCCGGACCGCTACGTACTGGCCGTCGGCACGCTCGAACCGCGCAAGGCGCTCGGGTCCCTGATCGAGGCGCTCGCGCACCCCGACGCCCCCGCCGACATCCCGCTCGTCATCTCCGGCCCGGACGGCTGGGGCGACGTCGACGTGTACGGCACCGCCGAACGCGCCGGGCTCGCCCGCGACCGGGTGAAGGTGCTCGGACGGATCGACGACGCCGACCTCGCCGTCGTCTACGACCGAGCCACGGTGTTCGTGTTCCCGAGCCTCGCCGAGGGGTTCGGGCTACCCGTGATCGAGGCGATGAGCTTCGGGACCCCGGTCATCCACTCCGACGACCCCGCCGTGGCCGAAGTCGCGTCGGACGCCGGCGTGACCGTCGCACGGAGCCCGCGGGACTCCTACCCGGAACGGATCGCGCAGGCGGTCTACCAGGTGGTCAACGACCCCATGCTGGCCGGGCAGCTCGCCGTCGCCGGACCCGACCGGGCCCGCATGTATGACTGGAGCGACTCGGCCGCCGAGACCTGGCAGCTGCACGCCGACCTCTGACGCCTCGGGCGTCAGCCCTTGTAGGCGTAGGTGGCGACCCAGTCGATGCACAGGTGCCCGGTGGCGCCCCAGTTGCCCACCTGGAACATGTAGCGGTGCGCGGTCTTCGGCACGTGCTTGGTGATCTTCTTGATCACCTTGCCGTCGAGGCGGTAGCTGACGGACTTCCCCGGCACCCAGTCGATCGAGTAGGTGTGCCAGGAGCGCCACGTGACGCCGGTGCTCATGCTCGTCGCGTTGGCCTCTTGCCCGGGCGTCATCGAGTGGTGGTGCAGCATCGGCTTCTGGTCGAAGTTCGCCTCGGGGTAGTCGATCTCGCCGTCCGACCACTTGTCCGACGAGGGCCACAGCATGAAGGCCGCGCCGTTCCCGTTGCCGCCGAGGGCCTTGGCGCGGACGATGAACTTCCCGCCCTTGTGTCCCCATGCCCCGGTCGGGGTGCCGAAGGTCCCGGCGGAGCCGTGCTTGCCGTCCAGCTTCACGTCCATGTACCCGTCGTGCGCGCTGATCTGCGCGCCCGAGTAGTACATCCCCCCGGTGCCGTCCGGGTAGGGCTGCCACGACTTCGCGTAGGTCTTCGCGAACACGCCGTTGGCGGCCGCAGGGGTGTTGAAGTTCTCGCGGAAGGTGAGCTTGAACGCCCCGACGTCCGCGGTCGGTGCCGAGCTGGCGGACGCTGCGGTCCCCGACCCGAACGGTCCTGCGACGAGCACGGCGCCGAGGAGCACGACGGTGAGCGCGGCCCGCTTGGTTGCGTGTTGCTGCATGAGCTGTCACTCCCTGACGTGACGGTTCGCACCCGTTCCCGTGGGTGCCGGGTGGCCGGATCTCGACCACCCGCCGTTCACCGTAGTTGCGAAGTGCAGCCCGCGCGCGGGGTTGACAGCGCCGACGTATCCCCAGTACGCGGGGGTTGCAGAACGTTCCGTCCACGCCGAGAAAGTGCTGATCAGCACCGTGTTGCGTCCCCCGTTCTGGGGAGGAGCGCAGCAGCCTCTGGTGTGCTGCGGAGACGCCGTCTGTCGCTGCGGTCTGCTGCGGAGACGCCGTCGTGCGGGTCCCTAGAGGGAGTCGCGCAGACGCGCAGCCTTCTCCTCGACGAGTCGCTCGAGGCCGTCGGCGTAGTCGGTCAGGCGAGCTGCGACCGCGGGCTCCGAGGTGCCGATGATCCGCGCGGCGAGCAGTCCGGCGTTCGCGGCACCGTTGATGGCCATCGTCGCCACCGGGATGCCGGCCGGCATCTGCACGATCGACAGCAGCGAGTCGAGGCCGTCGAGCCGTGCGAGCTGCACGGGGACGCCGATCACGGGCAGCGTGGTCATCGACGCCACCATGCCCGGCAGGTGCGCGGCGCCACCGGCACCGGCGATCACGACGCGGATGCCACGCTCGGCGGCGCCGCGGGCGAACCGGGTCATCTTGTCGGGCGTGCGGTGCGCCGACACGACGTCCGCCTCGAACGGGATGCCGAGCTCGGCGAGGATGTCGGCCGCGGCACGCATCGTCGGCCAGTCGGAGTCCGACCCCATGATGATCGAGACGAGCGGCTGGACGGGTGCGTCGGTGTCGGTCACGCGACGAGCCTAGCCGAGCAGCACGCGGCGCCAGGCGTCGTCGTCGCGGCCGATCGTGCGCTCCTCGGTGACCCACCGGACGGCCCGGTCATCGGCCGTCCCGCGCTCGACGGCGGCGCGCACCGCATCGCGCCAGGCCCCGACGTCGTCCGGCACCGCGACGGCGCCGTGGGCTCGTGCCACGGCGTACGAAGGCCGGTCGGAGACCACCGCGGGCAGGCCGAGCGCGGTGTACTCCAGGAACTTCAGGTCGCTCTTGGCGCGGTTGAACTCCTCGTCGCGGAGGGGCGCGACGCCGGCCCGCCAACGCTCGCGGTGCGCCACGAGCCAGCGGGAGAACGCCGGGTAGTGGCCGTCCGGCACCTCCACACGGCGGAACCAGTCGGCGCCGCCCTCGTCGGTGACCCCGATGACCTCGAGCCGGATCGGTGTGCCGTCGGCGGTGGCCAGGTCGGTGAAGACGTCGCGCAGCAGTTCGAGGTCGGCCGCGTGGGTGAGCGTGCCCATGTAGAGCACCCGGTGCTCGCCGTGCGGGCGCTCGTCGTCGTCCTCGGTCGATCCGGGTGTCCAGAGTCCGGGGTCGAGGGCGTTCGGTACCACCGTGACCTCGCGCGCGACCGGACGCACGACGTCGGCGAGTTCCGGCGTGCTCACCACGACCACGTCGGCGCCGCGGACCAGTGCATCGATCGAGGCGAGGCGGTCCGGGTCGTACTCGGCCCGCGACAACCGCTCGCGTCCGGAGTCGGTGAAGAAGTCGTCGTCGACCTCTGCGACGACGCGGATCCCCCGTGCTGCGGCCACGTCGAGGAACGTCTGCACCGCGTTGCGCGGCAGGTTGTCCCGCTGGACGAGGACCGCGGTGTACGGGGTCGTGTCCGTCCCGTCGACGAACGCGCCGGGGTCGACCTGCCGGACCCCCGCGGTCCCGCTCGCGGCCAGGTGTTCGGTCCGCCGGACGACCCGCACGTGGGCGGACGCGGGGTGCGCGCCGCCGCCGCCCGCGACGACGTAGCCCAGGACCGGCAGCGGTGTGGGCACGGGCACGGCGACTCGCGGCCCGGGTGCGGTGGCGGCGGGTGCGGTGGCGGGTGCGCCCATGACGGCTCGGCGCAGTCGGCGAGCGGCCCGGCGGACGAGATCACGCGGCATGCGCCCATCATCCCGCACGGAGCGACCTCGCCACGCCGGACCGTCAGCGCCGCACCGTCAGCGCCGCACCGTCAGCGCCGCCCGACCGTCACCGTCCGGCAGGCACCCACGAGCCGGTCCGCCCCGAGCCCCACGTTCCGGGCGACCGCGCAGACCTTGTGCTTGCCCGCCGTGACGGACACCGTACCGGCGAACCCGTGCGCAGCACCGGCACCCCAGGTCCGGTCGACGTCGGCGCGCGTCCGGCCCGCTGACAACGACTGCACCCGCCGTCCGTCGACGCTGACCACCACCGAGGTCGCGGTCGTCACGGCGTCGCCGTCGAACGCCCAGCCGCGCAGGGCCACACCGCCGGACACCGCCTGCACCGACTCGAGGGAGCCGTACGGATCGTGCCGGAAGGCGCGGACGGTGGCGCACCCGAGCGTGGTGTCCGAGCCGGCGCCGATGTTGACCGCGGTCACGCAGACCCGGCGAGCGCCGGCAGCAGCGGGGACGACGGCCTCGAAGCCGTGGGTCGCCCCGACACCAGCGGCCGCGTCGACGTCGCTGCGGCGGAGTCCGGCGGTCACGGCTCCCGCGGCGACGCCGTCGACCGTGGCGCGGACCCGGACGGGCTGGGTGGGGTCGTCCTCGTCGAAGGCCCAACCCCGGACCCGGACACCACCACCGGTGCCGGCGACCACCTCGAGCGATCCCTGCGGAGCGAGGTCGGCCGCGGGGACTCCGAGGCGGGCGTTCGCGACCAGGGCCTGGGCGTAGGAGGACCACCACTTGCCCGCGGCCGGGGCGCCGTTGCAGGTGCCGTCGCTCGCGCCGGGGGTCTTCACCCACAGCAGGGCGTCGAGTGCGGTGCCGTCGGCGACGACCCGGGGCGAGGTGCCGAGTCCGGCGCCGGGACCGTTGCACCAGGTCCCGCGCCAGCCCTGTCCGTTCCGCGAGGTGTCGATCACGTAGTGCGAGCCACCGGTCGCAGCGGACACCTTCTGCGCGTAGGCCTGCTCCTGGGCGGTCGGGTAGTAGTTGGCGACGTTCGTGAAGAACCCGCGGGCCTGCTGCACGCCCGCGCTGTCCAGCCGGGCCGCCATGGTCGCCGGCGGCACCCAGTTCGAGTTGCCGGCGTCCAGGTACGCGGGCACCCCGGCGGCGGTGAGCCCGGCGACGGTGCGGGAGAGGATCCGGTAGCGCTGGTCGTCGAGCGAGGTGCTGCACTTCGCGTTGCTGAGCATCGCGAGGGAGTCCGGCTCGACGATCACGGCGGCGCGGTGCCCAGTGAGCGCGGCGGTCACCTGGTCGACCCAGGCGTCGTAGGAGGATTCCGAGAACCCGCCGGCGGAGTACCCGCCGCAGTCCCGGTCCGGGATCGCGTACAACACGAACACCGGGGTGGTGCCGGAGTCGTCGGCGCCGGTGACCGCAGCGCTGATCGTCTTGGTCAACTGGGCGCCCTGGGTCCACTCGCCGAGCCAGGTCGCGACGGGGTACCGCGCGATCGTCGAGGCTGCGGCGGCACCGGCGGGGTCCGCGGTGGCGAGCGCGGTGGCCGCCTTGGCTGCTTCGCTCGTGGGTGACCGGTACGGACCGGCACCGTACAGCGACGCAGCCGATGCGGACCGGATCGTCGGGGCGGACGTGGCAGCGGACGCGCCGCTCACCGCCAGCAGCGCGCCGGCGAGGGCGGTGAGTGCGACGGCGGTGCCGCAGACGACAGCACGGCGCGGACGGCGGCGCATGGACACACTCCTCGGACGGTCGACCCCTGACCGGTCCATGGGAACACGGGCCGCTGCCGGTCACCACCCGCCAGTGCGGGTGCCACCCGAGCGGGTGTCGGCAGTCCTGGGGACGCACCTGCGCCCTGGACGCGACCCGCAGACGGACGGGAGGCCCGTGGTGGCGTGGCCACGGGCCTCCCCCCACCGGCACGGCCGGACCACCGCTTGCGCGTCGCTCCGCTACCGGCGGCGTGGGCCCAGTCCGTCATCCGCCCGGTCGACGGACCCGGTGTCAGTCGTCGAAGTGCGCCGCCGCGGCGCGCGCCCGGTAGACGACGTCGTCGACGTCGTCGCCGATCACCGTGACGTGGCCGATCTTCCGACCGGGGCGCGGTGCCTTGCCGTAGAAGTGGTACTTCGCCTCGGGGAACGCTTCGAGCGCGGCCGGGTAGCGGGCGGCGAGGTCGCCGTCGGCCGGTCCGCCGAGCACGTTGACCATCACGGCGGCCCGGGCGAACGACCCGGTGGCACCGAGCGGCAGGTCGAGGACGGCGCGCAGGTGCTGCTCGAACTGGCTCGTCGTCGCACCGTCGATCGTCCAGTGGCCGGTGTTGTGCGGTCGCATCGCGAGTTCGTTGATGAGGATGCGCTCGTCGGCGGTCTGGAACAACTCGACGGCCAGGACCCCGGTGACCCCGAGCTCCTCGGCGATGCGGACCGCGATCGACTCCGTCACGTCGGCGATGCGTCCGGCGCTGTCGGGCGCGGGGGCGATGACCTCGGCGCAGACCCCGTCGCGCTGCACGGTCTCGACCAGCGGCCACGCGACGACCTGGCCGGAGGGGCGACGGGCGACGGACTGCGCGAGCTCGCGGGTGAACGGCACGAGCTCCTCGGCGAGCAGCGCCTGCCCGCCGCCGGCCTCGGCGACCGCGATGAACCAGTCGTCGACGTCCGAGGGGTCCGACACGACCCGGACGCCCTTGCCGTCGTAGCCACCGCGGGGCGTCTTCACGACCGCGCGGCCGCCGTGCTCGTCGAGGAACGCTCGGAGTTCGTCGGGGTCGTGCACCGCGGCCCAGTCCGGCACCGGGAGACCGAGTTCGCTGAGCTTCGAGCGCATCGTGATCTTGTCCTGCGCGACGGCCAGCGGGCCCGGGCCGGGGCGGACCGCCACACCGGCGTCGACCAGGGCGCGCAGGACGTCCTGCGGCACGTGCTCGTGGTCGAACGTGACGACGTCGACCTCGCGGGCGAACGCCAGCACGGTCTCGACGTCGTGGTAGTCGCCCTCGGCCGTGGCGGCGATCGCGGCCGACATGCCCGGCCCCTCGGCGAGCACCCGGATGTCGATCCCCAGCTCGACGGCCGCCGGCACCATCATCCGTGCCAGCTGTCCTCCGCCGATGACCCCGACGCGCAACGCCATGCTGTGTGATCCTTCCGGCGTTCACACCGACCGGGGTGAACGCGTTGTCTACAATCGCTGTTCGGGTCGCACTGTGCACGACCCGCGACAACTCTACGGATCCTGGAGGGCACGTGCGGCGCCTCATTGCCCAGCTGGCACGCTTCGGCGTGGTCGGCGCCGTCGGCTTCGTCGTCGACACCACGGTGTTCAACGTCCTGCGCATCACCGTCCTGAACCCCGACGACGTGCACTCCGGGCCGTTCTGGGCGAAGGTCATCTCGACCGTGGTCGCCATCTTCGTGAACTGGATGGGCAACCGGTACTGGACGTTCCGTGAGCAGCGCCGTGCGGTCGCGACGCGGGAGGGCGTCGAGTTCGTCGTCGTGTCGCTCGGCGGCATGGTCATCGCGCTCGCGTGCCTCGGGGTGTCCCACTACGCGATGGGACTCACCTCGGTCTTCGCCGACAACGTCGCGAACATCGTCGGCCTCGTGCTCGGCACGGTGTTCCGCTTCTGGCTCTACAAGGTGTGGGTGTACCACCCCGAACGCACCGCCACGGTGCCCGCGGCCGCCGACGTCGCACGTCAGGACGCGCTCTAGGATCGATCGGGTGACGGCCCACGAGACCACCACCCGCACCCGCGACAGCACCCCGACCACCGCGCCACCCCGCACCGCTCCCTGGGAGCGTGTGGCGATCGCGGTCGTCACCGCCACCTTCGGCCTGTGGCTCGTCGCCTGGGCGCTGGTCGTCCCGGTCTTCCAGGCTCCGGACGAGACCGCCCACATCGACGCCGCCGTGCACGTCGCACTCGGCGACGCCTGGGCCGCCCCCGGTGCGTTGCACGTCACGAACGCCGTCGAGGCCGCGAAGACCGAGCTGGCCACGAAGCCGTCCAGCCAGTGGTCGACCGTCAGCGAGCTGCTGCAGAACGCTCCCGGACCGTCCGCGACCGTGAACCAGATGACCCAGCACCCGCCGACCGCCTACCTCGCCGGTGCCGCCGTGCTCCGGGCCGTGGACTTCGGCGACCTGCGCTGGGACCGGGCGTTCATCGCGCTCCGACTCGCCGACGTCCTGGCCGTCACCGCACTCCCCCTGCTCGCGTGGGCATCCGTCCGCCGGGTGACCCGTTCCCCGCGCGCCGCGCTCGTCGGCGGGCTCGCGGTGTTCGCGACGCCCGAGCTCGCGTCCATCGGGTCATCGTTCTCGAACGACGCCCCCGTGCTGCTCGTCGCCGGCGTCGTCGTCTGGCTCGCCACCCGGCTGTTGACCGGCGACACCCGGTGGCGCACCACGATCGCCCTGGCGGCGGTCCTCGGTGCCCTGGTCTGGATCAAGGGGACTGGTCTGCCCGCGGTGCCGTTCGTCGCCGTCGTCGTGCTCTTCGCCGGTGCCGGGGTGCTGTCCCTGCGGCAACGGGTGGTGCGCACCGTCGTCGCGATGGCCGTCTCTGGGGGCATCGGCGCCTGGTGGTGGGTCCACAACTGGTTCGCCTACGGCCGGATCCAGCCGAACGGCTACGCGTCCATGCGGCCGCCGAAGGACTTCCCACCGGGCGAGCACCCGACCCTGGGACACTTCCTCGACGTCAGTTGGGGAACCCTGGCACGCACGTTCTGGGGCAGCTTCGGTGCACGGGCACAGGTGAGCATGGGCGACCTGCTCACCGCCGTCCTGACGATCATCGTCCTGGTCGTCCTGGTCGGCTGGGCGTTCCGGCGTGGCCCGGACCTGCGGGTTGCCCTGTGCCTGGCGGTGTTCCCGGCACTGCTCATCGGCATCCAGAACGAGACGAGCGCGGGCGCGTACCTCCGGACGACCGAGGTCGCCGCCACCCAGGGCCGCTACTACTTCCCCGCGATCCTGTGCCTGATCGTGCTGAGCGCTCTGGCCTGGCGTCGCCTGGTACCCGCCGGACGCGCACGCTCGTGGGTCGCGGTGGCCCTGGCCGTCCTGCTGCCCGCCGTGGGCGTGTACGGGTTCGCGGTGGCGTCGGCGTGGTTCTGGAACGCCGCCCTGTTCCCGGTGACGGGCCGCGGGCTGCTCCGCTACTCCGAGATCGGGCCGGTGCCGCCAGCGGTGCTCGTGGTCGTGGTCGCGCTGGTGGCCGTCGGCCTGGTCACGTCGGTCGTTCAGGTCGCCCGCGCCGACCGTCGGGTGGCCGTGCCCGCGTCGTGACCTGGCGTCACGCGGCGGGGGCGCTGCCCTCCACCGCGGACGGGTCGTCGGTCGGGCGGCCGCGGCGGAACCAGGTCGGTGCTGCGGCGCAGAGCAGGAACAGCCCGTCGACCGCCAGGCTCCAGACGCGGGTGACGACGACCACGACGAGGGCGATGGGCACCGGCATCACGATGGCGAGGAGCAGCGCCTGCACGCCCTCGCGGACGCCGAGGCCACCGGGGGCGAACACGGCGAGCATGCTGATCGCCGAGGCCATGCTGGCGGCACCGATCACGAACGCTGCGTCACTGAGCTGGAGCGTCGGGTACACCGCCAGCGTGATGAAGTAGTACGCGGTGCCCGACAGGATCGCACCGGCGACGTACAGCCCGGCGCCGCCGAGCACCGTGCCGAGGTTCGGGCGGACGTCGGCCTCGAGCGGCTTGCGGCGCAGGATCTTCAGCGCGATGCCGATCAGGAAGACGAAGACCCGCGGGATCAGGCAGACGACACAGCCGACGAACGCCGCGACCATGAGCGCGATGAGCCACGGGTCGAGCGCGTGCGTGCGGGGGTCGATGAGCAGCAGCACGAGCGCCAGGGCCAGGGTGGCGGCGATCTGCAGCGCACCCTCGAGCAGGCCGCTGACGCCGAGCCGGGCCTTCGAGACACCGTGCTTCGAGGCGAAGTAGACCTTGCCGATGATCCAGGTCGCGGCCCCGGGGATGTAGCGGCCCATCCAGGACTTGGCGTACACGTAGGTGAGCGTCACGCCGGAGCCCTTGAGGCCGGTCGCGCCGAGCCGTCGCAGCAGGTAGAACCAGATGCCGACGCCCCAGTAGCGGAACCCGAGGCTGATCAGCGTCGCCACGACGACCCAGGACCACTGCCAGTCCAGGCCGGCGAGCTGGCCCCAGTCGACGCTGCGGACGTAGAGCAGGAGGAAGACCGCGAGGAGCACGTAGAAGACGATCGGGACCGCCTTGACGAGGAACCGTCGCCAGGACGGCGGACGCTTCCCCTCGGGGGCCGGGGCGTCGCTGGTGGTTCCTGACAAACGGGTCTCCTGCCGGTGCTGCTGAGCTCAGGTCATGCTAGCCGCTCCGGTGTGTGCGAAACTTGCCGCCGACACGACCGACCGAACACCGACACGAGGATGCCGTTGCCCAACCAGCCACGGGAGAGCGCCCGACTCGAGTTCACGTACCTCGACGGGCTTCGAGGACTCGCAGCCTTCGCCGTCGTGTTCCACCACACGTACCTGTTCACCGGCCTCACCGACGCCGCGAAGACGGACATGCCCTGGATGCGTCCGATCATCGGGTGGGGCTACCTCGGTGTCCCACTGTTCATCGTGCTGTCCGGCTACGTGCTCATGCTGCCGGTGATGACCCGCTCCGACGGCTACCGCGTGCCCGGCGGCTTCTGGAAGTTCATCTGGCGACGTGCCCGACGGATCCTCCCGCCCTACTGGGCGGCGCTCGTGCTCTTCGCCGTGGTGGTCCTGTTCGTACCGGTGATGCACAACCCGAACGGCACGCAGTGGGACACGAAGCTCCCGATGGGGTGGGGCGCGTTCCTGACGCACCTGTTCCTGGTGCACGACTTCTTCCCGACGTACATCGGCAAGATCAACGGGCCGATGTGGAGCGTCGCGATCGAGTGGCAGATCTACTTCCTCATGGCGCTGCTCATCCTGCCGATGTGGCGCCTGCTCGGCGGATGGGTGACGACCTCGGTCCTCGTCGCGGCCGGACTCTGGATGGGCGTCGAGAACCGGTACGCCTCGATGCACCCGTGGTTCGTGGGACTCTTCGCCATCGGCATGCTCGCGGCGGCGATCACCGTACGGGCCCGCGACGCGCACCTCGAGGGACGGCTCCGGTTCCTCGCGCCGCGGTGGACCGGCTGGGTGACCGGCACCCTCGTCGTCGCGGCGACCGCGGCGATGGTCCTGATGTTCGCCTCGCGTCGTCTGTACTTCCAGCAGCAGACCTGGCCGTCGGAGATCGCCATCGGCGTGCTCTCCGGGATTGTCCTCACGTGGCTCGGCGTGGCCGCCGTCACGGGCCACCACACCTGGTTCTCGCGGTTCCTCGCCTGGAGGCCGTTCGTCCTCGCAGGACTCGTCTCGTACTCGGTCTACCTCTTCCACAGCCCCTTGCTGGCGTTCGGCAACCTGCTCCTGCTGCCCCTGGGGCTCTCGACGAAGTGGCAGTTCCTCGTCATGGTCGTCGTCGTGGTGCCCGTGACGATCGCACTCTGCGTCGGCTTCTGGTGGCTGGTCGAGCGGAACTTCCTCAACCAGCGGCAGCGTCACGCCGCCGCCGAGGTCGCCTCGCGGGAGCCGATCCCCACCGTCGAGACCGTCCAGCCGGTGCGCGAGTCCAGCGTGCGCTGAGCGGCCAGGCCCCGCGACTCGGCGGCTACCATGGCTCGGACGCGACGTGGGCGACAGGGCTCCACGCATCTCGACGAGGAAGACGAGAACGCATGCGCAGATCCAGCAGAAGACTCCTCGGCCTGGGCACGGCGACGGTGGTGGCCGGGGCGATGACACTGGTGGCCGGTCCGGCGTGGTCCGAGACAGCAGGCACCGCGACGGCCTCGACCAGCCCGAGCGCCGGCACCAGCGCGGGCACGACGGCGACCGGGAGCACGACCACGACCGGGCCGTCCGTCGCCGAGATGGACGCGAGCGGCAACCACGTGATGGGTGCCGGCATCGCAGCACACGCCGGGCAGACCCGGGTGGCCGCCGACCTGCCCGTCGGGCCGACGCCCCTCGGCACGAACACGAAGGTCGCCGCCGCGGCGAAGCGCCCGACGGGCAAGATCAACGGCATGGACGTCAGCGCCTGGCAGCCGAACGTCGACTTCACGGCGGCCTACGGGCTCGGCGCTCGCTTCGCCTACATCAAGGCGACCGAGGGCGTCTCGTACGTCAGCTCGACGTACGCGTCGCAGTACCGGAACGCCAAGAACGCCGGCTTCATCCGCGGCGGCTACGTGTACGCCCAGCCGAGCAAGGCCAGCGGCGCGGCGACCGCGAACTACTTCTTCGCCCACGGCGGGCAGTGGACGGCCGACGGCGTCACGCTCCCCCCGCTGCTCGACATCGAGTACGGCACCGCGGCCCAGGGCGTCTGCTACGGCAAGAGCTGGCCGCAGATGCGGTCGTGGATCGCGGACTTCTCGGCGACCGTCTACAAGAAGACGCACCGCTACCCGGCGATCTACACGACGACCGACTGGTGGAAGCGCTGCACGAACAACAGCATCCGGTTCTCGAAGAACCCGTTGTTCGTCGCGATCTACCCGGTCAAGGACTTCTCCGGCCCCGGGACCCTCGGGGCCAGCTGGAAGTCGACCGGATGGCGCTTCTGGCAGTGGGCGGCCAGTGGGACGCTCCCCGGCGACCAGGACGTCTACCGCAGCGCGGACGGCGCGAACCTCCGCGCGTTCGCCAAGAAGACGGAGTAGCCCCGCCGGACGTCAGCGGGTCTGGCGGGTGGCCTCGGCGAAGTCGGCGTCGAGGGCGGTCGCCATCCGGGCGACGCCGTCGGCGAGCTGCTCGCGGACCGCGTCGCGGTTCGCGTCGAGTGCCTCGAGCTGTGCCGTGACGTCGTCGACGAACGTGGGTTCGAGCGCGGCCTCGATCGGCTTCGAGAACTCCTGCTGGCCCATCTGCTCGAAGAACAGTCGGCCCTTGTCGACGTAGTAGAGCACGGCGGCCGGGACGCCCGCGATGGTCGCGACGATGGCGGAGTGCAGGCGGCTCGCCAGGAACAGGCGGCTGCGAGACATCAGGCCGGCGTACTCGGCGGGCGAGAACTCGTCGGCCTCGACCACGTGGGTGCGGTCGCCGTGCTGCATGAGGGCGATGACCTCGCGCGCGAAGGCGGCATCGCCCTCCGAGGCCTCCATGTGCATCGGGTAGAACACGACGTCGGCGTCCCAGCGGTCGATCACACGGTCGGCCAGGTCCGCGACGGCCTGGCGGTAGGTGACGAGGCGGTCGCTGTCGACGCCGGTCTGGCGGAAGCGCTTCGGCAGGAAGCGGAACGGGATCCAGCCGCTGCGCTTGTAGTGGAACCAGCGGCGGACGCCGAACCCGATCGAACCGTCGAGACGCTCGGCGGTGAGGCCCGTGGTGCGCTCCAGGCGCTCGAGCACGCCGGCGTCCGGCGCCGTGACGGTGCCGACGACGGCCGGGTCGAAGGACGACACGATCGGCGTCGTCACGCCCCACGCCAGGAGCTTCTCGCGGGACTCGTCGTCGCGGACGGCGAACGAGCGGCACAGGTCGACGGTGGCGCGGATCAGGCGCTTGCTGACGCCTGCGGTGGTCGGACCGATGCCCTGGAAGGCCCCGACCAGGTTCTTGTTGACCGCACGGACGAGCAGCATCTTGCCGAACCAGTACACGAGGCCGAGCTTGTTCGTGTAGTCCTTGAGGATCTCGCCGCCACCCCACAGGACGACGTCGGCGCTGCGCGCGGCACGCAGCAGGGCGAACAGGTCGCCGATGCCGGTGCTGTACGGCGACACCGGCAGGAACCGGATCCCGAACCACGCGGCGTCCCGCTCGGGGTACTGCGACAGCGAGACGATCTCGGCGTCGGGCCACCGTCGGCGGACGAGCTCGACGTTGCCGGCGAGGATCGCCCGGTCCCCGCGGTTGTGGGGCGAATCGCTATTGTGGATCAGAACGCGCACGGGTGGAGAGCCTACCGGACCGTCCCCCGCGACCCCCGGAAAGGCACGATGTCCCGCCCCACCCCCTCTGCCCGCCCCCGCCTGCTCGTCCTCGGATCGACGTTCCCGGCCCGCCCGGACGACGGTGTGCCGGCGTTCGTGCTCGACCTCGCCCACCAAGAGGCCCTCGAGTTCGACACGATGGTGCTCACCCCGCGGGTGCCCGGCGGTGCCACCACCGAACGCATCGGCGACGTCGGCGTCCGGCGGTTCCCGTACTTCCCGAAGGCGTTCGAGGACCTGGCCGACGGCGCCATCCTCGACAACCTCAAGGAACGCCGCTCGCGCATCGTGCAGGTGCCGGCCCTGGTGCTCGCGCAGTGGTTCGCGATCCGTCGCGTGGTCCGCTCCGCGAAGCCCGACGTCATCCACGCGCACTGGGCGATCCCGCAGGCACTCGTCGCGACGTTGGCGGCCCCGGGCGTGCCCATCGTCGTCACCACTCACGGCGGGGACATCTACGCGCTCCGCGCCGCTCCCCTGGTCCGCCTGAAGCGCTGGGTCTTCGGCCGTTCGGCGCACGTCACCACCGTCAACTCCGAGATGCGCGAGCGCCTGACCGAGTGGGGCGTGTCCGAGGCGCGCTCCACCCTCATCCCGATGGGCGTCGACCTCGGTCCGGCCCGCGCCACCCGCGCCCGCGTCGCCGCGCAGGAGCACCACGTGGTGGCGGTCGGCCGGCTCGTCGAGAAGAAGGGCTTCGGCAACCTGATCGAGGCGCTCCGGGGACTCGGCGACGACGTGCCGTGGCGACTCACCGTGGTCGGGGACGGCCCCTACCGGGCGCAGCTCGAGCAACAGGCCGCCGGACTGCCGGTGACGTTCCTGGGCCAGCGCGGGCGCACCGAGGTGCTCGAGACCCTGGCTGCGGCCACCGTCGTGGCGGTGCCGTCGATCCCGGCGGCGAACGGCGACCAAGAGGGGCTGCCGGTCACCCTGCTCGAGGCCGCTGCCGTCGGCGCCGCGATCGTCGCGAGCGACCTGCCGGGCATCCGGGACGTCGTGCACGACGACGTGTCCGGCGTCCTCGTCGCCCCCGGTGACGTCGACGCCCTCCGCGACGCCCTGTGCCGCGTGCTCACCGACGACGCCGCACGGGCGAGGTACCAGGAGCAGGCCGTCGTGTCGGCGGCGGACTTCTCCACCGAGCGCATCGGCGAGCGCTACCGGGCGGTGCTGCGCGCAGCCATCGGCTGACGACGCGGCAGACGCACAGGAGGCCCGGTGCCGGTCCCACGGACCGGCACCGGGCCTGCTGTCGGTCGCGGCTAGCGCCCCATGCCGCGGTACGTGAAGCCGGCGGCGGTCCAGGCGTCGCGGTCGAGGCAGTTGCGGCCGTCGATGACGACCGGGCTCGACACCAGGGACGCCACCGTGGTCGCGTCGAGCTCGCGGAACTCGGTCCACTCGGTCAGCACGAGGACCAGGTCCGCGCCGGACAGCGTGTCCGCCGCCGTCTCGACGAAGTCGAGCTGCGGGTGCACGCGACGCGCGGTGACGACGGCCTCGGGGTCGTAGGCCGACACCGTGGCGCCGAGCTCGTGCAGGCGTGCGGCGATGTCGAGGGCGGGCGAGTCACGGACGTCGTCCGAGTTCGGCTTGAAGGCCAGACCGAGGACCGCGACGCGCTTGCCGGTCACGACACCGCCGAGCAGCTCCTGCGCCAGCTCGACGACGTGCGCACGACGACGCAGGTTCGTGGCGTCGACGTCGGCCAGGAACGCCAGGGACTCCCCGACGCCGAGCTCGTTCGCCCGCGCCTGGAACGCCCGGATGTCCTTGGGCAGGCAGCCGCCGCCGAAGCCGAGGCCGGCGTTCAGGAACTTGCGGCCGATGCGGGCGTCGTGACCGATGGCGTCGGCGAGCGCGGTGACGTCGGCGCCGGCAACCTCGGCGATCTCGGCCATCGAGTTGATGAACGAGATCTTCGTGGCGAGGAACGCGTTCGCGCTGATCTTGACGAGCTCGGCGGTGGGCAGGTTCACGACGAGCCGGGGGGTGCCGGACGCGAGCGCCTCGGCGTAGACCTCGTCGAGGGCGTCGACGGCGGCCTGCCCGGCGTCACCGTCCGGCACACCGTAGACGAAGCGGTCCGGGCTGATGGTGTCCTGCACGGCGAAGCCCTCACGCAGGAACTCGGGGTTCCAGACGAGCGTCGCCCCGGGCACGGCCTCGGACACCTCGGCGGCGAGGCGAGCGGCCGTGCCGACCGGGACGGTCGACTTGCCGACGACGAACTCGCCGGCGGACAGGTACGGCGTGAGCGCGGCGACCGCGGCGTTCACGTAGGTCATGTCCGCGGCACCGGTCGGGCTCTGCGGGGTGCCGACGGCGAGGAAGTGCACGCGGGCACCGGCGACCTCGGCCATGTCGGTGGTGAAGCGGATCCGGCCGGAGGCGAGCGCCTCGGTCAGGATCTCCGGGAGCCCGGGTTCGAAGAAGGGGGCTTCGCCGGCAGCGAGCCGCTCGATCTTGGTCGGGTCGACGTCGACGGCGACGACCTCGTGTCCGAGCTTGGCCATGGAGGCGGCGTGCACGGCACCGAGGTACCCGCAGCCGATGACAGAGATACGCACGACGAAGAAGGTACCGGTTTCTCGTGGGAGTTCCAGCACCGCGGTGCCCCGGGTGTCGTGGCTCCGTCAGGCGCGGACGTCGCCCCACGGCGGTCGGTCCGGGCCGCCGACGATCTCGTCCCAGTCCGGCTCGCGGTGGCGTCGCCGGGCCTCGTACGCCTCGACCAGGTCGTGCAGGACGGCCACCACGAGGTCGGCGTGCGGGACGTCCGCGAGCACCACGGCGGGGTCGTCTCCCGGGAACACCAGGACGTCACCGGAGCGGAACACCCCCTGGAGGCCGCGCCGGCGCACCGTCACGTCGTACCCGCGGGAGTGCAGGAGCTCCTGCCGGGTCCGTGTGCCGAGCCCGTGCACGACGACGAGCCGCCGGGTCGTGACGACGTACCGCTCGGACATCCAGCGGAACAGCGGCACGGCGCCGCCGAACACCACGAGCACCACGACGAGTCCGGCGACGACGGCGTTCAGCCACGCCAGCTGCGCCTGGAACACACCGAACCCGAACCCGCCGGCGACCATGACCAGCACGACGAACACCGCCGGGCGCACGAGCCGACGAGCGTGCGGTCGCAGGCGAGCGACGACGCGTTCGGGCGGCGGCTCGGCGGTCATGCCGTCATGCATACCGCAGGTGGGTGACGTCCCCCACGGCGACGCCCCTGGAGTCACCCGCTCGATCCCGGATCGTGATGCGGCCCGCGTCGTCGATGCCGGTGGCGTCGGCCTCTTCCACGGTGCCGTCGGGCAGCTCGAGGCGGATGCGGCGACCGATCGTGCCGCACGCGGCGCGGACGTGGGACCGGACCGACTCGGCGGCGGGACCACCGGCGACCAGGGCGGCCACCGCCTCCAGGACGGCTGCCCGGAAGGCGGACAGGACCGCGTCGGCCAACGCTGGGGCGTCGTGGACCGCGCCCGCCACGAGCAGCGACGTCGACGTCGGGGTCGGCAGGCGGTCGGCGGGGATCGTGAGGTTCACGCCGGCGCCGACCACGATGCTGCCGTCGGGGGCGACCTGGCAGAGGATGCCGCACACCTTGTCGTCCGCGACCTGGACGTCGTTCGGCCACTTGACGGCGACGTCGGCGCCGGCGGGCAGCACCCGTGCGATCGCGTCACGCATGGCGGCCCCGGCGACGAGGGGCAGCCAACCACGGTCGTCGTCGGCGAGGTCGGCGCGCACGAGCAGGCTCGCGGCCAGCGCCTCGCCGGCCGGTGCGCTCCACGTGCGGTCGAGGCGTCCGCGACCCGCGGTCTGGTGGAGGGTCGCGACCACGCTGCCGTGCTGCTGCTCGGGTGCCACGGCGAGCAGGTCGGCGTTGGTCGAGCCGGTCTCGTCGGGGACGGTGAGGGTCGCGCCCGCCGACCGGACCGCCTCGCTGGTGACGGGGAACGACGACGACGGGGATGTGGACATGCACGCAAATGTACGGGCAGGAACCGTGGGGGTCCTCCAACCGGCCCCGCCCCCGCCGCCGGTAGGGTGAGCGGGTGACTTCAGGAGACACCCCCGATCTCTCGACGACGGCAGGCCGACTGGCCGACCTCCGCGAGCGGTACCACGAGGCCGTGACCGCCGCGGGCGAGTCCGCGATCGCCAAGCAGCACGCCAAGGGCAAGGGCACCGCGCGCGAACGCATCGAGCAGCTGCTCGACGAGAACTCCTTCGTGGAGTTCGACGAGTTCGTCCGCCACCGCACCACCTCGTTCGGCATGGACGCCAAGCGCCCCTACGGCGACGCGGTCGTCACCGGCGTCGGCACGATCCACGGCCGCAACGTCGCCGTGTACGCGCAGGACTTCACCGTCTTCGGTGGTTCGCTCGGCGAGGTCGCCGGCGAGAAGATCATCAAGGTGATGCAGCACGCGCTGAAGACGGGCGTGCCGATCATCGGCATCCTCGACTCCGGCGGGGCCCGGATCCAGGAAGGCGTGGTCGCGCTCGGCAAGTACGGCGAGATCTTCCGCCTCAACACCCAGGCGTCCGGCGTCATCCCGCAGCTCTCGATCATCATGGGCCCGGCGGCCGGCGGCGCGGTGTACTCCCCCGCGCTCACCGACTTCGTGATCATGGTCGACAAGACCAGCCACATGTTCGTCACCGGCCCCGACGTCATCAAGACCGTCACCGGCGAGGACGTCGGCTTCGAGGAGCTCGGCGGCGCGCAGACCCACAACGCGGTCTCCGGCGTGGCCCACTACCTGGCCGAGGACGAGACCGACGCGCTCGACTACGCCCGCTCGCTCATCGGGTTCCTGCCGGACAACAACCTGTCCGACGCCCCCGCCTACGACGTCGCCCCCGAGCTCGAGACCACCGACGCCGACCACGAGCTCGACGTCGTGATCCCGGACTCGACGAACCAGCCGTACGACGTCACGACGATCATCGAGCACGTCGTCGACGACGGCGAGTTCCTCGAGGTCCAGCCGCTCTTCGCGCCGAACATCCTGATCGGCTTCGGCCGGGTCGAGGGCCGCACCGTCGGCATCATCGCGAACCAGCCGCAGGCCATGGCCGGCACGCTGAACATCGACGCCGGCGAGAAGGCAGCCCGCTTCGTGCGGTTCTGCGACGCGTTCGGCATCCCGATCCTGACCCTGGTGGACGTGCCCGGCTACCTGCCCGGCACCGACCAGGAGTGGACCGGGGTCATCCGCCGCGGCGCGAAGCTCCTGTACGCCTACGCCGAGGCCACCGTCCCGCTCGTCACCGTGATCACGCGCAAGGCCTACGGCGGCGCGTACATCGTGATGGGGTCGAAGCAGCTCGGCGCCGACATCAACCTCGCCTGGCCGACCGCCGAGATCGCCGTCATGGGTGGTCAAGGCGCCGTCAACATCCTGTACCGCGCCGAGATCAAGCGCGCCGAGGAGTCCGGCGAGGACGTCGCAGCGGTCCGCACGAAGCTCGCGAACGAGTACACCTACAACGTCGCGTCGCCGTACCTGGCGGCCGAGCGCGGTGAGCTCGACGGCATCATCCAGCCGCACGCCACCCGCGTCTCGGTCATCAAGGCCCTGCGTGCCCTGCGTGGCAAGCGTGCGACGCTGCCCCCCAAGAAGCACGGGAACATCCCCCTCTGATGGGTGCGCACTGATGGGTCGTCACGCAGCACCGGTCCCCTCGGACGAGCCCGCCTCGGTGGCCGACGTCCGGGTGGTCTCCGGTGAGCCCACCCCCGAGGAGCTCGCAGCGGTCGTCGCCGTGCTGCAGCGCCAGGCCGACGAGGCCGCAGCAGCCGGTCGCGCCGAGGTCGTCGACGAGCCGCGCACCGGGTGGCAGGCCTCGGCCCGCGGGCTGCGTCGCCCGCTCGACCACGGTCCCGGCGCCTGGGGCCGTTCGCTCCGCTGACGGACCTTGGCCTCCGCTGTACCCCTGGGGTCCCCGACCAGGCGGACGTTGCAGGCTGCACTTCCCGGTCGGTATCCCCTCGCACGGGGGACACGAATCGCCGAAGCGGGCCGGAAATGCCGAAATTGTCCCCCATAATGACGACTGACACCGGGGTTGCGGGTTGGCATAGTTACTGGTGTTCGGTGTCCTTCAACGAAGAACATCGCAGGTCGGTGGCCGACTAGGGTACGACGCCACCGCCCGCTGCGAGGCAGGGCGACATTCGGGTTGTCGCTCAGCCTCGGGTCGTGAACGGGCCGGTCGGATACGACCGGCCCGTTCCCCGTTTCCGGGGGCGTTCGCGCCGGCCGTTGATGCGGAACGACATCCTCGACGTCGTACGACGTCCACAGTGTCGTCCCCCGGCGCCGGCAACAGTTGCACCCGCGCACGAGCGACGCCCCCGACGTCGTACGACGTCCGTGTTGTCGCGTCAGCCGTCGGCGCCAGCCCGGCGCGACCACGTTGCGGCCGGGAGGCCCGTGGCGGCGCCGCCACGCGCCTCCCGGCCGCCACGCCCCGCGTCCACCGCCGCGCGCACCACTTTCGCGACATTCCACGCGTCGATCACCTCGTGGAATGTCGGAACATGCGTACGCACCGCATGCGTGCGCATGTTCCGACGTTCCACGCGTCGATCACCTCGTGGTCCGTCGGAAGATGCACACGCAGCGGGTGCCAGCTCGAGCGGGCGCAGCGCGCCTCAGGCGGGCTCGTGCCGGGGGATCTCGAGCCAGAGGGCCACGGAGTCGTCCTCGTCGCCGTCGTCGTCCTCCATGCCCGCTCCGAGGGCCGCGGACTCACTCGCGGCCGTGTCGAGCTTGAGCCCGACGACCGTCACCGCGGAGTCGGACCCCTCGCTGACGGTGCGGACGATGACGTTGTCGGCCTCGCGGGCCTGGCGGAGCGCCTCGGCGATGCGGGCGTGGATGCGGCGGACGTCGTCGACCTCGAGCTCGTCGAGACCGCCGTCGTCGTGCAGCTGCACCGTCGCACCCCGGCGGCGCAGGCGCATGACCTCGTCGCGGACGTCCTCGGACAGCAGGGAACGGCCGCGGATCTCGTCACGGATGGCCTGCTCGAGGTGCAGGCACTCGGCCCGGTCCGCGTCGTCGAGGTCACCGCACGAGTCGATGATCCGCTGCAGCATCGGCAGGGCCATCCGCGTGGTCTGGCTCAGGCGGAACTGCCGTTCGAAGACGTGGGCGTCCTGCGCCGCCTGCCAGTCGGCGGTCTCCTGCTCGGCACGGACGAGCTCGCGGGTGTTGCGGATGGCACGGTTCATGGCGATGGCGAACACCGTCGCGATCGCCACCCAGGCCACGCTGCCGAGCACCCCGAGTGCGCCCAGCGCATCGAGACCGGCCCAGGCGACCGTGTACACGGCGAGGAACAGGACCCCTGCCCAGGCGAACGGGCCGCGTCCCCGCACGACGAGCACGACCATCAGGGTGCCGACGGCGGCGATCCACCACGTGGCGGGCCCCGGCGGCCTCGACAGGTCGACGACGGGTGCCGCGACCAGCGGCATCACGATCGCGGTGGCGAGCGAGAAGCACGCCGTCCAGACCGGCAGGACCTTGCCGGGCACGAACAGCGCGGTGCCGGTGGCCGCGGCGTAGAGGACCATGCAGGCGATCACGGGGCCGACGTCCTGCACGCGCTGCAGCGACGCGACGGCGAGGACCAGGTGGTAGAGGGAGAACAGCGACGCCAGGCCGAGCGCGATGCTCGCGGGCAGGGAGACCTTCACGCTGCGGCTCCCGTCGTCGTGGGCGTCACGGGCGACCAGGTCAGTTCGATGCGCGTGCCCTCACCCGAGGCGGTGTGCACCTCGGCTCGGCCGTCGACGGCGGCGACGCGCTCGATGATCGACCGCCGCACCCCGAGTCGTTCGGACGGGATCGTCGCGACGTCGAAGCCGCGACCGTCGTCACCGACCTCGATGTGCACACCGTCGTCGTGCTGCTCGACGCGGACCCACCGGGCGACGTCGGGCCCACCGGCGTGCTGGACGCTGTTGACGGCCGCCTGCAGTGCTGCTGACGCGAGGGCGTCGGCGACCGACGCCGGCAGTCGGACCGAGCCGGTCGGCGCCGGGACGAGCCGGACGGGTGCCGCGAGGGCACCGATCGCCTCGCCGATGCGGGCGCGGAGGTCGGCGAGCGAGACCGGGGTGTCGTCGTCCGGGCCGTCGGCTGCCGCGGCCTCGAGGTGGTCGATGGCGTTCCGCGCCATGCGGGCGGCGAGGGTCTTCGCCTCGAGCGTGTCGGCCCGCGCGGCGGAGAGCAGGGTCGTCAGCACGCTGTCGTGCACGATCGCGTCGACCTGCACGCGCTCCACCTCGACCGCGTGCTCGCGGATGGCGTGCGAGTACCGGCGGACCGCGGTCGACTGCGCCGTGTCGACCGACGAAGCGGCACGGCGGAGGACCACGGCGATGACGAGCACCGCACCGCTGAGCAGCGCCGTGTACACGCCGTCGAGCAGCGCACGGACGAGCCCGGCGTCGCCGCCGACCGGGGTGAGCCGGAGGACGACGTAGACCGCCGGAACGAGTGCGGTGTAGATCGTCGCCCGCCAGGTGGCGAAGCCCATGGCCGCCGCGGTCGAGCCGACGGTGCAGAACCACCACGGCCACGGCTGCTGCGTCGACGGGATCGGGTCCTGCACCGTGAGCGGCCACGTGGTCAACGCGACCAGGAAGAGCAGGGCGCACAGGATCTGCGCGAACTGCGCCACCCGCGGCACGAACGCCGAGACCCCGACGAGGACGAACGACGCCCCGAGCGCGATCGCGACGACCGGGCCCCAGAACGGGTCGAGGTAGGGCAACTGGGCGAGGACCGCCGGGGTGTCGACGACGCCGAGGCCGACCGCGGTCATCGCCAGCAGGATCGCGAAGGCACGCTCCACCGACGCCTGCGTGATCGACGCGCGGACGCTGCGTGACGGATCGGCACCGAAGGGCGCTCCGTCCCCGAAGCCGACCGGGTCGCCAGCAGGCGCACGGCTCGAGCCTGCTGCGACGCGGCCGAACCGCCGACCGGTCCCCCGACCGGTCCCCCGACCGGTCCCCGGGACGCTCCCCCGACCGGTCCCCCGGCGCGACGCCGGCTCAGCCGCGCTCGCCATCGTGTTCAGCGACCGTCACCGTCGGGGTCGATGCCCGAGTCGAGCCCGGGGAGGATGCCGTCCTCGACCGCCCGCCGCAGGAGGTCGACCTTCGTCGGGGCCGGGCGACCGACCTCGACGTACTTCACGCGGATGCGGTCGAGGTACTCACGAGCCGTGGAGTACCCGATGCCGAGTTGCTGCGCCGCCAGCTTGAGCGGCAGGCCCGAGGCGTACAGGTGCAGGATCTCGCGTTCGCGCCGGCCGAGCTGGGCCTTCGCGAAGTCGCGGTCGGCGTCGATGGCGCTCGCCCACTCGAGGTTGTTCAGCACGTCACCACGCGCGACGGTGGCGACCGCTGCCATCACCGTCTTCGTGGCGGACGACTTCGGGATGACACCGGCAGCCCCTGCTGCGAGTGCCTCACGGACGTTGGCGACGCGGTCCGCGATGGAGTGCACGAGCACGGCGGAGCCGGTCCCCTGCACGCCCTTGACGTTCTCGGTGACGGTCGAGCCGTCTCCGAGGGACAGGTCGAGGACGACGACGTCGACCTCGCGCCCGTCGAGGTTCTGGACGTACTCGGGCACGCTCGCGGCGGTGAGCACCACCTCGAAGCCCTCGTTCTGGCACGCCGCCTGGATCCCGAGTCGCACGGACTCGTGGTCGTCCACGATCGCGACCCGGACCGGCCTGGTGGCCGTGCCCGACGTCTCGGCTGCGGTTGTCGTTCCTGCTCCCACTGTGGCCTCTCGTTCCGATGTGCGTCCCCGGCCCCTGAAACCGGATCGCCATCAGCGCCCAGGATACCCAGGCTGGACTCAGGTCCGGGGAAACCGGACGCGCCACGCGGACGAAACCGCCCGGTTGCCCGTCAGCGCGCGGGCGTCAGGCGCGCCACAGCCTCCATGTGGTGGGTGTGCGGGAACAGGTCGAACGCCCGCAGCGCCTCGAGCTTGTACCCCAGGTCGGCGAACGTCGCGACGTCGCGGGCGAGCGCGACCGGGTCACAGGCGACGTAGACGACCTGCGACGGGTGCAGGGCCGCGATCTGCTCGACGACCTGACGACCGGCACCGGCGCGCGGCGGGTCGAGGACGATCGTGCCGGCGCGGAACCGGTCCTGCTCGGCGCGCGAGGCGTTCGCCACCGTGTTCGCGAGCCAGCGGTCGACCCGGCCGGTCTCGGCGCGCGCGCCGAGCCACTCGGCGAGGTTCTCCTGCGCGTGCTCGGTCGCGCGTGCGGCGCTCTCGACGCTCGTGAGGCGCGCCTTCGGCCCGACGAGGTCGCCGAGTGCGGCGGCGAGCAGGCCGACGCCGCCGTACAGGTCCAGGTGGGTGCCCTCGGGGTCGAGCCGGTCGCGGTCGACCAGGTCCTGCACGGCCTCGGTGAGCACCGACGCCGCGGCACGGTGCACCTGCCAGAAGCCGTTGTCGTCCACCGCGAAGGTGCGCTCCCCCACGACCTCGGTCACCACGGTGGGCTTCTGCTCGTCGATGACGAGGCGCGCCCCCTCGGAGCCGCTCGGTGCCAGCACGTCGATGACCGACGAGCCGGGCATCACGCCACGGCCGAGCGGCGCGCTCTCCTGCACGGCGTCGTTCGCGAGCGGCAGGCTGGTGACGGGGATGACGGAGTGCGAGCGCGCGGCGAACGGGCCGGCGGTGCCGTGCTCGTCGACGTGCAGCCGGACCCGGGTGCGCCAGCCGAGGCCGTTCGCGGCGTCGTCACCGGGTGCGGCCTCGACGACGACGTCCGAGCCGAGCACCGATGCCAGGTCCGTGTGCGCGAACCGCGAGAACGAGTCGACGAGCACGTCGTGCTTCAGCGTGCGCTGGTGTGCGAGGGCGATGTGGCCGAACTCGGCACCGCCCGGGCGCGTCTCGGGGTCGCGGTCGAGCGCGGCCTCGGCCCAGACGTGGTCGACGCGGTGCTCGCTCGGGGTGACGACGCTGACGGTGTCGGCGCGCCAGAACGACTTCTTCCGGTCCTCGGTCACCCGGGCGACGACGCGCTCCCCGGGGATCGCGTCCGTGACGAAGACCACCCGGCCTTCGTGCCGTGCCACCGAGATGCCGCCGTGGGCGATCCCGGTGACGTCGAGTTCGAGCAGCGTTCCGACAGATTCACCCATGGTTCGATGGTCCCATGCGTCTGTACCTCGCGAGTACATCCCCCGCCCGCCGAGCACTCCTCGCCCAGTCCGGGATCGAGCCCGTGCTCGTGTCGCCCGGGGTCGACGAGGACGCCGCGGCGTCCGCGGCCGCCGCCGCGCTCGGCCGTGACCTGACCGGCCCGGAGCTCGTGTCGCTGCTGGCCGTCGCCAAGGCGTCGGCCGTCGCGGACGCCGACGTCGCCGGGTCGCCGGTCGACGGCTTCGTGTTCGGCGGCGACTCCGCCTTCGAGGTCGACGGGCGCCTGTACGGCAAGCCGCACGACCCGTCGGTGGCCCGGGAACGCTGGCGGCAGATGCTCGCCGCCGGCGGCGGGACGCTGTGGAGTGGACACTGCGTGATCGATCGACGACGCGACGACCGGCGCCGCGACCTGGACCCGGCCACGGGACGGACGGGAGGCCCGGATGCGGCCCGCCCCGTGCCTCCCGTCCGCAGCCTGGTGACGTCTCCTGCCGGCGTGCCGGAGCTGGGGGACGTCGCTCCAGGCGGGTCGGCCCTGGCCGCCGGTGGCGACCGCGTGGTCGCCGTGGACAGCGCCGTGCTGACGTTCGCCGACGACCTGTCCGCCGAGGAGATCGACGCGTACGTGGCGACGGGCGAGCCGCTCGAGGTCGCGGGGGCGTTCACCATCGACGGGCGGGCGGCGGCGTACATCTCGCGCATCGACGGGGCACCGTCCGCGGTGGTCGGGCTGTCCCTGCCGGTGCTGCGGTCGATGCTGCTCCGCGGCTTCGGTGTCCGCTGGCACGAGCTCTGGTCACTGTAGACATCCGCACTTGTTCGGCACGGTTCTTTGTCGGTGCCAGTCAATTCGTGCTCCCGTTGCACGAATACGCTGATGTCTCATGCCCCGTATCAGCAAGGTCCTCATCGCGAACCGCGGCGAGATCGCCGTCCGCATCATCCGCGCGGCCCGCGACGCAGGCAAGGCATCGGTCGCCGTCTACGCCGACCAGGACCGTGACGCCCTGCACGCCCGCCTCGCCGACGAGGCCTACGCGCTGAACGGCACCACGAGCGCCGACACCTACCTCGTCATCGACAAGATCATCTCGGTCGCCCGACGGTCCGGCGCAGACGCCGTGCACCCGGGCTACGGATTCCTTGCCGAGAACGCCGACTTCGCCCGTGCCGTCATCGACGCCGGACTGACCTGGATCGGCCCGTCGCCCGACTCGATCGAGCGCCTCGGCGACAAGGTCTCCGCGCGGCACGTCGCCGAGAAGGTCGGCGCGCCGCTCGCGCCCGGCACCATCGAGCCCGTCAAGGACGCCTCCGAGGTCATCGCGTTCGCCGACGAGGTCGGCCTGCCGGTCGCCATCAAGGCGGCCTTCGGCGGCGGTGGCCGTGGCCTGAAGGTCGCACGGACGCGCGACGAGGTCGCCTCGCAGTTCGAGTCGGCGACGCGTGAAGCCATCGCTGCGTTCGGTCGGGGCGAGTGCTTCGTCGAGAAGTACCTCGACAAGCCGCGCCACGTCGAGACCCAGTGCCTGGCGGACGAGCACGGCAACGTCGTCGTCGTGTCGACGCGTGACTGCTCGCTGCAGCGCCGGCACCAGAAGCTCGTCGAGGAAGCACCCGCGCCCTACCTGACGGACGCGCAGCAGGAGCGACTGTACGAGTCGTCGAAGGCGATCCTGCGCGAGGTCGGCTACGTCGGTGCCGGCACGTGCGAGTTCCTGATCGGCGCCGACGGCACGGTGTCGTTCCTCGAGGTCAACACCCGCCTGCAGGTCGAGCACTGCGTGTCCGAAGAGGTCACCGGCATCGACCTGGTGCGCGAGCAGTTCCGCATCGCCGAGGGCGGCGTGCTCGACTACTCCGACCCGACGCCCCGCGGGCACTCGTTCGAGTTCCGCATCAACGGCGAGGACCCGGGCCGCAACTTCTTCCCCGCGCCAGGCCCCGTACACGCGTTCAACGCGCCGTCGGGCCCCGGCGTCCGCGTCGACTCGGGAGTCGTGAGCGGCGACGTCGTGTCCGGTTCGTTCGACTCCATGCTCGCGAAGCTCATCGTCACCGGTGCCACCCGCGCCGAGGCGTTGGAACGCTCGCGTCGTGCACTGGCCGAGTTCGAGGTCACCGGCCTGCCGACCGTGCTGCCCTTCCACCGTGCGGTCGTGTCGGACCCGGCGTTCGCGACGGACGACTCCTCGCCGTTCTCCGTGTACACGCAGTGGATCGAGACCGACTTCGTCAACGAGATCCCGGCGTGGAGCGGTTCTCCTGAAGAACTGCCGGCACCGGCTTCGCGCGACTCGGTCGTCGTCGAGGTGCAGGGCAAGCGCATCGAGGTCACCATGCCGTCGATCGTCGGTGGCGGTGCCGCCGCCGGTGTCGCCGGTCGTCGTCCGGCCGGTCCCTCCGCTCCCCCGAAGCGCCGCTCGTCGGCGGTCAAGGGCGGCATCGCGAAGTCCGGCGGGTCCGTCGCGTCGCCGATGCAGGCGACCGTCGTGAAGCTCGCGGTCGCCGAGGGTGACACCGTGGTGAAGGGCGACCTGCTCGTCGTGCTCGAGGCCATGAAGATGGAGCAGCCCGTGCAGGCCCACAAGGACGGCGTCGTCACCGGGCTGAACGCCCCGGTCGGCCAGACGGTCTCCTCCGGTCACGTGCTGCTCGAGCTGGCGTAGGCGCGAGCGGAGTCGCGGGCCGTCGCGGGCCGTCGGCTCGGGTTGCGCCCCGCTGCGGTCATCGCGCCCCGACTCTTCGGGGCGCGATGACCGTCAGAGGGCGCGGCTCGCAGCATGACGCCAGGCAGTACCCCAGTTCGGACCGAGCGGCACCCCGGCGTCGTGCAGGATCCGTGGGAGCTGCCCCGCGGGCATCGCGTCCGACCACATCACCCGTGCGAAGCCGTTGACCCCACGGCGGCGGCGGAGACGGTCCTCACGGCGCTTCTCGTCGACCAGGGCGTCTGCCGCTGTGCGTCCTCGCCGCGGGTCGTCGTACTTCACCCGGCCGTCGAACTCGACGATCACCCCGGCTTCCGCGAACCACAGGTCCACCCGGTCGTGCAGCAGGCCGTCGTGCCGGAACTCCTGCTGCAGTACCGGGTCCGGTGCGCCGAGCACGTGCGCACCCCACCGTGTGATGCTCTCCCCCGGTGACTCGGCGAGCGGATCCGCGTACTCGACCAGTTCCCGTGCGCGTCGATGCCCGCGAGCACAGCGACTGCCGAGCGCTTCGAGGATCGTCGCCCGCTCGACGCCGCGCCGCAGGACGGCGTCGAGCACGACGATGGCACGCCACGGGTGTTCGCGAAGGGCGACGTCGACCGCGGTTTCGGTCAACGTCGTGACGGGTACACCGTCGACCTCGACGGAGGACGGTCGCCTGCCGGCGCTGCCGATGCGCTGGATGCTCCGCTTGACCTGGCCCCGGTCCCGGGACGGGTCGGTCACGGTGACACGCTCGCCGAACGCCCCGATCCACGGCAGTCCGAGCATGGCGACCGCTGACCGGTGCGACACCACGACGGAGCCCGTCCCGCCGGCGAGCACACTCCGCACGAGCACACTCCGCACGAGCATGCGATGTCGTTCGCGTTCCGTCATCGACGCCCACTCGCCCGACCCGATGTACGTGCCACGGTGCACCCGGACGAGGGCGCCGGCATCCGCTGCGCGACGGATCGCCGACGCACGACCGGGGTCCTGCGCGAGGCCGACGGTCGAGATGGGTTCGTGTTCCATGCTCCGATGATCGCGACGCACGGTCCGTCGCGAGCGGGGTCTGCGCGATCTGTGGACAGGCCACGGGGCAGCGCACCCGCTTGCAGGCATCGCGCCCCGAAGAGTCGGGGCGCGATGCCCGCAGCGGGGCGCAACACGAACGAGCGCTACCGGGGCGCGACGCGAACGAGGGGGGCGGCGGGCGGCGGCGCTACGAGACCAAGGGGCGGACGGACTCCGCGAGGGCGTCGACGAGGCGCTGGGCCTCGGCGGGGGTCTCGGCGACGGTGTCGATGTAGACCTTGACCTTGGGCTCGGTGCCGCTCGGTCGGACGATCACGCGCGCGTCACCGGTCAGGTCGTACCGCAGGATGTCCGACGGCGGGAAGCCCTCCACCCCCTCGACGTAGTCCGTCACGGTGCGGACCTCCAGTCCGCCGAGCGACGACGGCGGCGCGGACCGGAGCGAGCCCATGATCTCGCCGATGCGGGACAGGTCGTCAACGCGGGTCGCGACCTGCCCCGACGCGAACGCCCCGAACTCGGCAGCGAAGGCGTCGAGCTGCCCGGCGATCGACGATCCGGCAGCGGCCAGGTCCGACGCCAACGACAGCAGCGACAGTGCCGCCGAGATGCCGTCCTTGTCGCGCACGACCGACGGGTCCACCAGGTAGCCGAGGGCTTCTTCGTACCCGAAGAGCAGCCCGGGGACCCGCGAGACCCACTTGAAGCCGGTCAGGGTGTCGCGGTACTCCAGGCCGTGGCGGGCGGCGACGCGGGCCAGCGCCGGCGACGAGACGATCGACGCCGCGAGGGTGCCCGTGGCGCCGGTCTCCGACGCACGGACGGCAGCCTGCCACCCGAGCAGCCACCCGACCTCGTTGCCGGACAGGCGGCGGTAGGTCGGGTCCCCGGAGTCGGAGACCGCGGGGATCGCGAGCGCGAGCCGGTCGGCGTCGGGGTCGTTCGCGATGACGAGGTCAGCGCCGACGGCGAGCCCGCGGGCGATCGCCAGGTCCATCGCGCCGGGCTCTTCGGGGTTCGGGAACGACACGGTCGGGAACGCTCCGTCCGGCTCGATCTGCTCCGGCACGACCGCGGGCGATGCGAACCCGGCGGCGGCGAACACCGCGCGTGCGGTCTCCCACCCGACACCGTGCATCGCCGTGTAGACGACCTTCGGCTGCTCCTGCGGCGCCAGGGTCGGGGCCGGCACGATGGCGGCCGTCGCGGCCACGTAGGCGTCGAGCAGCGCCGACGACGCGACGGTGTAGTCGGTGCCCCGGGGCAGGTCCGTGATCGACCCGGCAGCGACGGCTTCGATGGCCGCAGCGATCGAGCCGTCGACCGGCGGCACGATCTGCGACCCGTCGTCGTCCTGTCCGAGGTAGACCTTGTACCCGTTGTCGCGGGGCGGGTTGTGGCTCGCGGTGACCATCACCCCGGCGCCGACGTCGAGGTGCCGCACGGCGAACGCGAGCACCGGCGTGGGCAGGGCGACCGGCAGCAGCGTGACCTCGAGCCCGAGGCCACGCATGACCTCGGCGGAGTCGCGCGCGAAGACGTCGGAGTTCACCCGGCCGTCGTAGCCGATCACGACGCTGCGCGACCGGCCCGTGTCGATCAGGAAGCGTGCGAGACCGGCAGCGGCCTGCGACACGACGACCCGGTTCATGCGGAGCGGGCCGTAGCCGAGCTCGGCGCGGAGTCCGGCAGTACCGAACTGCAGCCGGCCGCCGAACCGCGCGGCCAGGGCCTGCACAGCCGGACCGGAGCCGTCGGACGCGGCGTCGATCGCGGCGGTCAGCTCGTCGCGGGTCTGCGGATCCGGGTCCTGCGCGAGCCAGGACCGAGCGGTCCCGAGCACGTGGTCGAGGTCGATCTTCACGACGCCGGCTGCCCGAGGGCGGTCACCACGCGGGCGAGCAGGTCCGCGATCACGGGCTCGGCCTGCTTGCCGGCCTCGAGCACCTCGGTGTGCGACAGCGGCGTCTTCTGGATGCCGGCGGCGAGGTTCGTGATGAGGGAGAACCCGAGGACCTCCATGCCGGCCTGTCGGGCGGCGATGGCCTCGAGCGCGGTGGACATGCCGACGATGTGTCCGCCGATGGCCTTGGCCATCTGGACCTCTGCCGGGGTCTCGTAGTGCGGGCCGCGGAACTGCGTGTAGACGCCCTCGTCCAGGGTCGGGTCGACCGACCGCGCCACGTCACGCAGCCGGGACGAGTACAGGTCGGTGAGGTCGATGAACGTCGCGCCCTCGAGCGGGCTGTCGGCGGTCAGGTTGATGTGGTCGCTGATGAGCACGGGCGTGCCGGGCGTCCAGTGCTCCTTGATGCCACCGGCACCGTTCGTCAACACCATGACCGTGGCACCCGTGGCCGCGGCGGTGCGGACGCTGTGCACGACCCGGCGGACACCGTGGCCCTCGTAGTAGTGCGTGCGTGCGCCGATGACGAGCGCGTGGCGGCCGTCGTCGAGGCGGATCGACCGGATGGTGCCGGAGTGTCCGGGCACGGCCGAGGCGCTGAACCCGGGGACCTGGTCCGCCGGGATCTCGGACACGGTCTCACCGATGATGTCGGCGGCCTTGCCCCAGCCCGAGCCGAGGGTCAGGGCGATGTCGTGCCGCTCGATGCCGGACTTCGCGGCGATGACGGCGGCGGCGTCCCGCGCGACCTCGAACGGGTCGGCAGCGGGGTCGTTCAGCGGGTTCTCGGTGCTCATGCCCCAACTCTAAAGGGCCGACGCCCGCCGCAGCGGCCGCCGCCGCTCCCGCCCCAGCGGCCGCCGCCGCTCCCGCCCCAGCGGCCGCCGCCGCTCCCGCCCCAGCGGCCGCCGCCGCACCCGCCTCAGTGCTCGCCGAGCGCCCGGTCCACCGCCGCCGTGATCTCGCCCTGGTCGAAGTGGTTCCGGATCACGATGACCTCGGCGTAGGTGTCGCCGATCGCCTCGACGAACTCCTGGCTCGTGAGGATCACGTTGGCGTCGTCGGACACGTCGCGCACCGAGGCCACGTCGGCTGCGACGACCGATGCCTGCAGGCCGAGGGCGGACAACGCCTTCTCGGCGTTCACCTTCAGGATGCCGCTCGAGCCGATGCCCGCGCCGCAGATGGTCACGATCTTCACGCGGACACCCCCATGATCGTGCGGACCTCGTCCGCCGTCGTCGCGTCGGCGATCCGCCCCGTGACGGCCTGGTCGTTGAACAGGTTCGCGATCTCGCCGATGGACTCGAGGTGCGTGCCGACCCCGGCGACCGCGAGCCCCAGGACCACGCGGACCGGGTCGTTGTGCGGGTGGCCGAACGCGACCGGTGTCTCGAGGGTCACGACGGCGAGCCCGTCGCGCAGGACCGCGCCACCCGGTCGGGCGTGCGCGAACGCCAGACCCGGGGAGATCACGATGTACGGCCCGTGTTCCTCGACCATGCCGATCATGGCGTCCGTGTACTCGTCGGTCGCGGCCCCGGACGCGACGAGCGCGCCGCCGGCCAGGCGCATCGCGTCACGCCAGGTGGGCGCGGTGGCCCCGAGGAGCACGGCGGCGTCCGGCAGCGGCGGCAGTCCCATGCGTCAGGCCTCCGAGTACCCGGAGGTGATGGTCGCGATGATCTCCTCGCGGTCCTCGAGCGGCAGGAAGGAACCGAGCGCCGCGTTGATCTGGAACGCCGCCAGGTCGTCGAGGTCGTAGCCGAACGTGCCGGCGAGCAGTGCGAGTTCCTTCGACAGCGACGTCCCGCTCATCAGGCGGTTGTCGGTGTTCACCGTGACCCGGAAGCCGAGCTGGTAGAGCACGTCGAAGGGGTGGTCGGCGAGGTCGTCACCCCAGGCCGCGATCGCACCGGTCTGCAGGTTGGAGGACGGCGAGACCTCGAGCGGGATCTCGCGGTCGCGGACCCACGACGCGACCTCGCCGAGGGAGGCCAGCGTCGACCCGTCACCGGCGTCGGAGAGGGTGACGTCCTCGAAGATCCGGACGCCGTGCCCGAGGCGCAGCGCGCGGCCGTCGACGAGCGCGGACCGGATCGAGGCGAGTCCGTCGGCTTCGCCCGCGTGGACGGTGACGGGGAACAGCTCGGATGCGAGGTAGTCGAACGCGGCACGGTGGTTCGAGGCGGGGAACCCGGCTTCGGCACCGGCGATGTCGAAGCCGACCACCCCGTTGTCACGGTGCCGGACGGCGAGCTCGGCGATCTCGAGCGAGCGGTCGGCGTGGCGCATCGCGGTGACGAGCTGGCCGACCCGGATGCTGCCGCCGGCGGCGTCGACCGCTTCCTCGATGCCGGCCTGCACGGCCTCGACCGTCTCGTCGAGCGTCAGCCCGCCCTGCAGGTGCTGTTCCGGGGCCCACCGGACCTCGCCGTAGACGACGCCGTCGGCGACCAGGTCCTCGACGAACTCCTTCGCGACGCGGTGCAGCTGCGGAGCCGTCTGCATGACCGAGGTGGTGACGTCGAACGTCTTCAGGTACTCGACGAGCGAGCCCGAGTTCGACTGGTCGGCGAACCACTGCCCGAGCTCGGACGGGTCGGTGGTCGGCAGCGTCACACCCGAAGCACCAGCCAGCTCGACGATCGTCGCGGGGCGCAGGCCGCCGTCGAGGTGGTCGTGCAGCGAGACCTTCGGCAGGTCGTTGATGACCGCCCCGGCGTCGGGCAGGCGGTAGGTCGGGGCGTCGGCGCTCATGCGTCCAGGCTATCGGTGGTCACCGACCGCGCGCAGGCACCTGTGCACAACAGACGGACGAACCGACTGGAGGCTCTCCACACGTGTGCAGAGAGCCTCCAGTCGGTCGGACAGTCGCGTTCAGCCCGCGATGCGCTCCCGCACGATCGGCCCGCGGGCCGTCACGGCAGCGTCGGACGAGCCGATCGACCACGCACCCTCGAGCGACTCGAGCGCCCGCGGGATCCGCGAGGCGTCGTCGGTGTGCAGCGTCCAGAGCGGCTGCCCCTCGGTCACGGTGTCACCGGGCTTGACGTGCAGCTCGATGCCCGCCCCGGCCTGCACCGGGTCCTGCGCGCGGGCACGACCGGCACCGAGGCGCCAGGCCGAGACGCCGAACGGCAGGGCGTCCTGCTGCGCCAGCACACCGGACGACGGCGCCGTGACGACGTGCTGCTCGCGGGCGACCGGCAGCGCGGCGGAGGGGTCCCCACCCTGCGCGGAGATCATCCGACGCCAGGTGTCCATCGCCCGGCCGTCGGCCAGTGCAGCCGCAGGATCGGCGTCCGGCATCCCGGCGAGCGTCAGCATCTCCGAGGCCAGTGCCACGGTCAGCTCCACGACGTCGGCCGGACCGCCGCCCTCAAGCACCTCGACCGACTCCCGCACCTCGAGTGCGTTGCCGATCGTCAGGCCGAGCGGGACCTCCATGTCGGTCAGCAGCGCCGAGGTCTTCACCCCGGCGTCGTTCCCGAGGTCGACCATCGTCTGCGCGAGCTCGCGCGACGCCTCGTACGTCGGCATGAACGCACCGGAGCCGAACTTCACGTCGAGCACGAGCGCACCGGTGCCCTCGGCGATCTTCTTCGACATGATGCTCGACGCGATGAGCGGGATGCACTCGACGGTGCCGGTGATGTCGCGCAGGGCGTACAGCTTCTTGTCGGCCGGTGCGAGACCCGAGCCGGCGGCGCAGATGACCGCACCGACGTCGGACAGGATCTCCATCATCCGGTCGTTCGACAGCGCAGCCTGCCACCCGGGGATCGACTCGAGCTTGTCGAGCGTCCCGCCGGTGTGGCCGAGGCCACGGCCGGACAGCTGCGGCACCGCGACGCCGAACGACGCCACCAGCGGTGCGAGCGGCAGCGTGATCTTGTCGCCGACCCCGCCCGTGGAGTGCTTGTCGACGGTCGTCTTGCCGAGCGACCCGAACGACATCCGCTCCCCGGACGCGATCATCGCGAGCGTGAGGTCCTTGACCTCGCGCCGCTCCATCCCGTTCAGGAAGATCGCCATCGCCATGGCGGCCATCTGCGGGTCCTCGACGTAGCCGCGCGTGTACGCGTCGACGAGCCAGTCGACCTCGGCGGTGCTCAGGGCGCCGCCGGATCGCTTCGTACGGATGAGGTCGACGGTGTCGAACGGCTCGACGGCCATGGGGATCAGTGCTCCTGCTGGTAGGTGGCGAGGGTGCGCGGCCCGAACGCGTCGGGCAGGACCTCGTCGATGGTGCGGATGCCCGAGACCGTCTCGAGGAGCATGCCCTCGGTCGAGTGCTCGAACAGCAGCTGGCGGCAGCGGCCGCACGGCATCAGGGTCGCCCCGTCGCCGTCGACGCACGTGAACGCGACGAGCTTGCCGCCGCCGGTCATGTGCAGCTGCGACACGAGCGAGCACTCCGCGCAGAGCGTCACCCCGTAGCTCGCGTTCTCGACGTTGCAGCCGGAGACGATCCGGCCGTCGTCGGTGAGCGCCGCGGCGCCCACCGGGAACGACGAGTACGGCGCGTAGGCACGCCGCATCGCGGCCGTGGCGGCGTCGCGGAGAGCGCCCCAGTCCACGTCGACCGGGAGGCCCGTGGCTGCGTCCGCCCCGTCGGCGGCGGTGTCGCCGCCTCCCGCGCGCAGGGCCGTGGCCGGGTCCGTCCAGGCGATCGCGTCGGTGGACGCGGCCGTGCCGTCGTCCGCAGCGTGCGTTTCGGTCATGTGCCGTGCCTCCTGGCCGTCAGCTCTTGATGTACGGCTTGCCGGACGCGGCGGGACCGCGCGACTGCCCGACCAGGCCGGCCACCGCGAAGATCGTCACCACGTACGGCAGCATCAGCAGGAACTCGCTCGGCACGGGCGAGTCGATCGCCCCGAGCGTGTTCTGCAAGTTCGACGCGAAGCCGAACAGCAGCGCCGCCAGCGTGGCCTTGATCGGGTCCCAGCGGCCGAAGATGACGGCGGCCAGGGCGATGTAGCCGGCGCCCGCGGTCATGTCCTTCGTGAACGGTCCGACCGCGTCGAGCGTGAAGTACGCACCGCCGAGGCCGGCGATCGCGCCGGCGAGCGACACGTTCCAGAACCGGGTGCTCGTGACGTTGATGCCCACCGTGTCGGCCGCCTGCGGGTGCTCGCCGACCGCGCGGAGGCGCAGGCCCCAGCGGGTCTTGAACAGGCCGAAGGTGACGACCGCGACGGCCACGTACGCCAGGTAGACGATGACGCTCTGCTCGAAGAACACCGGACCGATGACCGGGATCTGGTGGAGCAGCGGGATCTCGAACTTCGGGAACCGGACGCCGACGTTGAGCGTGGTCTCGTTCGGGGACAGCACCTGCGAGTACAGGAAGCCGGTCAGCCCCGAGATGAGGGCGTTGATGACGACACCGACGATGACCTGGTCGACGAGGTACTTGATGCTGAACGCGGCCAGGATGAACGAGACGAGCACACCGGCGACGAGCGCACCGACGAGTCCGACCCACGCGGAGCCGGTGAGCGACGCGATGAGCGCCGAGGTGAACGCGCCCGCGAGGAACTGGCCCTCGATGGCGATGTTGACCACGCCGACCCGCTCGGAGATGACGCCGCCGAGGGCACCGAACACGAGCGGGACGCTCAGCCCGAGTGCGCCGACCAGCAGGCCGGGCAGCGGGATCGTGGCGCCGGCCGCTGCCCACGTCAGGAAGCCGACGACGAAGACGATGGCGAAGACCGACGTGACCCAGAGCGGGACGTGCCGGTACGCACGGACCTCGACGAAGGCGTAGACCGTGGCGATCGCCAGGAGCACGACCACGACGTAGCCGGTCGGTGCCGCCGACAGCGGGACGTTCGGCAGCGCGACGAAGTCGCCGGCGTTCGCGAGCCGGAAGGTAGTCGTGCCGGCACGGCTGAGCAGGACGAAGAACACGACCGCGAGCAGCGTGAACACCGCGTACCCGATCGGGAGCTTCCAGCTGCGGGTCGTCTCGACCGGACGGTCGGACAGGGGCGACGCGGGCGCCGCGGTGGGGCTGAGGGTGCTCACGCGGCGACCGCCTTCTTGCTGTTCTTGCTCGTCTTCGTGCGCTGGCGGGCTCCCGGCTGCGGGATACGGAAGATCGCGCGGACGAGCGGCGGCGCCGCGATGAACAGGACGATGAGGGCCTGGATGACACCGACGATGTCGATCGGGATGCCGTTGGCGGCCTGCATGGCGTAGCCGCCGTTCTTCAGCACACCGAACAGGATCGCGGCCCAGAACACGCCCCACGGCTTCGAGCGGCCGAGCAGCGCGACGGTGATCGCGTCGAAGCCGATGCCGGCGTCGATGCCCGAGGTGAAGCCCGTCGTGACCGCACCCTGCACCTGGTAGGCGCCGGCGATGCCGACGAGGGCACCGGAGATGACCATCACCCATATCGTCAGCGCCGGCACGCTCATGCCGGCGACGCGGGCGGCGCGGGGGTTCTCACCGATGGTGCGGAACCGGAAGCCGAGCGACGACTTGTTGACGAGCCACCAGACCACGACGACCGCGATGATCGCGACGATGAAGCCGAGGTCCACGCCGTACCGCACGCCGAAGAGCTGCGGCAGGAGGGCGCTGTCCTTCGTTGCCGGGGAGATCGGGTTGCTGCTGCCCGGAGCCTGGAGCAGACCGGGAGTCCGGAGCAGGTAGCTGACCAGGTAGAGCGCGACGTAGTTGAGCATGATCGTGACGACCACCTCGTTCGCACCCGTGCGCGCCTTGAGGACACCGACGATGCCGCCCCAGACCGCACCGCCGACGATGCCGGCGACGATCGTGAGCGGGATGTGGATCGCGGCAGGGCCGTCGAACGAGAACCCGACCCAGCCGGCGGCCGCGGCCCCCATCAGGATCTGGCCCTGGCCGCCGATGTTGAACAGCCCGGCGCGGAAGGACAACGCGATCCCGAGGCCGGCGACGACGAGCGGCACCGCGTAGTCGATCGACCGGGTGAGCGGGGCGATCGCCTGCTGGAAGCTGGTGGCGCCGAAGTTGACCACCGAGCCCTGGAACAGCGAGGCGTAGGCGCCGCCGACCGCGGTGCCGATGGCCTGGAGCATGTCGGCGGGACGGGCGAAGAAGTAGCCGGCCGTGGCGCGGACGTTCTCGTCGGTCAGGGCGATGAGGATGCCGCAGGCGACGAGGGCAAGGACGACCGCGAGGACCGTGACGAGCACGGATCCGTTCAGGATGCTCTGCATCGCGGCGTGCCAGCGGTCGGTGCCGGGGGCGCCGTTGCGGCGCTCGGTGTCGTCCGCCGAGTCCGTCATCAGGTGCGGGGTCTCCGGCGCCTCCTGCAGACGGTCGTCGGTGAGCGGGGCGTCTGCCTCGGTGCCGGCAGTGGGCTGCGTGTTGTCTGGGTCCTGCGCGGTCACGCTGCCAGCTCCGTTCCGGTCGTGGATGTGGCTTGGATCTCGCCGGCCGAACCGGTCATGCGGCCAGCTCCGTTCCTTCTGGGATCTCGCCGGCCATCATGAGGCCGAGGACGTCTCGCGGGGTGGTCGCCGGCACGATCCCGACGATGCCGCCGCGGTACATGACGGCGATGCGGTCGGCCAGTGCCACGACCTCGTCGAGCTCGGTGGAGACGACGATGACGGGCACACCGGTGTCGCGGGTGGCGACGATGCGCTTGTGCACGAACTCGATCGACCCGACGTCGATGCCGCGCGTGGGCTGCGCGGCGACGAACAGCCGGAGCTCGCGGCTGAGCTCCCGGGCGAGGACGATCTTCTGCTGGTTGCCGCCGGACAGCCGACCGGCAGCGGTCGCGCGGCCCGGCGTGCGGATGTCGAACTCGGCGATCTTCTCGTCGGCGAAGGCGTCGCGCTCGGCGGCGCGGATGGTGCCGGCGCGGACGAACGCGTCGTGGTCGGACCGGTCGAGCATGAGGTTCTCCGCGATCGTGAACTCGCCGACCAGGCCGTCCTCCTTGCGGTCCTCGGGCACGAAGCCGACGCCGGCGTCGAGCACCTGCTTGACGCTGCGGCCGGTGAGCTCCTTGCCGTCCAGCGTGATGCGGCCGGCGTGGACGGGCTCGAGACCGAGGATCGCCTCGGTGAGCTCGGTCTGCCCGTTGCCCTGCACCCCGGCGATCGCCAGGACCTCGCCACGACGGACCGAGAACGACACGTCGTCGACGAGCACGATGCCGGACGGGTCGGTCACGGTGAGGCCCTCGACGACCAGGGCGTCCTCGCCGCCGGTCGACGGCGTCTTGTCGACGACGAGGGAGACGGCACGGCCGACCATCATCGCGGCCAGCTCGTTGTTGGTCGCCGCGGGCGAGGCCTCGCCGACGACCTTGCCGAGCCGGATCACCGTGATGCGGTCGGCGACCTCGCGGACCTCGCGGAGCTTGTGGGTGATGAAGACGATCGCGGTGCCGGCCTCGCGGAGCTGCCGCATGATGCCCATCAGCTCGTCGGTCTCCTGCGGGGTGAGGACGGCCGTCGGCTCGTCGAACACCAGCACGGAGGCGTCGCGGGAGAGCGCCTTGATGATCTCGACGCGCTGCTGGACGCCGACGGGCAGGTCCTCGATCTTGGCGTCGGGGTCGACGTCGAACCCGAAGCGGTCGGAGATCTCCTTGACCCGCTTGCGGGCGCCGGCCAGGTCGAGCCGTCCACCGAAGGTGGTCTGCTCCTGACCGAGCATGACGTTCTCGGCGACGGTGAAGACGGGCACGAGCATGAAGTGCTGGTGCACCATGCCGATGCCGGCGCGCATGGCGTCACCGGGGCCGTCGAAGTCCTGGACCACGTCGTCGAGCAGGATCTCGCCCTCGTCGGCGTCGTACAGGCCGTAGAGGACGTTCATCAGGGTGGACTTGCCGGCGCCGTTCTCACCCAGGAGGCAGTGGACCTCACCCGGCTCGACGGTGAGCGAGATGTGGTCGTTGGCGACCAGGGCGCCGAACCGCTTGGTGATGCCGCGGAGTTCGAGCTTCATGTTCGGGAGTCTATTTCTGTCTCGCGCGCGCCACGCGGGCGCACGAGAACGCGGGCGAGGGAAGATCCCCCGCCCGCGTCCATCGGGTTAGGACTGGGTCTTGACCTTGATCGAGCCGTCGATGATGCCGGCCTTGATGTCGTCCAGTTCGCCCTGCAGGCCCTTGTCGACCTTGGACTCGTAGTCGTGGAACGGCGCGATGCCGACACCCTCGTTCTCGAGCGTGCCCACGTACGGGGTTTTCGAGAACTTCTTGTCGGCCGCCTGCTCGACGACGTCCTTCACGGCCGGGCGCATGCCCTTCTCGACCGAGGTGAAGGCGATGTCCTTGTAGCGCGGGTCGGCTTCGTAGAGGTCGCTGTCCGCACCGATCAGGACGGAGCCGTTGTCGGCGTCCTTGATGGCCTCGGCAGCGGACTGGTAGATCGGACCGCCGACGGGCAGGATCACGTCGGCGTCCTGGTCGAGGAGCGTCTGCGCGACCGACTTGGCCTGCGTGCCGGCCTCGAAGCCACCGGTGAAGGAGCCCTTGCCGGTGTCGACGTTCCAGCCCTTGACCTGGACGTCCTTGTCCTTCTGCTCGTTGTAGTACTTCACGCCGTCCGCGAAGCCGTCCATGAAGATGGTGACGGTCGGGATCTGCATGCCGCCGAAGGTGCCGACGACGCCGGTCTTCGAGTAGGACGCCGCTGCGTAGCCGGCGAGGAACGCGGCCTGCGAGGTGTCGAACGTGATCGGCTTGACGTTCTTCGCGTCGATCGAGCTGTCGTCGATGATCGCGAAGTCGGTGTCGGGGTTCGCCGCGGCCTGCTTCTTCGTGGCGTCGGCGAGGTTGAAGCCGACGGTCACGACGAGGTTGCAGTTCTGGCCGATGAGCTGCTGGATGTTCGAGTCGTAGACGGTGGCGTCCTTCGACTCGGCTTCCTTGTAGGTGGCACCGAGGTCCTTGGCGGCGTCCTTCATGCCCTCGTAGCCGAGCTGGTTGAACGACTTGTCGTCGAAGCCACCGGCGTCGGAGACCATGCAGGGGCGGAAGTCGGTCTTCTTGGCGGTCGTCGTTTCGGACGGCGCCGAGGCGCAGCCTGCGAGGACGGCGGCGGTGCCGAGGAGCGCGAAGCCGCTGAGGACGACGCGTCGGGTACGAGATGTCACGGGTGGGTTCCTCCGGGGAGCGTGCCCGGACCACGTGCGTTCCGGGCGATCGTGGCGACAGTACACGACCGCCCGGCCGGTACAGGACCCGTTCTGAGCACAGGACGGATCAGTTACGGGATCGCGACCGCGCCGAAACGCGCTCGTAACGCGGGGTCACGCTCGGACCCCCAGTTCGAGGGGTTTGTCGGTGGAGCGCTACAGGACGTCGCCGGACCGGCGGATCTCTGGAGATCAGAGTTCGTCGGCGTCACCCGGGAAGCACAGCGAGACGGCTTGGACGGTGTAGTTCCCCGAGTAGGCGTAGACGCTGATCGAGGACACCTTGCCGGCGCCGTCGCCGAAGTTCGCGGGCCCGTCACTGGAATCACGCCGGGTGACCTTCATCCCCTGCGCTTCCCAGTGCTCGGTCATCCGAGCGGCGTCGGCCTGGGGTCGCCCGGCCAGCGTGCTCCCCGTGAGGTAGCGCCACTGCGCGCCCGCCTCGCCGTCCGCGAGGACACAATCCTCCGCGTAGTCCGGCCCGGTGCGCGCTTTCCAATCGCCGCCGAGGCGCTCGGTCGCATCGTCGACCGCTTCCACCATCTGTCGCTTCGCGGCGTCCGCACTCACCTGTGGCTCCCGCAACTCAGATGCACCGGTGCCGGTCCTCTGCGCGTCGCAACCGGTCGCCCCCACCAGCAGCATGCCGACGAGGAGCACAGAACCGACGAAGCTGCGTCCCACAGCCCGTCCACGTGTCACAAGCTGTCGGCGTCACCAGGGAAGCACAGCGAGATGGCTTCGACGGTGTAGTTGCCCGGGAACGCGTAGAGGTTGATGGAGTCGATCGAACCACCTCCGCGGCCGACGATCGCAGGCCCATCGGGGTCAGCCCAGCGCTCGATCTTCATTCCCTGGGACTTCCAGCGGGCGAGCGTCGCCTTCGCGTCAGATTCCGGGTCCTCCGAGTCGCCGCTTGAAGTCCGGCCGGTGAGGTACACCCAGTGGGCGCCCTGCGTCCCGTCAGGCAGCTCGCAGTGCTCAGGAGCGTCAGGGCCGGTGCGAGGCTTCCACACGCCGCCCAGATGCTTCGTGACGTCGTCGATCGCATCGATCATCTGCTGTTTCGCGGTGTCAGGGTCCACGGAGGACTTCCTTTCCTCTGGCTGCCGGGCACAAGCGGCGAGCACTGCGATCACCATCACGAGCGCAAGTGCGCTCCCTGCCACGCGTCGGACGGGCGTTGCGACGATCATCGTTCTCCTCAGTCGTTCCATGCGTTCACCTGGCTCGAGCCGGGGTCAGTTCGTCATCCCGCCCGTTGATCGCGAGTCCGACATTGTGCAGCGTCTCGGTGCCACGGTCGAGATACCCCCGCCGGTCGCCGTTCAGTGGATCGTGGTGCAGGACCGAGTTCAGCTTCTCGCCGCCCTGCACCGTCGTGCCGTCGGCGCCGAACACCGTCGCACCGAAGGCCTCCGACATAGGATCCACGCGGTGCCCGATGCTGTGGTCTCGCCCGAAGGAAGCCCACTCGTCGCCCTTGCCGACTTTGCCCACGGGCGCGTCCTTTGCCTGCGCGGCGTAGACGCGTCCGGCGTGCAAGTCGTCGGCTGAACGGACGTCATCCGGCAGCCCTGCCGAACCGAGCGCCACGAACCGGTCGACGTGGACGCCCGGCTTCGAGAGCGCGACCGCCGCAGTGGTCGTTCCGTAGGAGTGCCCGACGATGTTCGTCTCCGGCATCCGCCCTGCACGCACGGCGTTCAACCCGCGGATCGACGCGGCGAGGTTCTCGCCGCCACGATCGGCCTTCCCCATGAGCAGGACGTCCGCTGGGGTCGGAGCGTCGTACCCGATCCAGGCAACCACGGCACGACCAGCGGCATCCCCACGACGCGTCTGCTGCTCGTAGACGTTCTGCGCCGCAGTCGTCCACGAAGTCATGTCCGCGGTCGTCGTGTTCATGCCTGGCACGGCCCAGGTCACGGAGTCGGCCGTGTCGAGGTCACCGATCGACACTGCGGCAAGCGGGGGGTGGTCATCCGTCAACGAGATCAGATAGCGGGGGCCGTCGAACTGGTCCTCGCGAACGGCGGCGTTGATGTTGCGCAGCGACTTCAACTCGCTCTTCAGCGCCGCGATCCGCTGTGCCGCCGCGCGTGCGGCGCCCTCGTCGCCCGTGGACGCCACGGACGCCAGAAGACTCTCGATCTCGAGCTCGACGTCGCCCAATCGCTGGTTCAACACCACGACGTTTGCCGTGCTCCGAGCCCAGTACGGGATGCCCTCCAGGTTGCCGAGCTCGGACAGCACCGACGTCGGCAGCGCACGGAGCGCATCGGCGTCGGCCGTGGTCAGACCGAGCGCCGCCCACTTCGCTGCGACCTGCGTCGGCGTCAGTCCGGGCGCCAGCAGACCCTGCACCGCGGGCGCTGCCCGGCCCATGGCAGCGATGTCGAGCACGGCGTCGGCGAGCGCGCCGCCGCCTGCATCCTCGAACGCCTTGGCGGTCTTGGCGATCCAGGACCGGTCCTCGTCGTTCTCCGCGACGTACCGGTCGAACCCAGCCGGCATGCTGCCGCGGTCGACCTGCACCCATGCGCACGAGGACCGGAACGACGACCAGGCCGAACGCACTCGCGCCGCCTCAGCCGAGGCCGCGGTGTCGAGCCCTGCCACCGTCGAGACGAACGCGCGCAGTGCCGTCGGGTCGGCGGAGCTCTTCCCCCGGCTCGCACCCGCTCCGTACCGAGCACGTTCACGGCCGCGGAACTCGGCGTCCACGGTTGGTCGAGTGAGCGGCTCGTTCGAGGGCTCCCGGTCGGTCAACGTCCCCCAGAGATCGACCGCCGCGCCGGAGAACGGTCCGGCGAGCGCATCAACGGCCGTCCGCTGACGCTCGGACTCTCGGACCTTCCAGGCGGCGTGCGCGCGGGCACGCTCGCGCTCCTGCTCGGCGCGCTCGACGGCTCGGTCGACGCCGGACGCGAGGTCGGTCAGGACCCCGACGAGCTTGCCGCGATCCTCGGCCTCGATGACGACGGCGTCACGGAACCGGTCGGCGTACGAGCCTGCGAAGTCCGCCAGTGCCGACCCCGCCGCTCCCGAACGGCTCCCGCCCTGCCCGCGCAGGGTCGCTGCTGCTGCCCGTACCGCCGTTGCCAGTGCTGACGCGTCCCCCGCGTCGAACTCGATGTCCACCATCGCCCCCGTGTCTCCCCCGTGTCGCTCCCCAGCGACCCTACACCTGACACATCACCGGACGGGAGCCCGGGACGACGTCGTCAGAGGACGTCGCCGCGGCCGCTGATCTTGAGCGCATCCACGACGCCCTTGACCCGCTGCGCGTTCGCGCTGGTCGTCACGAGCAGCGCATCGGGGGTGTCCACGACGACGATGTCCTCGACCCCGATGAGCGAGATGAGCCGCTGGCTGTGCGAGATCACGATGCCGCTCGACGAGTCGGCGAGGATCCGGGCGCCGTCACCGAGCACGGCGAGGTTGTTCGGACGACCACCGGACTGCAGCTTGGCGAGCGAGGCGAAGTCGCCGACGTCGTCCCAGTCGAAGTCACCGGGCACGACCGCCATGCGTCCGGCCGCGGCAGCAGGCTCGGCGACCGTGTAGTCGATCGCGATCTTCTCGAGCGTGGGCCACACCGCGTCGACGACCGCGCCGCGGGCCGAGGTGTCCCAGGCGTCCGCCAGCTCGTTGATGCCGGCCAGCAGCGTCGGGTTGTTCCGGCCGATCTCCTCGAGCAGCACGTCGGCGCGGGCGATGAACATGCCCGCGTTCCACAGGTACGTGCCCTGTTCGACATAGGAGCGTGCGGTGTCCAGGTCGGGCTTCTCGACGAACGACCGGACGGCGTGCGCGGTCGGTGCGCCCTCGATGTCCAGGGTGTCGCCGTGCGCGTGGATGTACCCGAAGCCGATCGCGGGCTCGGTCGGCGTGATGCCGATGGTGGTGATGTACCCGGCGCGGGCGACGGCGACGGCCTCGCGCACCGAACGGCGGAAGCCGCGGGCGTCACCGATGACGTGGTCGGCGGCGAAGGAGCCGATGACGACGTCGGGTTCGCGGCGCACGAGGATCGCCGCGGCGAGGCCGATGGCCGCCGTGGAGTCCTTCGGCTCGCTCTCGAGCACCACGTTGTGGTCCTCGACCCCCGGCAGTTGCGACTCGACGGCGACGCGGTGCGCCCGTCCGGTCACGACCATGATCCGCTGCTCGCCCGCGAGCGGGGCGAGCCGGTCCCAGGTCTGCCGGAGCAGCGAGGTGCCGGACCCGGTCAGGTCGTGCAGGAACTTGGGTGCGTCCGCGCGCGACAGCGGCCACAGGCGCGATCCGATGCCCCCTGCGGGGATGATCGCGTAGAAGTCTTCGAGAGCGTCAGCCACGCGCTCACCGTACCGGTCCTGCCGCGCGGATCCTGGGTGGTCTCCGCACGATTCCCGCATGCGGGCTCCCGCAGGGCATCGTCGGCGTGCGCGCGGCGACGGCGTCGCGTTGTTCACCCGTCGCCTCCGCCCCGTTCACGTCGTCGGCCCCGCGGGGTCACGTGACGCCCGGAGCATGGGCAGCACCATGAGCGCACGCAGCGTGGAGCACGGCACGTCCCCCCGGACCGTCGCCGTCGTGACCGAGAGCTTCCTGCCCACCCTCAACGGCGTGACCACCAGCGTCCTGGCGGTCCTCGACCACCTGGAACGCCGAGGCCACCGCGCGGTCGTGATCGCACCGGACACCCCGGGGCTCGCGCAGTTCCGGTCCCGCAGCAGTGTCGAGCGCTACCGCTCCTTCGACGTGCACCGGATCCCCGCCGTCGCGTACCGGCAGTTCCCCGTCGCACTCCCCCACCCCGTCCTCGACACGATCCTCGCCGCCTCCGGCGCCGACGTGCTCCACGCCGCGAGTCCGTTCCTGTTGGGCGGGCGCGCGATCACGGCAGCCGGGAGGCTCGGCATCCCCTCCGTCGCCGTCTTCCAGACCGACGTGGCCGGTTTCGCCCGCCGCAACGGCTTGACGGCGACCGTCCCGTTGGTCCGCAGGATCCTCGGCCGCATCCACGCCGGCGCCTCGCTGACGCTCGCGCCGTCGAGCGCGACCGCCGCGATGCTCGCCGAGGACGGGGTCCCCCGCGTCGCCCGCTGGGGGCGCGGGGTCGACACCGAGCTCTTCCACCCGGCCCGACGGGAGTCCGCCCACGTCCGAGCGCTCCGACGCCGGATCGCGCCGCACGGCGAGACGATCGTCGGCTACGTCGGACGGCTGGCCCCGGAGAAGGAGGTCGAACGGCTCGCCGAGCTCGGCGGGATCCCCGGCATCCGCGTCGTCGTGGCCGGCGGTGGACCGTCCCGCGCGCTGCTCGAACGGCGACTGCGGCACCTCGACGTCACCTTCACCGGACCGTTGCGCGGCGACGCCCTCGCCGACGCGTACGCCTCGCTCGACCTCTTCGTGCACACCGGTCCGGCCGAGACCTTCGGGCAGACCCTCCAGGAAGCGCACGCCTCGGGGCTGCCGGTGATCGCGCCGGCGTCGGGTGGTCCGCTCGACCTCGTCGCCCCCGGACTCGACGGCGAGCTCTACGACACCGACGCACCACAGGCCCTGCGACAGGCGGTCCTGCGGCTCCACCACGACCGCGCACTCGCGGAACGGATGGGATCGGCGGGCCGTCTCCGGGTCGAGGGCACCACGTGGGAGGCCGTCGGCGACCAGCTCCTGGGGCACCACGACACGGCCAGGAACATCGGCGCGCCGCCCGTGGGTCGGGGCCTGCGGGCCGGTCGGGACGAGAAGGTCAGCACCCGCGCATAGGATGGGACGTGTTCCACACGAACACGAACGGCAAGGGCTCGCCGATCGGGCGAGCCCGTCCTATGGAAGGACGAGCTCATGGCTGAGCCCACCGGCGGCGGTACGGCGACCGCCGTCCCCGACGTCACGATCGAGGCGCCCCGCGCCTCTCGGAAGCTCGAGGGCACGCTGTACCGCGGATCGACCGGCATGTGGTCGTGGGTCCTGCACCGGATCACCGGTGTCGCGATCTACTTCTTCCTGCTCGTGCACATCCTCGACACGGCACTCGTGCGCCTCTCACCCGAGGCGTACAACGCGGTCATCGGCACGTACAAGACCCCGATCATGAACATCGGCGAGATCGCCCTGGTGATGGCCATCGTGTTCCACGCGTTCAACGGGCTCCGGATCATCCTCGTCGACTTCTGGTCCAAGGGGCCGAAGTACCAGCGGGCCATGTTCTGGGTCGTCATCGTCCTGTGGGCGATCGCGATCGCGGGCTTCCTGCCCCGCCAGCTCATGAACCTCTTCGCGGACTTCAACTAGAGGGGCACCTGATGACCACGCAGATCGTCGAACCTCCCCGTTCCGCCTCGGCCGCCCGCCGCTCCACCAACTGGGAGAAGTGGGGCTGGATCTACATGCGCGGCTCGGGCGTCCTGCTCGTCGTGCTGATCTTCGGCCACCTCTTCGTCAACATGGTTGCGGGCGAGGGCGTCAAGCAGATCGACTTCGCCTTCGTCGCCGGCAAGTGGGCCAACCCGTTCTGGCAGGTGTGGGACTCCCTCATGCTCGTCCTGGCGCTCATCCACGGCTCGAACGGCATGCGCACGATCGTCAACGACTACGTGTCGAAGCCGGGCATCCGGAAGACGCTCCTCGCCGCGATCCTCATCGCGTGCGTCGTGCTGATCGTCCTCGGCCTGCTCGTCTGCTGGACGTTCGACCCGTGCCCCGCCGGCGCAGCCGCCGCGGACCTGCCCTCCTTCTGCCCGGCGCAGTAGCACCATCCCCGCTGCCGACCGCCTTCCCACCGTCTACGGAAAGACCCCTGTGACCGAGACCACCGTGCACCACCACCAGTTCGACATCGTCATCATCGGCGCAGGAGGCGCGGGCATGCGTGCCGCGATCGAGGCCGGCCCGAAGGCGAAGACGGCCGTCATCTCGAAGCTCTACCCGACCCGCTCGCACACCGGTGCGGCGCAGGGCGGGATGGCCGCGGCCCTCGCGAACGTCGAAGAGGACTCGTGGGAGTGGCACACCTTCGACACGATCAAGGGCGGCGACTACCTGGTCGACCAGGACGCCGCCGAGATCCTGGCGAAGGAAGCCATCGACGCCGTCATCGACCTCGAGAACATGGGCTTGCCGTTCAACCGCACGCCCGAGGGCAAGATCGACCAGCGTCGCTTCGGCGGCCACACCCGCGACCACGGCAAGGCACCGGTCCGTCGCGCTTGCTACGCGGCTGACCGCACGGGCCACATGATCCTGCAGACGCTGTTCCAGAACTGCGTCAAGCTCGGCGTCGAGTTCTACAACGAGTTCTACGCGCTCGACCTCATCATGGTCGACGTCGTGGGCGAGGACGGCGTCACGCGCAAGCAGCCGGCCGGCGTCGTCGCGTTCGAGCTCGCCACGGGTGAGCTGCACGTGTTCCACGCCAAGGCGATGATCTTCGCGACCGGTGGCTTCGGCAAGATGTACAAGACCACCTCGAACGCGCACACCCTGACCGGCGACGGCGTCGGCATCGTGTGGCGCACGGGTCTGCCGCTCGAGGACATGGAGTTCTTCCAGTTCCACCCGACCGGCCTCGCAGGCCTCGGCATCCTGTTGACCGAGGGTGCTCGTGGCGAGGGTGCGATCCTGCGCAACGCCTCTGGTGAACGCTTCATGGAGCGCTACGCCCCCACCATCAAGGACCTCGCCCCACGCGACATCGTCGCCCGGTGCATGGTGCAAGAGGTTGCAGAGGGCCGCGGTGCCGGCCCGAACAAGGACTACGTCCTGCTCGACTGCACGCACCTCGGTGCCGAGGTCCTCGAGACCAAGCTCCCGGACATCACGGAGTTCGCCCGCACCTACCTCGGCGTCGACCCCGTCGTCGAGCCGGTGCCGGTGATGCCGACCGCGCACTACGCGATGGGTGGCATCCCGACGAACACCGACGCGCAGGTGCTTTACGACAACACCACCGTCGTCCCCGGCCTCTACGCCGCCGGCGAGTGCGCCTGCGTCTCGGTGCACGGCTCGAACCGTCTCGGCACGAACTCGCTCCTCGACATCAACGTCTTCGGCAAGCGCTCGGGCAACAACGCCGCCGAGTGGGTCAAGACCGCCGAGTTCCTCCCGCTGCCCGAAGACCCCGCTGCCGGCGTCCGGGCGATGCTCGACCAGCTGCGCGCCTCGACCGGCACCGAGCGCATCGCCGTCCTGCGCAAGGAGCTGCAGGACGAGATGGACAAGAACGCCCAGGTGTTCCGCACCGACGAGTCCCTCGCCCGCGTCACCGAGACCATCCACACGCTCCGGAACCGCTTCATGCAGGTCTCCGTGCAGGACAAGGGCAAGCGGTTCAACACCGACCTGCTCGAGGCCGTCGAGCTCGGGTTCCTGCTCGACCTGGCCGAGGTGGTCGTCTACTCGGCCCGCAACCGCAAGGAGAGCCGCGGCGGCCACATGCGCGACGACTACCCGAAGCGCGACGACGAGAACTACATGCAGCACACGATGGCGTACCTGACGGGCGACCCGCACTCGTCACTCGCCGACGACCACATCACGCTGGACTGGAAGCCGGTCGTCGTGACCCGGTACCAGCCGATGGAGAGGAAGTACTGAGATGACCGACACCCTGGTCTCCGACGCACCCCGGACCGACACCACCGACGCGCCTCCCGGGTCCTTCTCCGTCACGCTCATCATCCGGCGCTTCGACCCGGACGTCGACGACGAGCCGCGCTGGCAGGACTTCGACGTCATGATGCTGCCGACCGACCGCATCCTCGACGCCCTGCACAAGATCAAGTGGGACCAGGACGGCTCCCTGACGTTCCGACGCTCCTGCGCCCACGGGGTCTGCGGCTCGGACGCGATGCGCATCAACGGCCGGAACCGGCTGGCGTGCAAGACCCTGATCAAGGACCTCGACGTCTCGAAGCCGATCTACGTCGAGGCGATCAAGGGCCTGCCGCTCGAGAAGGACCTCGTCGTCGACATGGAGCCGTTCTTCAAGTCCTTCCGCGAGGTCCAGCCGTTCCTGCAGCCGAAGACGGCGCCCACCCCGGGCAAGGAGCGCATCCAGTCAGTGGCCGACCGCGCACGCTTCGACGACACCACGAAGTGCATCCTCTGCGCCGCGTGCACCTCGTCGTGCCCGGTGTTCTGGACCGACGGGCAGTACTTCGGCCCGGCCGCGATCGTGAACGCGCACCGCTTCATCTTCGACTCGCGTGACGATGCCGCCGAGGTCCGCCTCGACATCCTCAACGACAAGGAAGGGGTCTGGCGCTGCCGGACCACCTTCAACTGCACCGACGCCTGCCCCCGTGGCATCCAGGTGACCAAGGCGATCTCCGAGGTCAAGCAGGCCGTCATGCGGGGCCGCGCCTGACACTCGGGGTCGTCCAAGACTCGACATCGACTCCACCGATAGGCTCCGCTCCATGACGTTCGCGGCCACCCGCCCCATCCTCGACCAGCTCGGCTACACGATCCGCTACGTGCAGCTCCCCGGAGAGACCCTGCACGAGCCGCCGGTCGAGGGCGCGCTCCGCGTGGTCCCGGCCGAGGCGTCCGACGAGTTCGCGCTCGAGGTCGTCGACTACGGCACGGCCCGTCGTCTCGCCACCGCGCGCGGCGAGGAGGACGCGGTCGAGATGCTCCGTCGGTTCCTGAACCGGCCGTTCCCGGCTCCGCGCGACATCGCCCGGCACGAGCTCGACGGGCTCCGTGACCGTGCGGCGTCGACGTACCCGCAGCTGGCGCAGCAGGTGTCGCAGGCCGGAGAACAGGGGTTGACCATCCAGATCCCCGCGGGCGTCCCCGTCGACCGCATCGGTGGTCCGGACGGCTACCTGCTGCACCCGCTCGACACCCCGCTGCCGAGCCGGTCGCTGCCGCCGCACGTCGCCGGCGTCCCGGAGACCCATCGCTACCTGGTCGAGCGCCCGTTCATGGTGAACGTCCGCTTCGTGCAGCCGTGGTTCGAGCAGCCGGGCGGCGCGCTCCGCTTTCAGATCGCCGATCCCACGGTCACCGTGCGCGACCTCGTCGTCGACGGTGCACTGGCTCGACTCCGCGTGGTCTGACACCCCGCACGACGAAAGTCGGCCCGCACCGCGCTTTCGCGCAGTGCGGGCCGACTGCCGTTCAGTGTTGCTACGCCTGGTCGGGGCGGTCGTACTGCGCACCAGCCGGGTTCGGCGGCAGGCAACCGAACACGATCGCGGCGATGCCGACGAACATCCCGATGAGCCAGAGCGGACCGGCGAGGTTCGCGTCGTGCACGCGGCGCCACCCCAGTGCGATGTTCGGGATGAGGGTCCCGAGCCACCAGATGCCGTACAGGACGAGCAGGATGAAGATCCACGCCGGGGGTGCACCCTCGGTCTGGGTGTAGCCGTACTCGTCGGTGGTCGAGGCCGAGACGCTCCACGAGATGATGCCGGCGATGAACCCGCCGTACAGAACGAGGGTCACGATCGCGTTCGCCAGGACCCAGTACCAGTACTCACTGCGGCTGGCGCGTCCGTCGAACCGGGCGTACTTCTTGAAGAAGCGCGTGAAGGCGTCGAGGAACCCTGCACCGTAGAAGGGTGCCCACAGCGGCGGAGCTCCGTCGGGCCCGACCGGGATCGGCGGACCGGCCTGCGGGTACGGGTCGGCGTACTGCTGGCCGTAGCCGGGCTGCTGGCCGTACTGGCCAGGCTGCTGGCCGTACCCGGGCTGCTGCCCGTAGGCACCAGGCTGCTGGCCATACGGACCGGGCTGCTGCCCGTAGGCACCAGGCTGCTGGCCGTACGGACCGGGCTGCTGCCCGTACCCCGGCTGCTGCGGCTGCTGCGGCTGCTGCGGCTGCGGCTGCTGCTGCTGCCCAGGGTCAGGCTGCCCGGACGGCTGGTCGCCGCCGGGCTGGCCCCACTGCGGTGTGTCGTTGCTCATCGAGCGCCGGTCGGTCGGTCGTAGCGCTCGCCCTGCGGGTTCGAGGGCAGCAGGCCGAACACGATGCCGACGATGCCGACGAAGATCGCGATGATCCACAGGGCACCGGGCAGGTTCGCGTCGTGCAGGCGTCGCCAGCCGAGGGCGAGCGTCGGGATGATGATCGCGAGGCTCCAGAGCCCGATCAGGATGCCGGCGATCACGAAGAGCGCGGACGGGCTGGTGACGGTCGACTGCACGCTCGCCGAGGTCGCGGTCGACATCGACACCGTCGAGCGCTCCGACGTGGCGAAGCCGATGCCGTACAGGATGCCGAGGACGATGCCGACGATCGCGTTCGCCAGGTACCACCACCAGAACTCACTGCGGCTCGCGCGGCCACTGAAGGTCGCGTACTTCTTGAAGAAGCGTCCGACGGCCTTGCCGAAGGAGATCCCGTACCAGGGGGCCCAGATCGGCGGCTCGCCGTTCGGGCCGGTCGCCGGCTGCTGGCCGTACTGCGGCGTTCCGTTGTACGGGTTCGGCTGGCCGCCCGGCTGCTGGCCGGACGGGTTTTGCGGGTACTGGTCACTCACGGTGTCCCCCTCGATCGTTGGCTGGTAGTCGGGTCCGAGTCAACCAGAACCGTCGCGCGGCCGTCGCTCGCTACCCGCGGTGCGGTTCGTCGTACCGCTGTCCCTGCGGGTTCGACCCCATCAGACCGACGATCAGCGAGAACAGGACGCCGAGCGGCGGGATGATGAAGAGGAAGGCGAAGTACCCGCTCAGGTTCACGTCGTGCAGTCGTCGCACCGTCAGGGCGATGAAGCCGAGAGCGCAGGCCAGGGCCCAGAGCCCGCTCAACCCGTTCGACGCGTCGTCGAAGAACGGCAGCACGTTGAAGAACCCGCCGACGATGCCGGTGGCCGCCGAGCCGATGACGTACCAGAGGGCCCAGAACCAGAACTCCGACTGGCTTGCGCGGCCGTCGAACCGGACGTACTTCTTCCAGAACCGCGGGAACGCCTGCACGAACGGGATCCCGTACCAGGGCGCCCACAGCGGGGGCTGGCGCGGGCCGGTCGGCTGCTGGCCGTACGGTCCGGGCTGCTGGCCGTACGGTCCGGGCTGCTGTCCGTACGGTCCGGGCTGCTGGCCGTACGGTCCGGGCTGCTGGCCGTACGGGTTCTGCGGCGGGTACTGGTCACTCACTGGTTCGTTCCTTCCGAGGCCGACTGCGATCACCGTCGAGTCTGGCAGCGGCGGCGGCAGGACGCGTCCCCCCAGCGGAGGACAGCGCAGCGACTGCGCTCCGACAGGGCTCCGACCGGCGCTCCGACCGACTCAGGGCAGCAGTGCCAGCTTGCCGCCGGGGTGCCCGGACTCCAGCAGCTCCGCGGCCGCCTTCGCCTCGGCGAGCGGGAACGTCCGCGCCACCGGGACCTCGAGCTGTCCGGCCCCGGCCAGGTCGATCAGTCGCTGCCGCACCGAGTCGCGGAACGCCTTGCTCGCTGGCTGCGCCCCACCGACGGCGGCGAACCCCGCCTCGGCGGCGCGCGCCTGCGCGGCGATGGTGACGATCCGGTCGCGGTCCGCGACCACCGCGAGCGAGACGTCGACGGCCTCGTCGGTGCCCACGCAGTCCAGTGCCACGTCGATGCCGGAGGGTGCGAGCGACCGGACCCGTGCCTCCAGGCCGTCGCCGTACGCGACCCACTCGCCGCCGAAGCGTCGCACGACGTCCGCACCCCGCTCGGAGGCGGTGCCGATGACGCGCGCGCCGAGCAGGCGAAGCTGCTGCAGCAGGCTGACGCCGACTGCTCCGGAGGCACCGTGCACCAGCACGGTGTCGCGCCCCGCGGCACGGGTGACGCGCAGCATGTCGGCTGCGGTGGTGCCCGCGAGCAACAGGTTCGCCGCCTCGGGGAAGCCGAGCCCGACGGGCTTCGCGAAGACGTCCGCGGCCGGGACGGTGAGGGACGACGACCAACCGCCGGCGATCCGGAACGCCAGGACCTCGTCGCCGACCGCTCCCCCGCCGGAGGCGATGGTGGTGTCCGGTCCGAGGGCGGTGAGCACGCCGGCGACCTCGTAGCCGACGGGCACGGGCAGGTCGGCCGGGTCGCCCTGCCGCGTGTGCTTCGTGTCGGCGGGGTTCATGCCGGCGGCGCGGACCGCGATGGTGACCTCACCGGGTCCGGGTGCGGCGACCTCGGTGTCCACGAACTCGAGGACCTCGCTGCCGCCGAACCGCGGTGCCACCCAGTGCTTCGTCATGCGGCCGACGCTACGCCCCGATCCGCCGGCGGCGTGCGCGGAGGGTCCGTGCACGGAGCACCATCACGGCGATGCCGCCGAGCAGCATCGCGCCTGCCGCGGCGAGCGGGATCGTCGGGTCGCTGCCGGTGAAGGCCAGCTCGGTCGTACCGCCGCCGTTGTCGCCTCCACCGACCACCGGTACCGCGGGTGCTGTCGACGTGGGAGCGGTGAGCACGGGAGCCGAAGCGGTCGGCGTCGCCGTGGGCGTCGGTGCCGGCGCACGGACGGTCACGACGTAGGTCTCGGTGTCCGGCGGTGCCGTGCCGTTGTCCACCGTGATCGTCACCGTCGTGGTGCCGGGCGTGGTCGGCGTGCCGGAGATGACGCCCGTGTCCGGGTTGATCGTGAGTCCGGGCGGGAGGGTTCCGCCATCGGAGTACGTCGGTGCCGGGTTGCCCGTCGCGGTGACGGGGAACGAGTACGGCGTGCCGGCGGTCGCGTCGGTCGGGGTGCCCGAGGTGATCGTCGGTGCGACGCTCTCGGACGGCGTCCCCGCAGCCGGGCAGTTCGTCGGCCGGGTGATGGTGTTGTCGTCGAGCGTCACCGCTGCGTTCCGGGCGAGCAGTCGGCCCACGACCGTCGCACCCGTCGTGGCGGTCACGGACTGGTCGGCGAGGACGGTGCCCTGGAACTGGGCGGCGCTGCCGATGGTCGCTGAGCTGCCGACCTGCCAGAACACGTTGCACGAACTCGCGCCACCGGTGATGACGATCCTCGTGCCGGACCCGATGGTCAGGGTCGACGCGGCCTGGAACACCCAGACGGAGTCCGCGCTGCCGGCCAGGGTGAGCTGGCCGGTGTTCGCGAGCTGCAGCGTGTCGCCGTTGTAGACGCCCGGGCTGAGGCTGAGCCCGTTGAGCTCCTGGAGGCCGGTCTGCGTCGGCGTCAGCGAAGCGGCCACGTTGTAGGCGGTCGTGGTGTCCGACTGGGCCTACGCGGCCGCCGCGTCGGTCTGGTGCACGGTGCCGTTCACGGTCCCGTTGCCGGTGCCGCCGAAGCCGGTGATCGAGGTACCGGGCGAAACGCCGAGGTCACCGTTGACCACGGTCGGCCCGGTGTTCGTCACGGTCTGCGCGCCGAGGACGCCGTAGCTCGCTGCGGTCCCGAGACCGACGGGGCCGTCGATGATGGTGGCGGCGGACGCGGCTGAGGAGGCGCCGAGGGCGAGCGCTGCGGCCAACCCGATCCCGGTGCTGACGACGATGAGCGGACGGAGGATGGGCGTTCTGGCCACGGAGGCCCCTGCCTGAGATGGCGAAGAGCCGATCGGGCATCGGAGACACCCGGCGTTCACCGTGTCCCGAGTGTGTCCGGATCGCATGTGTTCCGAGGTCCTGACTCCCAGGTTCGCCCGGATCAGCCGATACCGGACAGGACCCGTCCGTTCCGGCCGACGACGGCTGTTCGGTATCGTCCTCACATGCCGCGCGCCGCGATCGTCGTCAACCCGTCCAAGGTTGACCTGCGGGTGCTCCGCAACACCGTCGCGGCTGAGGAGGACCGGAGCGGCTGGGCTCCCACGACCTGGTTCGAGACCGCGGCGTCCGACGACGGCCGCGCCGCCGCGACCGACGCACTCGCCAGCGCGCCGGACGTCGTCCTGGTCGTCGGCGGCGACGGCACGCTGCGCGTCGCAGCCGAGGTGCTGCAGGGTTCCGGCGTGCCCCTTGCTGTGCTCCCCGTCGGCACCGGGAACCTGTACGCCCGGAACCTGCGCATCCCGCTGAACGACGTCGCCGGGTCGGTCCGAGCCGCCTTCAGTGGGACCGATCGGCCGGTCGACCTCGCGTTCGCCGAGCTCACCGACCCGCAGGGCACGACGACGCGCCACGCCTTCCTGGTGATGGCGGGCATCGGCCTCGACGCGAACATGGCGGCCAACACCAACGCACGCCTGAAGAAGCGGTTCGGGTGGCTCGCGTACTCCGACCCGATCATGCGGTCCGTGATCGGCAACCGGCAGATCGACCTGCGGTACCGCCTCGACGACGGTGACACCCGGACGATGCGGGCGCACACGGTCATCGTCGGCAACTGCGGCACCCTGACCGCCGGCGTCCTGCTGCTGCCCGCCGCGAAGCCGGACGACGGGGTGCTCGACGCGGTCGCGTTCCGCCCCGGTCGGACGGTCGGCTGGGCCGGCGTCGGCTACGGCCTGTCGCTGAACCGCTTCTTCCACCGGACCGGGTTCGGCCGGTTCCTGTCGTGGCTCATCCCGGCCACCCGGACGCTTCGGTACACGAGCGCACGGGTCCTCGACCTCGAGCTGGACCAGCCCGAGCAGGTCCAGCTCGACGGCGACCCGTTCGGCACCGTGGTGGCGGTGCGGCTGACGGTGGACCACGGCGGGCTCACCATCCGGGTGGGGCCGTCGCGGTGACCACGTGAAGACGGGAGGCCCGGTGCCAGCTGGCACCGGGCCTCCCGTCTTCACCGGGCCACGTCGAGAGCGTCAGCCGCGCGCGACACGCACCCGGTCCGCGAACGCTGCGTGCAGCGGGTGCTCCGCGGCGAGGCCGGTGACCTGCGTCACCACGTCGGCATCGGACGCGTCCGAGGCCAGCAACGCCTGCAGCTCGACGCTCTGCTCGTCGTCGGCGACGTCGAAGCGGAGCGCCGCGCCCATCGCGTCGAGCAGTGCGGTCGGCTCGGTGCCGTCCTCGGCCAGCGCCGCGGCGGGCGAGACGAAGCGCTCGTCACGCGACAGCTTGCGGAGCGGCTGCCGGCCGACGCGTGTCACCGTGTCGGGCAGGTGCGGGTTCTCGAACCGGGCGATGATCGCCTGGACGTAGGCGCGGTGCACCTCGGGGTCGAGTTCGTGGCGGCGGACGAGCAGGTCGCTCGTCTCGGCGAGGACGGACTCGAGCTCGGAGCGCACCGCGGGGATCGCGATGGCGTCGGAGATCTTGTCGGCCCCGGCGACGAAGCCGTGGTACGCGACGGTGGCGTGCCCGGTGTTCACCGTGAAGAGCTTGCGCTCGATCGAGGCGGCGAGGCCGTCGACGTAGTGCGCGCCGGGGATCTCCGGCTCGTTGCCGCCGAACGGCGTGCGGTCGATGGCCCACTCGAAGTAGGTCTCGACGGTGACGTCGAGTCCGGCGCCCTCGGGCTGGGCCGGCACGATGCGGTCGACGGCGGTGTTCGCGAAGACGGCCTTCGCGAGTGCCGCGTCACGGCCCTCGGCCGGGAGCGCGTCGACGATGAACTCGCGCAGACGGTCCGTGGCGTTCAGGGCGTTCTCGCACGCCATCACGGCGATGGGCGCAGCGTCCGCGTCGCGCTGCTGCAGCGCCCGCGCGATCACCGGGGCGATGAACTTCAGGACGTTCGGGCCCACCGCGCAGGTGACGATCGCGGCAGTGGCGATCTCGGCGACGACGCCGTCCTCGTCCTGCGCGCTGTTGAGGGCGCGGAAGTTCGTGACCTCGTGGTCCTGCGCTCCGGTGCCGACCTCGTGCACGGTGTACGAGTCGGCGGCGGCGAGGGCGTCGATGAGCGGCGCGGCGACGTCGGCGAACACGACCTCGTAGCCCGCTTCGTGCAGGAGGAGGCCGACGAAGCCGCGGCCGATGTTGCCGGCACCGAAGTGGACGGCGGTGCCCCGATCGGTGGTGCTCACTCGTTGACCTCGCCGAGGATCGACAGGATCGCGCTGGTGTCGGCCGCGTCGGTGAGCTTCTGGACCTCGTCCTCGTCGGAGAACACGATCGCGATCTTGGACAGGATGTCGAGGTGCTCGTTGTTCACGCCGGCGATGCCGACGACGAAGCGCACGGGGTTGCCGTCCCAGTCGATCGGGCTGGCGTAGCGGATGAACGACAGCGCGGACGACTTGATGGCGTCCTTCGCGTCGTTCGTGCCGTGCGGGATGGCGAGGAAGTTGCCCATGTACGTGGAAACGCTCTTCTCACGCTCGAGCATCGCCGGGTAGTAGTCAGCGGTGACCGCGCCCGCAGCTTCGAGGATCTCGGCCGCCTCCTTCATCGCCTCCGACTTGGTCGGCGCGGTGTCCTCGGTGTGGATCCGGATCTGGCTCTCCTGCAGGACGGGCATCGTGGTTCTCCTTGGTGTTCGAGGACGTGACGGAGGGGACGGGGATGTCCCCGTCCCCTCCGATACTGCACTTCGTTACTGGTGGTGGCGTTACTGGTTCTTGAGCTGGTCGACGACCTGGTCGTACTGCGGCGCGTTCATGAAGTTGCCGACCGACACGTGCTGCGCGTTCGGGTTCTTCTGCTTGGCGCGGTCCGTCAGTTCTTCCTGCGTGATGATCAGGTCCTCGTCACCGGACAGGTTCGCGATCGCCTTGTTGGTGACCGTGACCCCTTCGATGCCCGCCTTCTTGATCTTGTTGCGCAGGACGCTGGCGCCCATGGCGCTCGACCCCATGCCGGCGTCGCAGGCGAAGACCAGGTTCTGGACCCTCGTCGCAGTGGCGGTGGTGCCCGACGTGGCGGCCTCTTCGGTGTTGGCCGGGGCGTTGTTCCCGAGCAGACCCGCGGTCGCCGAGTTCACGTCGCGGCCCTTGTTCGCCTGGAGCTTCGCCATGGCGGCGCTCATGTCCCCGTCGTTGCCCATCTCGCGGTCACGCTTGCGGGTGGCGAGGAGGAAGAACGACGCGACCGCGAACGTGACTGCCGCGGACAGGACGACCGACAGGGTGACGCCGAGGAAACTGTCCCGCGGCGTGTTCAGGAACACCGCGAAGATCGATCCGGGGGACGCAGGTGCCGTCAAGCCGGAGTTGAAGATGACGTTCGTCAGCACGCCCGTGCCGCCACCGAGGATGACCGCGATGAACATGACTGGCTTCTGCAGCACGTACGGGAAGTAGATCTCGTGGATGCCGCCGAAGAACTGGATGATGATCGCGCCGGGGGCGGTCGAACGGGCGATGCCGACACCGAAGATGGTGAACGCCAGCAGCAGGCCGAGGCCGGGGCCGGGGTTCGCCTCGAGCAGGAACAGGATCGACTTGCCCGACTCCTTGACCTGGTCCACGCCGAGCTGGTCGAGCACGCCGTGGTTGATCGCGTTGTTCAGGAAGAACACCTTCGCCGGCTCGATGAACACGCTCGCGAGCGGGAGCAGGGAGTGGTTGATCAGGAACTCGACGGCCGCACCGAGTGCGGTCGCGATCCCGGTGAAGACCTTCGACAGCCAGAAGAACCCGGCCAGGAACAACCCGAACCCGAGGATGCCGGCGGCGTAGTTGTTGACCAGCATCTCGAAGCCCGGCTTGATCTTGCCGTCCCACAGACGGTCCAGCTGCTTGATGATGTACGCACCGAGCGGCCCGCAGATCATCGCACCGAGGATCATCGTCGAGTCGGACCCGAGGATGACGCCCATCGAGAAGATCGACCCGACGACGGCACCGCGGGTCTCGTAGACCATCCGGCCACCCTGGATCGCGATCGCGAGCGGGATGAGGTAGGTCAGGATCGGGCCGACGACACCGACGACGCTGCCGTCACGGGATCCACCGAGCGCGGCGACCGGCGTCCAGCCGTCCGGGATGAAGAAGGCCGTGATGATGCCCCACGCGATGAAGATCGCGATGTTGGGCATGACCATGCCGGAGAGGAACGTGCCGAACTTCTGAACGGCGACGCGTGCGCCGCCCCGCGACTTCGCGGGTGCGTCGGGCGCTGCAACGGACGACGTTGTCATGTGCGGTGACTTTCTGTGTGGTGGAGCTGCTGCTGGTGCGGACGGGGTGGTGGGGATGGTGCGGCTCAGACGGCGTGCGCGGCCGCCGCGGCGGACTTCGCAGCCGCCGCCGTGGACGCGGCGAGTGCCGCCTGGGCCATCTCGCGGGCCTGCTCGAGCGTGTGCTGACCGAGTTCGGCGCGCACGTCGGCCAGGGCCGCGGGGGTCATGGAGAGGGTGGTGGCGCCGAGGCCGACGAGCACGACGGCGAGCAGCGGGTCGGCTGCGGCCTCACCGCAGATGCCGACGGGCTTGCCCGCGTCGGCACCGGCCGCTCCGAGCTGCGCGACGAGGCGCAGGACGGCGGGGTGCCACGGGTCCTGGTACGACGCGACGGTGCCGAGCATGCGGTCGGCGGCCATCGTGTACTGGGTCAGGTCGTTCGTGCCGATCGACACGAAGTCCGCGTTCTGGAAGACCTGTTCGGCCATCAGGGCGAGCGACGGCACCTCGGCCATCACGCCGGCGGTGCGGATGCCGAGCTCGCGGGCCAGGGTGACGAAGTACTCGGTCTCCTCGGCGTCGGCGACCATCGGCGCCATGACCCAGAGGTCGGCCTCGGTCGCGGCGTCCGCCTGGGCCAGTGCGACGAGCTGGTCGCGCAGCACCTCGGGGTGGTTGCGCAGCGCACGGAGCCCGCGACGGCCGAGCGCCGGGTTCTCCTCGTCCTTGTCGGTGAGGAACGGCAGCGGCTTGTCGGCACCGGCGTCGAGCGCACGGACGACGACCTTCTTGCCCGGGAAGGCGGCGAGGAGCTGACGGTAGGACTCGGTCTGCTCGTCGACGGTCGGCGCCTTCGGCGAGTCGAGGAAGAGGAACTCGGTGCGGAAGAGCCCCACGCCCTCCGCACCGAGAGCAACGGCGCCCGCGGCGTCGGCGGGGCTGCCGAGGTTCGCGAGCAGGGGCACGACGTGGCCGTCGGCCAGGGCACCGGCGGTGAGCGGTGCAGCGGCCGCGGCGAGCCGGTCGGCGATGCGCTGCTCGACGTCGGCCACCAGGGCCTCGGACGGGTCGGTGACGACGGTGCCGGCGACGGCGTCGACGACGATCGGCTGCCCGTCGGCCAGGTCGTCGGCACCGGTGACGCCGACGATCGCGGTGATGCCCTTGGCGCGGGCGAGGATCGCGGTGTGCGAGGTCGGGCCGCCGTCGCGGGTGACCAGCGCGAGGACCTTGTCGAGGTCCAGCAGTGCGGTGTCGGCCGGAGCGAGGTCACGGGCGACGAGGACGAACGGGGTGTCCGACTCGGGGACACCGGGGGCGTGCACGCCGCGGAGCTTCGCGATGATGCGCTGGGCGACGTCGTCGAGGTCGGCTGCGCGCTCCCCCATGTAGCCGCCCATGCCGACGAGCAGGTCGCGGAACTGCGCGAACGCCTCGTACACGGCGCGTTCCGCGTTGGTGCCGCCGTCGATGCGCGTGTGCACGTCGTCGAGGAGGGTCGGGTCCTGCGCCATGAGCGCCTGCGCCTCGAGCACGGCCTGGGCGTCGCCGCCGGCGAGCTGTCCGCGCTTGTTGAGGTCCTCGGCCACCGCGGCCAGTGCGTCGTGCACGGCCTGCTTCGCGTCGTCCGCCGAACCGGTCAGGGCGTCCTTCGACGGTTCGCCGAGCGGGTCCGCCATGCGGAGCACGGGGCCGTGGGCGACGCCACGACCGACGCCGGTGCCGAGCAGTTCGGACATTCGAGACTCCTTCATCTCACACGCGCTTGCGGTGGGGTGTTCGTTCGGTGCGCGCACGGCTGAGACGGGACCTCGCCGGTGCGGCTGAGCAGCACACTACCCCGATCCGCGTTGACAAACAAACACATCCGGGGATAAAAATGCAGAAACAGATGCCCGTTTGCGTCTGGCGGCCAGCCGCTCCGGCTCGGTTCCGTCAGGTTCGTGCCCGGTCATGTCCGTTCCGTTCCGACCAGGAGACGACGAGGTCCGATGTACGCACCAGAACGCCACCAGCGCATCGTCGAGCAGGCGCGCGCGCAGGGGCGGGTCGACGTCAAGGACCTCGCCGAGCTGCTCGAGGTCACGCCAGAGACCATCCGCCGCGACCTGACGAGCCTCGAGCGCCGCGGGTTGGTCCGACGCGCCCACGGCGGCGCGATCCCGGTCGAGCGCATCACGATCCACCCCGGCGTCGGCGACCGCGGCGGCATCAACCAGGCCGAGAAGATGGTCATCGCCGAGGCCGCGCTCGAGGAGCTGCCGGAGAACGGCTCGATCATGATCGACGCCGGCACCTCCACCATCTGCCTCGCCGAGATGCTGCCGACCGACCGCGGACTCACCGTCGTCACGCACTCCCTTCCTGTCGCGATGGCCGTCGCGAACCGCCCGGGCATCGACCTGCACCTGCTCGGCGGCAACATCCGCAGCGACTCCCTGGCCGGCGTCGGAACGTGGACGCACCAGCTCATCGGCATGGTGAGCGTCGACGTCGCCTTCGTGAGCATCAACGGGATCACCCCGGAGCGCGGCCTGACGACCCACAACATGGCCGAGGCCGCGGTGAAGTCGGCGATGATCAAGTCCGCCCGCCGCAGCATCCTGCTCGCCGACCACACCAAGTTCGGCCGCGAGGAGTTCGGCCGCGTCGCACCCCTCGCCGCCATCGACACGATCATCACCGACCCCGCCGTCAACCTCGACCTGGTCCGCGAGGTCGAGGCCGCCGGCACCGAGGTGTTCTGGCCCGGTCGACCCTGACCGCTCGCCCGACCCGCCCATCCGGCGCTCGCTAGCATGAGCGCACCACCCATCGACAGGAGTACATCGATGTCCGAAGCCACCCGCACCGTGACCGTCGCCAGCGCGTCCGGCCTGCACGCGCGCCCCGCGTCCCTCTTCGTCCAGACCGTGACGGCCTCCGGCCACCAGGTCACGATCGCCAAGGGCGACAAGTCCGGCAACGCCGGCAGCATCCTCGCCCTGCTCGGCCTGGGCATCGAGAACGGTGATGAGGTCAGCCTCACCGTGACCGGCGACGACGCCGAGACCACCGCCGACAGCCTGGTCGAGTTCCTGCAGACGGACCACGACGCGGCCTGATCGCGCGGATCCGACGGCCGGCCCGCGCCCCCGAGGTTCCGAAATCTCGTCATCTCGGCGTCCCCCACGTCGGTCTGTGGAACCTCGGCGGACGGCACGCGGCGAGTCGTGGAACCTCGAACCGGTGCGGTCCGGGGCTGTCGGCGCCCGCCGATAAGGTGGTCGGCATGACACGCCTGCGCCTCGCATCCGTCAACGTGAACGGCGTCCGCGCCGCCTTCCGCAAGGGCATGGGCGACTGGCTCGCCACCCGCGACGTCGACGTGCTCGCCCTGCAGGAAGTCCGTGCGTCGAGCGAGGACCTGGCCGGTCTGCTCGGCGACGAGTGGGACATCGTGCACGACCCCGCGACCGCCAAGGGCCGGGCGGGTGTCGCGATCGCGTCCAGGCACTCGGCCCAGATCCACCGCGTCGCCCTCGGACCGGACGAGTTCGACTCCGCCGGCCGCTGGCTCGAAGCCGACTACGAGATCGGCGGCACCACGGTCACGGTCGTGTCCACCTACGTCCACTCGGGCGAGGTCGACACCCCCAAGCAGGACGAGAAGTGGAAGTTCCTCGACGCCATGACCGAGCGGCTGCCCGCCCTCCGCGCGCACAACCCGCTCGCCGTCGTCGTCGGTGACCTCAACGTCGGGCACGACCAGCGCGACATCAAGAACTGGAAGGGCAACGTCAAGCGAGCGGGCTTCCTGCCGCGCGAGCGTGCCTACTTCTCGCGCTTCTTCGGTGCCGACGGCGAACCGGTCGAGGGCGCTGACGGCTCGACGGGCCCGGGGCTCGGCTGGGTGGACGTCGGGCGTGCGCAGGCCGGCGACGTCGAGGGGCCGTACACGTGGTGGTCCTGGCGCGGCCAGGCGTTCGACAACGACACCGGCTGGCGCATCGACTACCAGATGGCCACGCCCGACCTCGCGGCGAAGGTCACGGAGTACACGGTCGACCGCGCCGCGGCGTACGACCAGCGATGGTCCGACCACGCCCCCGTGGTCGTCGACTACGAACTCTGATCCCCACTCGTTGCGCTCCACCTGACCCACAGGAACACCACCATGACCAAGACCCGCATCTTCTCGGGCATCCAGCCGTCCGCCGGCTCGCTGCACCTCGGCAACTACGTCGGGGCGCTCATGCAGTGGCGCGACCTGCAGGACGACTTCGACGCCATCTACTGCGTCGTCGACATGCACGCGATCACCTCACCGCAGGACCCGGCCGAGCTCCGCGCGAGCACCCGGGCGACGGCCGCGCAGTACATCGCGTCGGGCATCGACCCGACGAAGTCGACGCTGTTCGTGCAGTCGCACGTGCCGGCCCACGCCGAGCTCGCCTGGGTGCTCAACACCCTCACCGGGTTCGGTGAGGCGAGCCGGATGACCCAGTTCAAGGACAAGTCGGCGCGGCAGGGGTCCGAGGCCGCATCGGTCGGGCTCTTCACGTACCCGGTCCTGATGGCCGCAGACATCCTGTTGTACGACACCAAGGTCGTGCCGGTCGGCGACGACCAGCGCCAGCACGTCGAGCTCACCCGCGACCTCGCCGGACGCTTCAACTCGCGGTTCGGCGACACGTTCGTCGTGCCCGAGGCCCGGATCGGCACCGAGACGGCGCGCATCTACGACCTGCAGGACCCGACGAGCAAGATGAGCAAGTCGGCGGCGTCCGACAGCGGCCTGATCCGGCTGCTCGACGACCCGAAGCGCACCGCGAAGAAGATCAAGTCGGCCGTCACCGACGACGAGCGCGAGATCCGCTCCGACCGGCAGGCGAAGCCGGGCGTGACGAACCTGCTCGCGATCCTGTCCGCCTTCAGCCGGACCCCCGTCGCCGAGCTCGAGGCATCGTTCGCGGGCAAGGGCTACGGGGACCTCAAGGGCGCGGTCGCCGACGCCGTCGTCGCCGAGCTCGAGCCGGTGCGCACCCGCACGCTCGAGCTGCTCGACGACCCGGCGGAGCTCGACCGGCTGCTCGCCGTCGGCGCGGACCGTGCCGAGTCCATCGCGCAGGAGACCCTGGCGCGCGTGTACGACCGGATCGGGTTCGTCCCGCGCTCGCGCGGCTGACCGTGCTGCCGGTCACGCTGGAGTCCGCTCGGGTCCGACTCGACGTCCCGACCCGGGCGGACACCGCGGCGATCACCGACGCCTGTCAAGACCCGGACATCGTCCGCTGGACGACGATCCCCACGCCGTACCGCGAACAGGACGCACGGACCTTCGTCGACGCCCTGGTCGGCCCCGGCTGGGCGTCGGACCGCGAGTACACCTGGGCGATCCGTCGCAGTGGGTCCTCCTGGCTCGAGGGGATCATCGGCTACCGCACCGCCGGCCGCGACCTCGGCTTCTGGCTGGCGCCCTCGGCCCGCGGTGCCGGGTTGATGCACGATGCGGTGGAGCTCGTCGTGGACTGGGCGTTCGAGGATGGTGCTCCGGACGTCTACTGGGAGTGCTACGAGGGCAACACGGCGTCGGCCGCGGTCGCCCGCAGCGCCGGGTTCTCGTTCACCGGCGTCGGGCCCGCCCGGATCCCCGGACGCGACGGCGGACCGACGACCGCCTGGACCGCTCTGCGCCGGGCCGACGGTGCGCTCGCATCGGACCTCCCGTGGCCCGACGCTCCGTGACGCAGCGCTCCGTGACCCGGTCCCGCATGACGCAGCGCCTCGTGACCCAGTCCCGCATGACGCCGCGTTCCCGACGATGACGCGTCACCGATCTACCGCCGGTAGGCTCGATCCGTGAGCGACACGGCACGACCCACCGAGGTCCGGGCGATGCGCCGCGGGCTCGAACTCGCGGCCCTCGGGCCCGTCGTGGGCGACCACGCACGAGTCGGCGCCGTGATCCTCTCCCCCGCCGGCGACGTCCTCGCCGAAGGGTGGCACAAGGGCGCCGGAACCCCGCACGCCGAGGTCGACGCGATGGCGAAGGTCGATCCGGCACAGCTCCGCGGCGCGACGGCCGTCGTCACCCTCGAACCCTGCAACCACACCGGCCGCACCGGCCCCTGCGCCGTCGCCCTGATCGAGGCCGGGGTCGCCCGTGTCGTGTACGCGATCGACGATCCGGGCGCGGACGTGCACGGCGGTGCCGACCGACTCCGCGCCGCCGGGGTCGACGTCGTGTCCGGTGTGCTCGCCGACGAGGCCGAGGCGTTCCTCGAACGGTGGCTCCTGTCGGTCCGCCTCGGACGCCCGTGGGTGACCGTGAAGTGGGCCTCGAGCCTGGACGGCCGCGCCGCGGCTGCCGACGGGACGAGCAAGTGGATCACCGGCGCCGCAGCCCGACAGCACGTCCACGAGCAGCGTGCCGCGCACGACGCGATCCTGGTCGGCACCGGCACCGTGCTCGCCGACGACCCGAGCCTGACCGCTCGGGGTGACGCGGGCGAACTCCTCGCCGACCAGCCGCTCGCGGTCGTGCTCGGTGACCGCGCCGTCACCGATGACGCCGCGGTCCGTCGACACCCCCGTGGGCTCGTGACGCTGCCGGGGCACGACCTCGCCGCGTCGCTCGCCGCCCTGCGTGGGCACGGCGTGCACTCGGTGTTCGTCGAGGGCGGCCCCACCGTCGCGTCCGCGCTCATCGCCGCCGGGCTCGTCGACGAGTACCTCGTGTACGTCGCCCCGATCCTGCTCGGTGGACCCCGGGTCGCCCTCGACGACCTCGGGGTGGGAAGCATGTCCGGGCGTCGGCGGTTGGACGTACTATCGACCACCAGCCTGGGCCCTGACCTGCTGGTCCGAGCCCGACCGCAACGCAGCGCGACAGCGCAGCCGCAGCCAGCGCCACCACAGCAGCAGACACCGCAGCAGCACGACGCAGCACCCGGGTTCGGAGACGACGGGCCCACGAACGACCGGAGCACCCCATGACCGACGCGCTGACCTCCTCCACCCCGGGCAGCCCCGTCCAGTTCGAGGTGTCGACGAACGTCCCCACCACCCACGGCACGTTCCAGATGCGCGCCTACCGCGACCTCGTGACCGGCGCGGAGCACGTCGCGATCATCGGCGCGCTGCCCGACGGGTCCGCCCCGTCCGACGGCGCCCTGGTCCGCGTGCACTCCGAGTGCCTGACCGGCGAGGCGTTCGGCTCGCTGAAGTGCGAGTGCGGGCCCCAGCTCGACGCCGCGCTCGACACCATCGCTGCCGAGGGCGGAGTGGTGGTCTACCTGCGCGGGCAGGAAGGACGCGGCATCGGGCTCATCAACAAGCTCAAGGCCTACCGCCTGCAGGAAGACGGCCTCGACACGCTCGACGCCAACCTGGCGCTCGGGCTGCCGGCCGACTCCCGTGCGTACGGCGGCGCCGCGGGCATCCTCGCCGAACTCGGGATCACCCGCGTGCGACTGCTCTCGAACAACCCCGAGAAGCGTCGCCAGCTCGAGGAGCACGGCATCACCGTCGAGTCGCTCGTGCCGCTGGTCGTCGGCGTCTCGGCGCAGAACGCCGGCTACCTCGACACCAAGCGCGACCGGATGGGGCACCAGCTGCCCGCGCACCTCGAGGCCGGCGCCAGCGCCGGGGCGGGCGCCGGCGCAGGAGCCGCCAGCTGACTCTGGGCTGATTCGCAGGTGGGCGACATCTGTCGTACGATGTTGTCTTCCGTCACAAGCGGTCCCCCACCAACCGAACGCACCCGATCGGTGCCCGCGCCACCCTGCGCGAACCGATCGGTGTCCGCCGTTTCGGGTATCCGTGCTCCCTGCCAGGAGCGCGCACCACGGAAGACCACACGACACCCATGACCGCCGCACCGGCACCAGCAACCCCGACCTCAGCTCCGGCACCAGCAGGCAACCCGCGCTCGCGCGTCGTCATCGCCAGCCTCGTCGGCACCTCGATCGAGTTCTACGACTTCTACGTCTACGCGACGGCCGCGGTCCTCGTCTTCCCGACGCTGTTCTTCCCGAACGAGGACCCCACGGCATCGCAGCTGTCGTCGTTCGTGACGTTCGCCCTCGCCTTCTTCGCGCGGCCGATCGGGTCGATCGTCTTCGGGCACTTCGGTGACCGGGTGGGCCGCAAGACCACCCTCGTCGCGTCGCTGCTCGTCATGGGCACCGCGACGTTCCTGATCGGCTGCCTGCCGACCTTCAGCACCATCGGCGTGTGGGCGCCGGTCCTGCTCGCCGTGATGCGCTTCGCCCAGGGCGTCGGCCTCGGCGGCGAGTGGTCCGGTGCGGCACTGCTCGCCACCGAGAACGCCCCCAAGGGCAAGCGCGGCGTCTTCGGTTCGATGCCGCAGCTCGGCGCACCGATCGGCTTCCTGCTCGCGAACGGCCTGTTCATCGCGATCAACGCCGCGATGCCCGCCGGTGCCGACGGCACCCCGAACGCCGACTTCCAGGCGTGGGGCTGGCGCATCCCGTTCCTGCTCTCCTCGGTCCTGGTCATCGTCGGGCTCTACGTGCGCTTCAAGCTCGTCGAGTCGCCGGTGTTCCGCGGCGTGCAGGAGTCCGGCACGGTCGCGAAGATCCCGCTGGGCCGGGTGTTCCGCACCTCGTGGAAGGCGCTCATCGTCGGCACGTTCGGCATGGTCGCGACGTACGTCCTCTTCTACTTCATGACCACGTTCACGCTGTCGTACGGCACCACCGGTGCCGAGGCCGGTCCGCTCGTCCCGAAGGTCGGCCTCGGCTACAGCCGCGGTGAGTTCCTGACGCTGCTCATGATCGGCGTCGTGTTCTTCGGCATCTTCACCCCGATCGCCGGCATCCTGGCCGACAAGTTCGGGCGCCGGAAGACCCTCATCCCGACCACGATCGGCATCGCGCTGTTCGGTCTGACGTTCCAGTTCTGGTTCGCGGCGTCGCAGGGTCCGATCACGGTGGTGACGTTCCTGATCGTCGGGCTGTCCCTGATGGGGCTGACCTTCGGGCCGATGGGTGCGCTGCTGCCGGAGCTGTTCCCGACGAACGTCCGGTACACCGGCTCGGCGATCGCGTACAACGTCGCGTCGATCCTCGGTGCCTCGCTCGCACCGACGATCGCCCTGGCGCTGTGGCAGGCCGACGGCAACATCTTCCTGGTCGGGCTGTACCTGACGATCGCCGCCGTCGTGACGCTCGTCGCGCTGCTCTTCGTCCGTGAGACGAAGAGCAAGGACTTCACCGACGCCTGAGGCGTCACCACGGACGGACGGGAGGCCCGGTGCCAGCTGGCACCGGGCCTCCCGTCCGTCCGTCGTCGCGTCCACCGCACGGCGCAACCCTGTCCGTCAACTCAGGTTGACAGTTGTCGGCACGTCAATGTAGGTTGACAGCCATGGACCGACCGACCATCACGAGCCTCGCGGCCGGAGCCTCCGGGGACGACCCGTTCTCCGCCCTCGCCAACGTGCGCGAGCTCCGCCGTGAACTCGACCGGACCGAAGAGCTCGCTGCCCGTGCCGCCCGCAACGCCGGGGCGTCGTGGCAGGAGATCGCGACCCTGCTCGGTGTCAGCCGACAGGCAGTGCACAAGAAGTACGGCAGAAACTAGGAACACGATGAGTCTCCCCTTCGCGCGCCCCAAGAAGACCGACGGCCCCCGCGCCACCTTCGGCCGCCTGTTGTCCTACCTGTTCGAGAACAAGCCGGCGATGGTCGTCATCATCGTGCTGAGCATCCTCGGCGCCGGGGCGTCGCTCGCGCAGCCGCTGCTCGTCAACCAGGTCGTCACGGCGGTGCAGCAGGGCAACACGCTCAGCACGCTCGTCTGGCTGCTCGTCGGGCTCGTCCTGGTCGCCGGCGTCCTGAACGGTGTGCAGCACTTCCTGCTGCAGCGTGCGGGCGAGGGCGTCGTGCTCTCCACGCGCCGCAAGCTCATCGCCCGCATCCTCAACCTGCCGATCTCGGAGTTCGACACCCGTCGCACCGGCGACCTGGTGTCCCGCGTCGGCAGCGACACCACGCTCCTGCGCGCCGTCCTGACCCAGGGCCTGATCGAGTCGATCGGCGGCGCGCTGACCTTCATCGGCGCGATCATCGCGATGGCGATCATCGACCCGCTGCTGCTCGTGATCGTGGTCGTCATCGTCCTGGTCGCGATCGTGGTCGTCGGCGGACTGAGCCGGCGCATCCGGGTCGCGTCGAAGCGTGCGCAGGAGAAGGTCGGCGACCTGACCGCGGCCGTCGAGCGCGGCATCGGCGCCGTCCGCACCATCCGCGCGGCCGGTGCCACCGAGCGCGAGGTGCACGAGGTCGACGGACACGCGACCGAGGCCTACCAGCGCGGCCTCGACATCGCGAAGATGTCCGCGTTCGTCGTGCCGGTCGCGAGCATCGTCATGCAGGTGGCGTTCATCGCCGTGCTCGGCGTCGGCGGGGCCCAGGTCGCCGCGGGCACCATCACCATCGCCACGCTCATCACGTTCATCCTGCTGCTCTTCATGATGATCATGCCGCTCGGCCAGGCGATGGGTGCGGCCGTCGCGGTCGCCCAGGCGCTCGGTGCGCTCGGCCGGATCGAGGAGATCCTGCACCTGCCGACCGAGGCGCAGGACGACGCCGCTGCGCGCCCCGCCGCCGCGGTGGCCTCCGACGACGCCATCACGTTCGAGCACGTCACGTTCCGGTACTCGGCTGCAGCGGATGCGTCCGGTCCGGACGGCGCCGTCGCGTCCGGCGCGGTGGATCGACCGGGAGGCCCGGATCGGCTCGCCGACGAGCGTCCGGCCGACGACGTGGTGCTCCACGACGTGTCGTTCCGTGTTCCCCGCGGCTCGCGGGTCGCACTCGTGGGTCCGTCGGGTGCTGGCAAGTCGACGACCCTCGCCCTGATCGAGCGGTTCTACGACCCGACCGAGGGCGTCATCCGGCTCGGTGGCATCGACGTCCGGGGCATGGACCGCCAGGAGCTCCGCGCCCAGATCGGCTACGTCGAGCAGGACGCCCCGGTGCTCGCCGGCACCATCCGCGCCAACCTGCTGCTCGGTTCGCCGGACGCGACCGAGGACGACTGCGTCCGCGTGCTCGAGGCGGTCAACCTCGGCGAGGTCCTGCACCGCGACCCGCGTGGGCTCGACGCCCAGGTCGGCGAGGACGGCGTGATGCTCTCCGGCGGCGAGCGTCAGCGGCTGGCCATCGCCCGCGCGCTGCTCGCCGCTCCCCCGATCCTGCTGCTCGACGAGTCGACGTCGTCGCTCGACGGCGTGAACGAGCAGAAGATGCGGCTGGCGATCGACGCCGTCGCCGAAGACCGCACCCTGCTCGTCATCGCGCACCGGCTGTCCACCGTGGTCGACTCCGACGTCATCGTCGTGCTCGAGCACGGCCGGGTCGTCGGCGCCGGCACGCACTCCGAGCTGGTCGAGTCGACGCCGCTCTACCGCGACCTGGCGAAGCACCAGCTGCTGGTCTGAGCCCCGCCGTCGGGCCCGTTCAGGCGGCGAACGGGTCCGGGGTGAGCACGTACACGGTCTCGAGGTACTCCTCGATGCCCTCGTGCGAGCCCTCGCGGCCGAGCCCGGACGACTTCACCCCGCCGAACGGGAACGCTGCGTTCGACACGACGCCGGTGTTCAGTCCGAGCATCCCGGTCTCCAGGCGTTCGGCGAGCCGCTGCCCGCGCGGGAAGTCCGTCGTGAACGCGTAGGCGATGAGCCCGAACTCGGTGTCGTTGGCGAGCCGGATGCCCTCGTCCTCGGTCGCGAAGCGGGTGATCGACACGACCGGTCCGAAGATCTCGGTCGTCAGGATCTCCGATCCCGGCTGGACGTCGTCGAGCACCGTGGGCGCGTAGTAGGTGCCGGGCCGCTCGACGCGGTGTCCGCCGGTGACGAGCCGTGCGCCGCGGGTGACCGCGTCGTCGACGAGTCCAGCGGCCTTGTCCACCGCACGGTCGTCGATGAGCGGGCCCATCGTCGTGCCGTCCTCGGTGCCCCGGCCGATGCGGAGCGCGTCGACCTTCGCGGTGAGGGCGGCCACGAACGCGTCGGCGATGCCGTCCTGCACGAAGAACCGGTTGGCGGCCGTGCAGGCCTCGCCGACGTTCCGGAACTTCGCGAGCATCGCAGCGGTGACGGCGGCGTCGAGGTCGGCGTCGTCGAACACCAGCAAGGGGGCGTTGCCGCCGAGCTCCATGCTCGTCCTGAGCACGTTGTCCGCCGCCTGCTTGAGGAGCGCGGACCCGACCGGCGTCGATCCGGTGAAGGTGAGCTTGCGGAGGCGACGGTCGGCGATGATCGGCTCGGACAGGCCCTTGGCGTCGAGGGACGGCACCACGTTGAGCACGCCGTCCGGCAGCCCGGCACGGCGGAACAGCTCGACCAGGAACAGCGTGGTCAGCGGCGTGAGCTCCGCCGGCTTCACGACGACCGAGCAGCCGGCCGCCAGTGCGGGGCCGATCTTCCGGGTCGCCATGGCGAGGGGGAAGTTCCACGGGGTGATCGCGTACACCGGGCCGACCGGACGCTTCAGGACGATCGCGCGACCGGTGCCCTCGGGGTTGGTGCGGTAGTCGCCGCCGATGCGGACGGCCTCCTCCGAGAACCAGCGGAGGAACTCGCCGCCGTAGACCACCTCGCCGCGGGCCTCGGCCAGGGGCTTGCCCATCTCGAGCGTCATCAGGGCGGCCAGGTCGTCCTCGTGCGCGCGCACCAGGTCGAACGCGCGGCGCAGCACGTCGGAGCGCTGGCGCGGTGCGGTGGCCGCCCACTCCTGCTGCGCGGCGACCGCGGCGTCGAGCGCGGCGATTCCGTCCTCGGGGGTGGCGTCGGCGACCTCGGCCAGGACGTCGCCGGTCGAGGGGTCGCGGACGGCGAACGTCGCGCCGCTCGTCGACGGGCGCCAGGACCCGCCGATGAACAGGCCGGTCGGCACGCCCTGCACGGTGACGTGGTCGTCGCCCACGGTCGTGGTGAGGTCGCCGGTCGTGGTGCTCGTGTCGGTGCTGGTGTCGGTGCTGGTCTCGGTCACAGCTGTGCTCCTCCGGGGTTCGCGAGCCCCTCGTCCATGTCGCTGCGGTCGACGTGCCCGCCGGCCGCTCGGATGTCGTCGAGCGCGCGGGCGCTGCGCTCGTCGTCGACGCCGGCCACCAGGTCCTCGTAGACCGCGACGTCGATGCCGGCAGCGCGGGCGTCGAGGGCCGAGGCCCGGACGCAGTGGTCGGTGGCGATGCCGACGATGTCGACGGAGTGCACCCGGTGCTCGGTCAGGATCTCCGGCAACGGCACGCCCGACTCGGTCCGGGCCTGGAACGCCGAGTAGTCCGGCGTGCCCTGGCCCTTGAAGACGTCGACGTCGATCGGCTCGGTGTCGAGCTCCGGGTGGTACTCGGCGCCCGGTGTGCCGGCCACGCAGTGCACGGGCCACGTGTCGACGAAGTCGGGGCCCTCGGGTCCGGCGAAGTGTCCGCCGTTGTCGTCGTCGCCGTGGTGCCAGTCGCGGGAGCCGACGATCAGGTCGTACTCCTCGGCGTGCCGGCCGAGGAACGCGCTGATCCGTTCCGCGAGGGCCGCGCCCCCGGTGACACCGAGCGCACCGCCCTCGGTGAAGTCGTTCTGGACGTCGACGATGAGGAGAGCCCGTGCCATGGGCCCATCCAACACCCGGTGACTCAGGAGTCGGTGAGCTTGCTCCCGCACGAGTAGGCCGCAGCGGTCACCGCGTCGAGCGCCGGCAGCGCGGCCGCGCGCGACGACCCGATGGCGTAGAACGCGAAGGTCAGGCGCGATCCGTCCGCGGCGTCGATGTACCCGCCGAGGGTGTTCGCGCTGTCGATCCACCCGGTCTTCGCGTGCACCTTGCCGCGGGCGACGGCGTTCGCGCCGGTGAAGCGGCTGGCGAGGGTGCCGGACTGGCCCGACACGGGCAGGGCGTTCGCGAGGGTGCCGAGACCCTTCGCACCGGCGGCGACCTGCACCATGAGGTGGGCGACGAAGTTCGGCGACACCGCGTTGGCGGCGCTCTCGCCCGAGCCGTCCTTGATGACGATGCCGGCCGGGTCGACGCCGTAGGAGCCGAGCGCCGACTGGTACACCGAGGTCAGCGAGGCCGCCGACCCGTTCGAGCCGGACTCCTTCGACGACACCCGGGCGAGCATCTCGGCGAGGGTGTTGTCCGAGTTCGGGATCATCTGCCCGATCAGCGTCGACACCGGCTGCGACGAGACCGTCGCGATGGTGTTCGTGCTGGTCGTGGCGCGCTTGACGATCTGTGCCGACCCGGCCCCGGCGACCCCGGCGTTCGCCAGTGCCGTCCGGAACGCGGTGCCCGCACGGCCGACCGGGTCCTCGGACCGGGGCGAGGTCGCCGCGGCCGGGTTCGCCCGGTCACCGTCGACCATGAGCGCCGTGACCTTCGGCTGGTACCCGATGGTGCGCTCGGACACCGGCCACGTGGGGTCCCACGCGTCGGCGTCGCTCCAGTACGTGTCATCGGTCACGATGGTGGTGACGGGGGTGTTGCCGACCTTCGCCTTGACCTGCTGGGCGAGCTGCGCGAGCGTCGGGGCCCCCGGGTAGACCGTGCCGTTGCCGGCGGACAGCGTGGCGTCGCCGTGCCCGACCAGCGCGATGGTCCCGCCGGACTCCTGTGTGACGGTGGTCGGGATGCGGTGGTCGCCGCCGAGCACCGCGAGCGCCGTCGCCGTCGTCAGGGTCTTCATGACGCTGCCGGTCTGGGCGGCCTTGTCGCCGTCCTTCGAGAACAGGACCTCGCCGGTCTTCGCGTCCATGACGTACCCCTCGAACGCGCCGAGACCGCTCGCCGACGCCGCACCGGCGATCGAGCAGGTGCGCAGCGCGGACGGGCCGGCCGGGTCCCTCGGCACGGCGCGGGCGTCCGGGGTGGGTGTCGGCGTGCTCGTCGGTCGCTTCGTGGTGGCGGTCGACCGGCTCGGGGTCGAGGTCGCGCGCGACGTGGTCGCCGGCGCGGCCGTCGTGCCCGTGTCCGGTGTCATCGCGGCGGCGACCGCGACGGCCCCGCCCGAACCGATCACGAGCAGGGCTGCGAGCCCACCGGCGATCCAGGGCACCGGGCGGCGCACGGCGGAGGCGCGCGCGGCTGCGACGGCGGCGCGGACACGCTCCGGTACGGAAGGCGGGGTGGGCTGCTGCTCGGACATCGTGACCGATTCTACGGAACTGCGGCAGGAGCCTCCAGGCCGGATCGTCCCGATGTGGACGACGCGACCCGGATCAGGGCGCTGTGGAGGCGTCGTCCGCGGGGTAGTGCACGCCGACCTGGCGGCGGGCCTCGTCCATGACGGCCATGATCGCGACCGACTGTTCGGCGTCCATCGGACCGCCCTCGTGCACGCCGGACGTGACCATCGCCTCGAACGCGCGCGCCTCGTGGCCGTAGCCGGCGAGCTCCTCGCGCGCGTCGAACTCCTCGACCACGACACCGTCGCGGTCGCGGATCCGCCAGGTGGTCGGGGTGTACCAGGTCGAGTCGACGTCGATGCGCCCCGCTTCCCCGATGACCGAGGCGGTGTTCGGACTGCGCAGGTCCATCCCGAAGTGCACCATCGACTGCGCGCCGCCCTCGTGCGTCAGGACCATGCCCATCTGCGTGTCGACGCCCTGCTCGCTCAGCGTGCCGGCCGCGACGAGCGAGGTGGGCACACCGAGCACGTCCACCGCGAACGACACCGGGTACACGCCCAGGTCCAGCAGGGCTCCACCGCCGAGGGCCGGATCGCGCAGCCGGTGCGACGGGTCGGTGGGCAGGGCCTGGTGGTGCGTCGCCTCGACGAGCACCGGCCGGCCGATGCGCCCCTCGGCCAGGACCTCGCGGATCATCGCCATCTGCGGCAGGAACCGGGTCCACATCGCCTCGGTCACCGCGACACCGGCTCGACGGGCGGCATCGACCACGGTCCGCGCCTCGGCCGCCGTCATCGTGAAGGCCTTCTCGACGAGGACGTGCTTGCCGGCGCGGATCGCGAGCAGGGCGTCCTCGGCGTGCCGGACGTGCGGGGTCGCGACGTACACGGCGTCGACCGTGTCGTCGGCGACGAGGTCCTCGTAGGAGCCGTGCGCCCGTGGGATGCCGAACTCCGCCGCGAACGCCTCGGCACCGTCGCGGGTGCGGCTGCCGACCGCCGTAAACTCGATGCCCGCGGCGACGCAGTCGCCGACGAAGGACCGGGCGATGCCGCCCGTGCCGATGACTCCCCAGCGAACCGTCATGGGGCCATGTCTACCAGGACTGGCCGCAGCACTTTGGTATGGACTCCACGGGTGATTGCCAGCTAACGTGCTGCGAGATCCCCCATCCGGGGGTCACTCCTCCCCGAGTCGAAGGTGTGCAGGTCCTCCATGCGCCGTTCCGTCCTCTCCGTCGTCGCCACCAGCGCCGCGATCGTCCTCACGTCCACCCTCGTCGGCGGTCCGGCCAGCGCACACGGGTGGGGCGACCCAGGACACGGACCGGGGCACTCGGCCGACGCCGGCCTGACGCCGCGGACGCACTTCACGATGACTGCCGACGGCACGTCCGGTGCGACGCAGGGCGGCGAGGGCATCCCGAACATCGACTCCGTCAAGAAGACCATCGCCACCTACTACGGCGACCCCGGCACGGGCCTGGCGAACCGGACCGACTCCCCCTACATCCGCGAGATGCGATCGATCGTCGCCCGCCAGGGAGCGTCGCTGCAGCGCATCCACGACCGTGCCGTCCAGCACGGCGAGAAGCCCGCGATCGTCCTCGACGCCGACGACACCACCCTGTGGACGTACGACATGGAGGTCGCGGACATGCACTTCGTCTTCGACCCCGCACGGCAGGACGAGTGGGTGCAGGACGAACGCTTCGCCGCCACCCCGTCCATGGTCGGCTTCGTCAACCGCGCCGCCGCGATGGGCTTCACCGTCTTCGGACTGACCGGCCGGAACGACGACCAGAAGACCGCGACCGTGCAGAACCTGTCGAAGGTCGGCTACACCGCCTTCACCGAGGACCACTTCTTCACGAAGTGGACCGGCAAGGGCGCCTCGCAGCAGCCGTCGTACGTGACCTGCGCCGCCGCGAGCTGCACGACCGTCGAGTACAAGGCCCTGACCCGCAAGCACATCGAGCAGGACCTCGGCTACGACATCACGCTGAACATCGGCGACCAGTGGAGCGACCTGCAGGGCGGGTACGCCGAGCGGTCCCTCAAGCTACCGAACCCCACCTACTCCCTGCCCTCGGCCGACCTGCCCGGCGTCTCCGAGCCCCGGCTGTCCCCACGGACGCAGTTCACGATGGCGGCCGACGGCTCCTCCGGTGCGACGCAGTCCGGTGAGGGCATCCCGAACATCGACTCCGTCAAGAAGACCATCGCCACGTACTACGGCGACCCCGGCACCGGCCTGGCGAACCGCACCGACTCCCCGTACATCCGCGAGATGCGGTCCCTCGTCCGGCGGCAGGCCCCCGTCGTCGCCGCCCAGTGCGCCGTCGGCCGCAAGCTGCACCGCAACCCCGCGATCGTGCTCGACGCCGACGACACCACCCTGTGGACGTACGACATGGAGGTCGCGGACATGCACTTCGTCTTCGACCCCGCGCTGCAGGACGAGTGGGTGCAGGACGAACGGTTCCCCGCGACCCCGTCGATGACCTCGCTCGTGTCGATCGCACAGCGTTCCGGCTGCACGGTCATCGGGCTGACCGGCCGGAACGCCGATCAGGAGAAGGCCACCATCGACAACCTGCAGCGCGTCGGCTACCCGCAGTTCTCGGCGACGACGCGCGGCACCGAGACGTACTACACGAAGTGGACCGGGGTCGGGGCGTCGCAGCAGCCGTCGTACATCACCTGCGCCACGGCGAAGTGCACCACCGTCGAGTACAAGTCGCAGACCCGGGCGCACATCGAGTCACGATCGGGCGGCCGGTACGACGTGGTCGCGAACTTCGGCGACCAGTACAGCGACCTGCTCGGGGGCTCGGCGGACCGCAGCGTCAAGCTGCCGAACCCGACGTACTACCTGCCCTGAGGCCGACACACGCCCTCAGCGGCGGTGCTTGCCGAGCGCCGCGTCCGGCGCCGCCAGCGGGTGGTTGCGGAACCACCGCAGCAGGGCGCGGGCCTTGCTCGTGTCCGCACTGCTGTCGCCGTCGACCAGGAACGCGTCGAACCCGTCCGGCAGCGGCGTCTCCGCGTCGCGGTCGAACGCCATCGTCCACTCGCCGAAGCGCGGCGTGTGGATGCGCTCCTCGACGAGCAGGCCGACGTCGGTGTGGCGAGGGTCGTCGATGATGCGCTGGTAGGTCTCGAGCACGGCGTCCTCCGGGCCCTCCAACAGCTGCATGAAGCGGCCGTCCTTGTAGACGAGCAGACCGGACAGGCCGGACGCGGCGTTGCGTGACCTGGCGTGCTCGAGCAGCGCGTCCAGCCGTTCCTGGTCGAAGGGCTCGTCAGCGGCACTCATGTAGAGGAGGGACAACAGCATGACGACCTGACGACCTTTCGACGCGCGGAGTGGGCTCGGTCTCGATCGTGGCCGATGGACGTCGCTTCCGGGAATCCCCAGAACGGGGAAGAACGTGCGGTGATCCGCACCCGTCACCGAGGATCGTACGTGCGGACCCAGTCGATCTCGAGGTGGCCCGGGTCACCCCAGTTGCCGACCTGGAACATGTAGCGGTGCGGGGACGACGGGACGTTCCGGGCGACCGTGTACACCAGCTCGCCGTCGAGGTAGTAGTTGACCGCTCGGCCCGGGATCCACTCCATCGTGTACGTGTGCCACGAGCTCCAGGACACGCGGGTGTTGTAGTGGTCGAACCGCTTCTCGTGACCGGGGACCATCGAATGGTGGAACACGCGGGGCGTGCTGTCGAAGTTGCCCTCGGGGAAGTTGACCTCGCCGTCGCCCCAGTCGTCCGACGTCGGCCACAGCATGACCGCGACGCCGTTGTCGGCGCCGCCGGTCGCGCGCGCTCGGATGCTGAACGTCCCGCCCACGTGGGACCAGGCATCCTCCGGGGTGCCGAAGGTGCCAGCCGCACCGTGCTCGCCGTCCAGGGCGACGTCCATGTACCCGTCGTGCGCGCTGACCTGCGAACCCGACCAGTACCGTCCACCGGTGCCGTCCGGGTACGGCTGCCACGACTGCGCGTAGGTCGCAGCGAACGGTCCGTTCGCCGCTGCCGGTGTGTCGAAGTCGACCGAGAAGGTCGGCACCCGGCCGATCGTCGGGTCGGAGCGCACGGCCGGGCCGTCCGCGCGCAGTGGCGTCGCGTTCGCGCCCTGCCCCTGCGACGCGGCGGCTGCCGCCGAGCGGCTGGATTCGGGAACTGCGGCGGCGCTCACGGCGAGTGCCGCTGCCGCCGCACCCACGAGGACGATCATCGTCACACGGGTGAGCACGGTGCCTCCATCGATCGTCCGCCGGAGGTGGCTGGGCGATGTGGTTCTTGCGCCGCAGGGAGCCCCGCGACGTCGTCACGCTATCCCGGGCCCCGTGCCCCTGTCTGTCCTGCAGCCGAAGCGTGCGGCTTTCCGCCAACAGAAAAATCCCCGGTCAGGACCTGATGCAGGTCCGTGACCGGGGATGTGTGCTGAGCCGCCTGTCGGAATCGAACCGACGACCTATTCATTACGAGTGAATCGCTCTACCGACTGAGCTAAGGCGGCGCGCTCGCTCCGAACCCGGAGCGGCACGATCAATGACTATACAGGCTCAGACGAGTGAACGCGAAACGAGCACGCCGAGCTCGGCGAAGGACCTGCGGAGCTCGTCGACCAGGTGCGAACCGGCCTCGGACCCGGACCACTCCCACCAAGCGTGCCGGAGCGCACCGAGCGCCACGATCGACGCCAGGCGCGCCCGACGGCGGAGCGCATCGGGGTCCGCAGCGAGCTCGGGGTCCTCGCGTTCGAGCCGCCGGGTGACCGCCGCCTGGATCTCGGCCTGGAACTCCTTCATCGACTCCATGCGCCGGCTGAACAGCTCGGGGTTCGCCCGGAGCACCTGCTGTCGTTCCTCGATGAGTCCACGTTCCTCGATGAGCTCCTGCGTCGAGTGCACGAGCAGTGCACCGAGGTCCGACAGCAGGTCGCCGTCCGGTCCGCCGTCGACGAACTCCTGCAGCGCGGCGTCGTCGGGCAGCTCCGGGTCGTCCCCGAGGATCGCCTGTTCCTTGCTCGGGAAGTAGTTGAAGAACGTGCGGGGTGAGACGTCGGCTCGACGCGAGATCTCGTCCACGGTGACCGCTCCGAGGCCGTCCTCGATCGCGATGCGGAGCGCCGCCGCCTGGATGGCGCGGCGGGTGGCGCGGCGTTTCCGTTCGCGCAGGCCGGGTTCAGCGTCGGGCATGCCGTGATTGTCCCATGCCCCACTCGCCGCGGGGAGAGTCCGTCACGGTCAGTGCCGGACGCGGGCGATCGTGACGAGCAGCGCCTCGAGCGCGAGCAACGCCGCCACGTTCGCGGCGATCCGCTGCCGGGCGAGGGCGATCGCGTCGAGCACCTCGAGCGCCGCGGCCGGCGTGACCGACTGCAGGGCCTGGTCGAGGTGGTCGCGCATCGCCAGGTTGACGGGTTCCGCCGGGGCACCGAGACCGAGCAGGAGCAGGTCGCGGTACAGCGAGGACACGTCGACCAGGATGCGGTCGAGACCGTCGCGCAGGCTGCGGGTCGCACGGCGCTTCTGGTCGTCCTCCAGCAGCCGGAGCTGCGAGCGGAGGGCCGGTGGGATCGTGCCGCCGGGTTCGATGCCGAGCGATCGCAGTGCGGCGTCGCGCTCCTCGGAGTCGCGCTGCTGGGTGATGGCCTTGGCGTCTTCGTCGGCGACGGCGAGCAGGTCGGCAGCGGCCATCACGGCGTCGCCGACGCTCCGGACGCCGAGCACCGTCGTCAGGGTGCGGCGGCGACGATCGCGGGCGTCCGCACTCGTCGCCAGGCGTTGCGCCATGCCGATGTGGCTCTGTGCCTGCCGCGCTGCGTCCATCGCGAGGGCACGGTCGATGCCGGTGCGGGCGACGAGCAGGTCGGCGACGGACTCGATCCCGGGGACCCGGAGGCGGACAGAGCGGACGCGCGAGCGGATGGTGGGCAGCAGGTCCGCTTCACTCGGGGCGCAGAGGATCCAGACCGTGCGCTCAGGAGGTTCTTCGAGCGCCTTGAGCAGCAGGTTCGAGGTGCGTTCCGTCATGCGGTCGGCGTCCTCGATGATGACGATGCGGTACCGCCCGACCGAGGGTGAGTAGTACGACGACGTCACGAGCTGCCGGATCTCGTCGATGGTGATGATCACGCGCTGCGTCGTCAGGACCGACACGTCGGGGTGGGTCTTCGCGGTGATCTGCTGCAGGGTGTGGTCGTCATCGGGACCGTTGCCCACGAGGGCCGCCGCGAACGCCGTCGCCACGTTCGACCGTCCGGACCCGGGGGGACCCGTGATCAGCCACGAGTGCGTCATGCCGCCGGTGCCGTCGGTCGACTCCGCAGCGTTCCGGAGGGAGGCGACTGCTTCTTCCTGCCCGGTCAGGCCGTCCCACACGCTCACGGGACCATCCTGTCAGCGACCACCGTCACGCGGGCGACCACCGTCACGCGGGCGACCACGGTCATGCCGGGTCGATCGCGACGAGTGGGGCGACCGCGGCACGGATCGCACGCTGCACGTCCTCGGTGGAGCCGCCGGCGTCGACCACCAGGAAGCGGTCGGGTTCGGCCGCCGCCATGTCCAGGAACGCTCGTCGCACCGACTCGTGGAACGCCTCGGCCTCGGACTCCAGGCGGTCGAACGTGTCACCACGGGCCGCGGCGACCCGGGCGCGTCCGACCGTCACGTCGAGGTCGAGCAGGATCGTCAGGTCCGGCGCCAGGCCGTCCGCCGCCCATTCCGACACCGAGCGGATGTGCTCGGAGCCCAGACCGCGCGCGACGCCCTGGTAGGCGACCGACGAGTCGATGTACCGGTCCTGCAGCACGACCTCGTCACGGGCGATCGCGGGACGAACCACTGTCTCGACGTGGTGTGCCCGGTCTGCCGCGTACAACAGCGCCTCGGCGCGGGGCGACACGTGCCCGCGCTCGTGCAGCACGATCTCACGGATCCGGAGACCCAGGTCGGTGCCGCCGGGCTCGCGGGTGCGCAGAACCGTGCGGCCGTGCTCGACGAGCCACGCCGAGAGCAGCTCGGCCTGGGTCGTCTTGCCCGCGCCGTCGCCGCCCTCGAGCGTGATGAACCGTCCGGTCACTTCTTCTTCGCCGGTGCCCGTCGGGCCGGCGTCTTCTTCTTGACGGGGCCCTTGGCGCGCTTGTCCGCGATGAGCTGGACCGCACGGGCGTGGTCTACCGCCTCGACGTCCTCGCCCTTCGGGATCGTCGCGTTCGTCTCGCCGTCGGTGACGTAGGGGCCGAACCGGCCGTCCTTCATCTTGATCGGCTTGCCGGACACGGGGTCCGCCTCGAACTCCTTGAGCGCGGAGCTCGCGGCACGGTTGCCGCCGTACTTCGGCTGCGAGAAGATCTCGAGTGCACCGGGGAGGTCGATGTCGAAGATCGCGTCCTCGCCCGGGAGCGTCCGGGTGTCCGTCCCCTTCTTCAAGTACGGGCCGTAGCGACCGTTCTGCGCGGTGATGTCGTTGCCGGTCTCCGGGTCCTGTCCGACCACTCGGGGCAGGTCGAGGAGCTTCAGCGCGGTCTCGAGGTCGACGGTCGCCGGGTCCATCGACTTGAAGAGCGAGGCGGTCCGTTCCTTGGGCGCCGCGGCCTTCTTCGTCGTCTTCTTCGCCGGGGCCTTCTTCGCCGGGGCCTTCTTGCCGGTCGTCGTCTCGGCGGGGGCCTCGGCCGCTGCGGGCTCCGGGGCGGCGGCTGCGGCGTCGACGACCTCGCCGGTCTTCGGGTCGACGGTGGGCTCGGGCTCCGGAGTGCGCTCCGTGACGTAGGGACCGAAGCGGCCGTCCTTCGCCAGGACCTCCTTGCCCGTGTCCGGGTTGATGCCCACGACGCGGTCGCCGATGACGGGGGCGTCGACGAGTTCCTTGGCCTTCTCGACGGTCAGCTCGTCGGGTGCCAGGTCCTCGGGGACGTTGACGCGACGCGGCTTCTCCGGGTCGTCGCTCGGCACCTCGATGTAGGGGCCGTAGCGACCGATCCGCAGGGTGAGGCCCGGTGCGAGCTCGACCGAGTTGATCTCACGCGCGTCGATCTCACCGAGGTTGTCGATGACGGTCCGCAGGCCACGCTGGTCGTCGTCGCCGCCACCGAAGTAGAAGCCCTTGAGCCAGTCGACCCGGTCGGCGTCGCCGCGGGCGATCCGGTCGAGGTCCTCTTCCATCTCGGCGGTGAAGTCGTACTCCACCAGTTCGCCGAAGTACTCCTCGAGCAGCCGGACCACGCTGAACGCGATCCAGTTCGGCACGAGCTGGGTGCCGCGCAGGGACACGTAGCCGCGGTCGATGATCGTCGGGCTGATCGTCGGGTAGGTCGACGGACGCCCGATCCCGAGCTCTTCCAGCGTCTTGATGAGGCTGGCCTCGGTGAAGCGCGGCGGCGGCGTCGTGTCGTGCCCCTTCGCCAGCACGTCGTGCACCTCGAGGTGCTCGCCCTGCTTGACGTCGGGCAGCGCGACGTCCTGACCGGCACGCTCGCTCGACTCGTGGCGGTCCTCGTCGCGGCCTTCTTCGTAGGCGCTGAGGAACCCGCGGAAGGTGATGACGGTGCCGGACGCGGTGAACTCGGCGTCCGTGCCGTTCGCGGTCGACGTGATGCCCTCGACCGACTCGGTCGATGCGATGCCGAGCACGATCGATGCGGTCGACCCCTTGGCGTCCGCCATCTGGGAGGCGACGGTGCGCTTCCAGATGAGGTCGTAGAGCCGCCACTCGACACCGGTGAGCGTGCCCTGGAGCTCCTGCGGGGTGCGGAAGGTGTCGCCCGAGGGACGGATCGCCTCGTGCGCCTCTTGCGCGTTCTTGCTCTTGCTCGCGTACAGACGGGGCTTGTCCGGCACGGTCGCGGCGCCGTACAGGTCGGCCGCCTGCTTGCGGGCCGCGTCGATCGCCTGCTTCGAGAGCGAGACCGAGTCGGTACGGATGTAGGTGATGTACCCGTTCTCGTACAGCGTCTGCGCCGCACGCGCCGTCTGCCGCGGCGACAGACGCAGCTTGCGCGCTGCCTCCTGCTGCAGGGTCGACGTGGTGAACGGTGCAGCCGGACGGCGGGTGTACGGCTTCGAGTCGACGCTGCGGACGGTGGCGTCCCCGGCGCGCTCGAGCACGGTGGTCAGCGAGGCGGCTGCGGCCTCGTCCAGACGCACGACGTCACCGCTGAGCGCACCGCGGTCGTCGAAGTCGCGCCCCGAGGCGACGCGGGTGCCCTGGATCCGGGCGAGTCGCGCCGAGAAGGAGGACTCCCCCGCCTTCTCGAACCGAGCGGAGAGGTCCCAGTAGTTGGCCGAGACGAAGGCGAGACGCTCGCGTTCGCGGTCGACCACGAGCCGGGTCGCGGCGGACTGCACGCGACCGGCGGAGAGGCCGGGAGCGACCTTGCGCCACAGGACCGGCGAGACCTCGTACCCGTAGAGGCGGTCGAGGATGCGGCGGGTCTCCTGCGCGTCGACGAGGGCGGTGTCGAGCTCACGGGTGGCCTCCTGCGCACGCTGGATCGCCTCCTTCGTGATCTCGTGGAAGACCATCCGCTTGACGGGGACCTTCGGCTTGAGGACCTGGAGCAGGTGCCAGGCGATCGCTTCACCCTCGCGGTCTTCATCTGTTGCGAGGTAGAGCTCGTCGGCATCCTTGAGCGCACGCTTGAGCTCGGCGACCGTCTTCTTCTTGGCGTCGGACACGACGTAGTACGGCTCGAAGCCGTTGTCGACGTCCACCGAGAACTTGCCGAGGGAGCCCTTCTTGAGCTCGGCCGGCAGGTTCTTGGGCTCGACGAGGTCGCGGATGTGTCCGACCGAGGCCTGGACTTCGTATCCGTCACCGAGGTATTGCGCGATCGTCTTCGCCTTCGCAGGGCTCTCGACGATCACGAGCTTCTTCGTGCCTGGCACGTGTCTCCTTGATCCGTGGTGCTGGTCGGCCCTGGACACGAGCGTGTCCGGGTCGCCCGGGACATCGGTGACCGGTGGCCGACAGGCACACCATACACACCGTGGTCGGGGTGGTCGTCCGCCGGACCGGCGACCGCGGATGCGCCGACGGCGAACGGTCCGGAGCCGACGACCACCCGCACCCGGGCCGTCGCGGCAGCGAGGTCGCAGGCCACGAGGGTCGAGCCGTTCGCCCGTGCGACCCGCTCGGCGACGTCGCACGGCGACCCCGTCAGGAGTCCGATGGACGTCGCAGCGGCCGAGGTCGCGGCGGCGTCAGCGGCGTCCCCCGCCCGGATCGCCTGCGTGCGGTGTCCGGCGGCGGCGAGCGCCGACGACGCGACGAGCACCCCGACGCCGAGGACGGCGGCGACGAGCACGGTCACCGAACCGCGCTCGGGGTCAGCGTCCCCCGGCCGCAGCACACGCCGTCGCCCGGAGCGGCAGCGCCGAGAACGGACCGGTGCCGCCGCGCGTGGCGTCGACGCAGACCAGGTCGTCGGTACGCCGGATCGTGACGGAGGATCCCGGCGCGATCTGCTCGGCGGCGGCGAGTCCGACGGCGTCGTCCCCACGCCCGACGCCCCGCGCAGCCGCCGCGGCGGCCGACTGGAGGCGTCCCTGTCCGTCGACGACCAGCACGGCCGCGACGAGCAGGGTGAGGACGAGCGCGACGGCGGGCAGCACGACCGCGAACTCGACCGTGACCGATCCCCGGTCGGAGCCCCGGTCGGAGCGCCGCTCGTGGTCACAGCGAGAGGGCACCGCGGACGAGCTCGGTGAGGATGGTCTGCACCTCGCCCGAGCGCATGACGGCGACGAGCACGCCGGCGAACGCCACGGCGGCGAGGATGACGACCGCGTACTCGGCGGTCGCGGACCCCTGGTCGTCCTGTGCGACGGCGCGGAGCCGCTCGACGACGCGGTTGGCCCGACGGATTCGGTTCGAGGTGGTGCTCATGGGTTCGTCCCTTCTGTTGCGGTCATCCCAGCGTGGCGCGTGGCGACCGGGCGATCAGGGCCTCGATCGGCATCTGTGGAGAGGTCATCGCGCACCGACGACGGTGGAGGAGAGGACGCCGACCACGACGGGGACCACCCCGACGAGCACGAACGCGGGCAGGATGCAGACACCGAGCGGCAGCACCAGTCGGACGGCCAGGCGCTCGGCCGCGGTGAGGCCTGCGGCAGCAGCGTCGTCACGGACGTCCTCGGCGGCGCGGCGCAGCAGTCCCGCCGCGGGCACGCCCGCTCGCCTGGCCAGGTCGAGGACCTCGCGGAGGCGGACCACGTCGGCAGCCGGCGGGACGATCCCGTCGGCGGCACGACGGACCGCCTCGCCGGCGTCGATCCACGAACCGCCGCCCGCGACGGCCACCGCCCAGGCGTCGAGGACGATTCCGGGCACGCGTCCGTCCGGCGTCGCCGACCGGACGAGCCGCGCGGTCCAGGCACGCCCGGACAGGACGAGCACGGCAGCGAGCGCCGAGCAGACCCAGCCGAGCGGTGAGCTCGTGAGGACCTGCACCGCTCCGGAGCCCCACGTGGCCCCGAGTCCGAGGCCGAACAACGGCAGCGCCAGGACGACGCGGGCGCTGGTGCGCGGGCCGGCGAGGGCGACCCGGATCGCCCGGTCCGACGCTGCCGATCGGCGGAGCGCTCCGGCGAGGGCCCCGAGCGTCTCGGCGACGGGGGCGCCGGTCCGGTCCGCGACCCGCAGGACGACGGCGATGTCCGCGGACGCGGGAGCGGTCCCTGCGGGGAGCCGGCCGACGAGTTCCCAGGCCCGCGGCGGCGGGACCCCGGCGGCGACGAGCGTCGCGACCCGGTCGAGGGTGCCGGCCACGCGCGCCGGGTCGAACCGCACAGGACGCCGGGCCCGACGCCCCAGGAGCGACCCCGTGCTCACGGTGCTCCGTCCACCGGGCGCACCACGAGCCTCCCGTCCGACCCGACGTGGAACGCGCCCACCGCGACGAGCCGTCGTCCGCCTGCCCGACGCTCGACGTGGAGCACCAGGTCGAACGCGCTGACCGCTTGTCGGGCCAGCGCCTCGACGCCGAGCCCGGCGAGGGCGCCGAGCGCCTCGAGCCGAGCGGCGACGTCCGCGACACCGTTGGCGTGCACGGTGCCGGCGCCCCCGTCGTGGCCCGTGTTCAGCGCGGACACGAGCTCGCGGACCTCGGCACCGCGGCACTCCCCCACGACGATCCGGTCCGGGCGCATCCGCAGGGCCTCACGCACGAGCCGGTCGAGGCCGAGCGCGCCGACGCCCTCGGCGTTCGCCTGCCGCGCTTCGAGTGCGACCACGTGCGGATGGGCGATGCGCAGCTCGGCGACGTCCTCGACCGTGACGATCCGCTCGTCGGCCGGGACGGCGCCGAGCATCGCGGCGAGCAGGGTGGTCTTGCCGCTGCCGGTTGCGCCGGTGACGAGGACGTTGCGGCGCCGGTGCACGGCGTCCTCGACGACGGAACGCGGCACGTGCTCGAAGGTGCCGGCGCGCTCGAGCGCGGCGAGGGTCGGCCGGGCGGGGTGTGGGAGCCGGATCGAGATCGCCGTGCCGCCCACCGAGACCGGGGCGAGCACGACGTGCACCCGGATCCCGTCGCCGTGGCGGACGTCGGCGCACGGCGTGGTCTCGTCGACGTGGCGTCCGCCGAGCGCCACCAGGCGCGTGGCGAGCTCGCGGGTGCGCGTCTCGGTCAGGCGCGGCGCGGCGGTTTCGAGTCCGCCACCACGGTCGATCCAGGTGCCGACGCCGCCGACGACCAGGACGTCGGTGACCCGGGCGTCCGTCACGAGCCCGGCGAGTTCCTCGAACTCGACGACACCGTGCGTCCGGCGCCGAAGGGCGGCAGCGGCAGCCCCCGGCGGACGAGCCCCCGGCGGAAGAGCCCCCGCCCCGGGCAGGGACGGCCCGGCCCCCGGCAGGAAGGGCCCGGACCCGGGCAGGGACGGCGTGGCACGGTGACGGCGCATGACGCCAGAGCGTAGGAGGAGAGCCGTTTTCGGCATCCGGTGCCACAACCAGCCTGTGGAGAGGTAAGCGCCGATGGCACCAACGGACCGATTTGTCCCCCGAAACGGAAAGCCGTACCCCACTCAGTGAGGAGTGCCCGACACGGCGCGACGGCAGACCACACGAGCAGGTCCCGTCGATCGCGGGCGCCGAGACGGAGTAGCAATTGCTACGAGCCCGCCGACCGTTCCATGCGTGAGCATGTACCGGTCTGTCCACTCGACCGGCTTCCCCGTGCGGATCGCCGCCGATCGTCGGCGGTCGGCGAGCGCTGACCGCTCGAGCCGGACCCGGACAAAAGAAGAGGCGGCACCGGTTGGGGGGAACTGGTGCCGCCTGGACACCGAAGGATTGGGGGGAATCCGATTCGGTGCCGCCGGAAACGAGTCCAGCAGGAACTACTGTACCCCACGATCCGCCCCTCGGGGCAACCCCCGACACGACCGCCGGGCGTGCCGCCGCGACCGGGACAGCCGACCCCGCCCGACGTGCCGCCGCGACGAGGACACCGCCGGCCCCACCGTCGCGGCCCGGCTGGCCCGCACCCGGGCCGCCGCTGGTCACGGAACCACGCAGCGCACCGGCCGAGGGGTAGTCTCCGTGGCGCACCCTGAGGACGCAACGACGCGAAAGGACATCGATGTCCACTCCGACCCAGACCGACCACCGCGAGGACGACGGCGCCACCTTCCCGCCGACACCCGAGTTCGTCGCCGACGCCGTCGCGCACGAGGACCTGCACGAGGCCGCCGCCGCCGACCGCGAGGCCTTCTGGGCCGAGCAGTCCCGCAGCCTGCTCGACTGGCGCACCCCGTTCACGCAGACCCTCGACTGGTCCGGCGCCCCGTTCGCGAAGTGGTTCGCCGACGGCACGCTCAACGTGGCCGAGAACTGCCTCGACCGGCACGTCCGCGCGGGCAACGGCGACCGGGTGGCGATCCACTTCGAGGGCGCACCCGGCGACACCCGCCGCATCACCTACGCCGAACTCACCGCCGACGTGCAGCGCGCCGCGAACATGCTCACCGACCTCGGTGTCGGGCAGGGCGACCGCGTCGTCGTCTACCTGCCGCTCATCCCCGAGGCCGTCGTGACGATGCTCGCCGTCGCCCGCATCGGCGCCGTGCACTCCGTCGTGTTCGGCGGGTTCAGCGCCGAGAGTCTCCGTGCGCGCATCGAGGACGCCGGCGCGAAGCTCGTCGTCACGGCCGACGGCGGTTGGCGGCGCGGCGCGGTCTCCGCGCTCAAGCCCGCGGTCGACGAGGCACTCGAGGGCGAGGGCACCGACAGCGTCGAGCACGTCCTGGTCGTCAAGCGCGGCGGCAACGAGATCGCCTGGAACGACCGCGACCTGTGGTGGCACGACGAACTGGCGAAGGCGGACGCCACCCACGAGCCGCAGGCGTTCCCCGCCGAGACCCCGCTCTTCATCCTGTACACCTCGGGCACGACCGGGAAGCCGAAGGGGATCGTGCACACCTCCGGCGGGTACCTGACCCAGGCCGCGTACACGCACAAGAACGTGTTCGACATGCACCCGGAGAAGGACGTCTACTGGTGCACCGCCGACATCGGCTGGATCACCGGGCACTCGTACGTCGTCTACGGCCCCCTGGCGAACGGCGTGACGCAGGTGCTCTACGAGGGCACGCCCGACGAGCCGAAGCCCGGCCGCTGGTGGGACATCGTCGACTCCTACGGCGTCACCGTCCTGTACACCGCGCCGACGGCGGTCCGTGCGGCGATGAAGGCCGGCCGTGAGATCCCCGAGGCCCGCAGTCTCGAGACCCTCCGTCTTCTCGGCAGCGTCGGCGAACCGATCAACCCCGAGGCGTGGAACTGGTACCGCCAGGTCATCGGCCACGACCGCACGCCCATCGTCGACACGTGGTGGCAGACCGAGACCGGCGCGATCATGATCTCCGCCCTGCCCGGCGTCACGAAGCTCAAGCCCGGTGCCGCGCAGACGCCGCTGCCCGGCATCGTCGCCGAGATCGTCGACGACGACGGCAACCGCGCCGATCCCGGCGAGAGCGGCTACCTCACGATCACGGAACCGTGGCCGTCGATGGCGCGCGGCATCTGGGGCGACCCGGACCGCTTCGTCGAGACGTACTGGTCGCGGTTCCCCGGCCGGTACTTCGCCGGCGACGGTGCACGGCTCGACGGCCAGGGCGACATCTGGATCCAGGGCCGCGTCGACGACGTCATGAACGTCTCGGGCCACCGCCTGTCGACGGCCGAGATCGAGTCCGCACTGGTCGGGCACGAGGGCGTCGCCGAGGCCGCCGTCGTCGGGGCCGCCGACGAGACGACCGGACAGGCGGTCGTCGCGTACGTCATCCTGACCGCCGAAGCCGCCGCCGACGTCGACCGCGAATCGGCGTCGACCGAACTCCGCAACTGGGTGGGCAAGCGCATCGGTGCGATCGCGAAGCCCCGCCAGGTGGTCATCGTCCCCGAGCTGCCGAAGACGCGCTCCGGCAAGATCATGCGGCGCCTGCTCCGCGACGCGGCCGAGGGCCGCCGCATCGGCGACACGACGACGCTGGCCGACCCGACGATCATGGCGACCATCGCGGAACTCATGGAGTCCCGGTAACGGAAGCAGGGCCTCCCGTCCGTCTCGGACTGGAGGCCCTGCTCACGTTCGTTCCGTCGGTCGCTGCCGTCAGGCGGTGAGCTCCACCACCAGCTCGACCTCGACAGGAGCGCCCAGCGGGAGCACCGCCACGCCCACCGCGCTGCGCGCGTGGACGCCGGCGTCGCCGAAGACCTCGCCGACCAGCGTGGAGGCGCCGTTCGCGACCCCGGGCTGGCCCGTGAAGGACGGCTCCGAGGCGACGAACACGGTGACCTTGACGACACGGGCGACGCGGTCGAGCGAGCCGGCGACCGACTCGACGGCGGCGAGTGCGTTGAGCGCTGCCACGCGGGCCTGCGCGGTGGCGGTCTCGGCGTCGACCGACGCCCCGACCTTGCCGGTGACGGGCAGCGCGCCGTCGACGAACGGCAGTTGCCCGGCCGTGTAGACGTAGTGGCCGGTGACGACCGCGGGGACGTACGCCGCGACGGGGGCGGCGACCGGCGGGAGGGTCAGCCCCAGCTCGGCGAGGCGGTCCGCGATGCTCATGCGTCGGCCTTCGGGCGCTTGAGGTACGCGACGAGCCCACCCTCGGGGCCGCTGACGATCTGGACCAGCTCCCAGCCCTCGTCCCCGTAGTTGTTGAGGATGGCGGTGGTGTTGTGGATCATCAGGGGCGTGGTGAAGTACTCCCAGCGAGTCATGCGGTTCCTTGCCAGCCTTTCAGTCGTGGGTGTCGTTTAGGCTGCATCCTATGTCTGCCCAGAAGACGTCTGCCTCGCGGACCAAGCCCGTCTCAGCAGTCGGCGCCTTCATCGGATTCGTCGGGTTCAGTGCCCTCGCCGGCCTGCTGGTCACGATCGGGGTCACCCCGGCCATCGCGGTCGCCGGTGTCACGACGACGTCGACGATCGGTGTGTTCGAGTCCCTGCCGGAGTACATCGAGATCGGTGACCTGCCGCAGCGCAACGAGCTGTACGCGTACTCGGGCGGCAAGTCGGTGCACTTCGCGACCGTCTACGACCAGAACCGGCAGGAACTGAAGTTCGACCAGATCAGCGAGCAGCTGAAGAACGCCGCCATCGACGGCGAGGACAAGCGCTTCTACAGCCACGGTGGCGTCGACATGACCTCGCTCATCCGCGCGGGCGTCGGCAGTGTCGCCGGCGGGCTCGGCGAGTCGGGCGGTGGGTCGACGTTGACCATGCAGCTCGTGCGCAACATCAAGATGAACGAAGCGCTGAACCTCCCCACCAAGAAGGAACAGCAGAAGGCCTACAACGAGGCCGTCGAGCAGACCATCCCCCGCAAGCTCGAGGAGATGAAGCTCGCGATCGGGCTGGCGAAGAAGTACTCCAAGAAGGAGATCCTCACCGCCTACCTGAACATCGCGTACTTCGGCGACCAGACCTACGGTGTGCAGGCCGCCGCGCAGCACTACTACAACAAGAGCGCGACGAAGCTGACCCCGGCCGAGGCCGCCTCGCTCATGGCCATCGTGCAGTACCCCGAGGCACGCAACCTGTCGAACCCGAAGAAGTACGAGGCGAACGTCGCCCGGCGCAACGTCATCCTCAAGTCGATGTACGCGCAGGAGAACCTGACGAAGGCCGAGTACGACCAGGCCATCGCGGCGAGCCCGAAGGACTACGTCCACCTGACCGAGCCGTCGCAGGGCTGCCGGGCATCTGTCGGCGACGGTTCGCAGTTCTTCTGCGACTACGCCGTCAAGGTCGTGAAGGAGATGTCCCAGCTCGGCTCGTCGCAGAAGGCGCGCGACACCGCGTGGCGGAACGGCGGCTACAAGGTCCAGACGTCGCTGAACATCGACCTCAACGCCGAGCAGAAGCAGCTCGTCAACACCTACGACAACAAGGCCGAGACCAACCTCGCGCTCGGTGCGACGCTCAACTCGATCGAGGCCGGCTCCGGCCGCATCGTGACGATGGCGCAGAACAAGGACTACGACCAGTCCCTGAAGTCCGCCCCGACGTCGACGTCCATCAACTACAGCGTGGACTACAAGTACGGCAACTCCGGCGGGTTCCAGACCGGCTCGACGTACAAGCTCTTCACCCTGCTCGCATGGCTCAAGGCCGGCCACGGTCTGAACGAGGTCGTGAGCGGCGCTCCACGCAACATGTCGACGGGGTGGACCGCTTGTGGCGCACCCATCACGGCCGGCAACTACAACCCGAAGAACGACAGCCCCGGCGAGAGCGGCAACTACACCGTCGCCGCTGCGACCGCCGGGTCGATCAACCTCGCGTTCCTGAACATGGCGCAGAAGCTCGACCTCTGCGACATCCGCGACACCGCGGAGTCCCTCGGCGTGCACCGTGCCGACGGCGGCGAGCTGCAGTACAACCCGTCCGCGGTCCTCGGGACCAACGACATCGCCCCGATGACGATGGCCGCGGCCTACGCTGCCGTCGCCAACAACGGGATCTACTGCAAGCCGATCGCCATCGACCAGATCACCGCGCCGTCCGGCAAGCAGCTCGGCGGCCAGACCAAGGACTGCAAGCAGGCGATCGACCCCGAGGTCGCACACGCAGCCGTCTACGCCATGAAGGGCACGATCACCAGCGGAACCGCACGCGGGGCGCAGACGCCGGACGGCACGCAGCTGTTCGCGAAGACCGGCACGACCGACACCGCGAACCAGATCTGGCTCGTCGGGTCGAGCTCGCGCGTCGCCACGGCGTACTGGCAGGGCAACACCGACGGCAAGCTCAACAACCTCCGTCACTACAGCAACGGCGTGAACGGCACCTACGCCGGCGTCCGTGCGGACGTGTGGAGGCAGGCGATGACCCCGATCAACGCGGTCTACCCCGCGGGACCGTTCACGGACCCGAACACGTCCGCGCTCCGCGGCAACGCCAAGGCGCTCCCGGACGTCCGCGGCAAGAGCGCCGACGAGGCCCGCGCCGCCATCTCCGGCGCCGGTTTCTCGTACGTCGACGGCGGGCAGCAGACCGGGGGCGGCGCGGCGGGCTCCGTGACGACGACCTCGCCGGCAGCGGGCTCGCTCCTGTCGTCGGGTTCCGCCGTCACCGTGTACACGTCGGACGGCTCGCAGGGGACCGTTCCCGAGATCGGTGGGGACTCGCTCGGTGATGCCCGCTCCGCCCTCAACGACGCCGGTTTCGGCAACGTCGCCGTGACGGACGACTACGCCAAGGGCGGTGGCAACAAGACCTGCAAGGTCGCAGCCGTCGACCCGGCGATCGGAGCCGCAGCCGACAAGAACACCGACGTGCGGATCAAGCTCTACGGCGACAAGGACGGCAAGGCGCCGAAGGAGTGCAAGTGACGCGCGGTCGCGCCGCCCTCGGGGTCCTCGCAGCCGGAGCGGCCGTCGGCGCCGCCTCGTTCGCCTGGGGTTCCCTGGTCGAACGCCGACGCTTCGGGATCCGGTGGGAGACCGTCCCGGTCCTCCCGCCGGGGTCACGTGACGTGACCGTCCTGCACCTGTCCGACATCCACATGGCCCCGTGGCAGGCCGACAAGCAGCAGTGGCTGCGCGACCTGTCCCTGGTCGAGCCGGACTTCATCGTCAACACCGGCGACAACCTCGGGCACCCTACGGCGAACGCGGCCGTGGAGTACGCGCTGGAGCCGTTCCGCGGCGTCCCCGGCGTCTTCGCGTACGGGTCGAACGACTTCTTCGGGCCGTCGCCGCGCAACCCGCTGCAGTACTTCTCCGGTCCGAGCCGGATGCACGGCGGAGCGAAGCCCGTCGAACTCGACATCGACCGGCAGACGGCGTTCTTCGAGTCCCTCGGTTGGCTCGACCTGAACGACCACGCCCACGCCGTCGAGCTCCGCGGCTCGCGCTTCGAGCTGTTCGGCACCTCGGACGCCCACCGCGACTGGGACCGCCTCGACCTGCTCCCCACGAACGTCGACGAGATGCGCGGCGAGGTGCCCTGGTCAGAGGACGAGGACGGCCCCACTCCCGTCGCGATCGGTGTCACGCACGCGCCCTACCGCCGTGTGCTCGACGCCTTCGTCACCCAGGGCGCCGACGTCATCTTCGCCGGGCACACCCACGGCGGCCAGATCCAGGTGCCCGGCGTCGGTGCGCTCGTCACGAACAGCGACCTGCCCCGCCGGTACGTCAGCGGACTGCACAAGTGGGAGCACCGGAACCACTGGTCGTGGCTCGAGGTCTCGGCCGGTCTCGGCACCTCGATCTACGCGCCGGTGCGGTTCGCCTGCCGGCCCGAAGCCGTCGTCGTCACCCTGACTGCACGGGCTTCCTGAGCCGACGCGCCCGGGAGTTCGCCGGATGGTCGTGAGCACCCTGGATCATCGGATAGTATTGTCGGGTTGCTCCGGTACGGAGTGATCACACCGCGGGGTGTGGCGCAGCTTGGTAGCGCGCCTCGTTCGGGACGAGGAGGTCGCAGGTTCAAATCCTGTCACCCCGACACTGTGTTGAGACAGTACGAAGAAGGCCCTGGTTCTCCGGAACCGGGGCCTTCTGCTTTTCCGTGGTCGGTGCTCGGCACTCCACCTTGCGACACATGTCGTGGCGGCCGTTCCCCCGGCCGCGACGACGCGGATAGCCTCGACAGCGATGTCACCCGCCGACCACCTCCGCCCGGTCCTCGAACGGATCGCCGCACAGTTCCCCGAGCTCGCCGACGACCCGGTCCTCACGCAGAACCTCGTCGACAACGTGACGTCGATGATCGCCGAGGCGCACGAGCGCTACGCCACCGGTGCCGAGGACAGCGTCGTGAGCAATGCCTACCTCGATCCGGAGCACCTGGCCACCGGATCGCTGCACGCCGAGCAGTCCCAGCATCCCGCCGGCGCGATGCTCGCCGCGGAGATGCTCTTCGACGCCTACCTGCCGCTCTTCGTGGACGAGGTCGGCGCGGAGTCCACCGCCGAGGTCCTGCGTGCCACCAGGGCGCTCCACGCCGGCATCTGGAGCCGGTTCCCCGCCGGAGCCGTCGCCTACACCGAGGCGCTGCGCCAGCGCGTCACGACGGCGCACCTGGACTCCCGCACGCAGATCGCGCGAGACCTGCACGACCGCGTGGCGCACGGCATACTCGCCGGGCTGCAGCGACTCGACCTGGTGCTGCTGACCGATCCCCCGGCCGGCGAACGGGCCGACCAGCTCGACGACGCCGCACGGCTGCTGCGCGGAGCACTCGGCGACGTGCAGGACCTGGCGGTGAGCCTGCACGCCCGCGTCGGCGCCGCCCTGCTCGACGATGCGCTCGCCCGGCACGCCAGGGACCTGTTCTCCGACGACGACCGCTTGTCGTTCAGCACCACGGGCACGCCCGAGCACCTGCCGAACTGGCAGGCCGAGGAAGCACTCACGATCCTGCTCGAGGCGCTCACGAACCGGCGGAAGCACGCTGCGGACTCCGCCGCCGAGGTGCACTTCGCGTGGACACCGGCCGCCCTCGTCGTGACGGTCTCCGACGACGGACCGGGCTTCGACCCCGCCGCCGACACCGATGGGCGCCTCGGTCAGCAGACCATGCGCGAGCGAGCCGCGGTCATCGGCGCGCGGCTCGACGTCGACAGCACACCCGGCACCGGTACCACCGTCCGCCTGACGATCCCGAGGGGCGTGCTGTGACCATCACGCACGTCGCCATCGTCGACGACCACCAGCTGTTCCGCGAAGGACTGGCCACGATCCTCGCCGCCGTCCCCACGATCCGCGTGGTCGCACACGGCGAGCGTCCGTCCGACGTCCTCGACTCCCCCGAGGCTGCCGCCATCGATGTCCTGCTCCTCGACGTCGAGCTCGACGGTCCGCCGGCGCGCACCACGATCGCCACGGTGCGCCGCACTCGTCCGGACGTCCGCGTGGTGGTGCTCACGATGCACCGCGATGCTGTCCTGCGCCGGACGCTGCTCGACGCCGGCGCGGTCGACTTCGTGACGAAGGACACCCCGAGCCGCGAGCTCGTCGACCGCATCGCCCGGGCCGCGCACGCCGACGCCGCGCCGGTGACGTTCCCGGTCGACCTGGTCACCGAGGCTCGTGCCGGATCACCGCTCAGCGACCGCGAGCTCGAGGTCCTGCGGCTGCTGGCGGCTGCGCGCACGAACGCCGAGATCGCGGCGGACCTGCAGCTCGCGATCGGCACGGTCAAGCGGCACGTCTACAACGTGTTCCGCAAGCTCGACGTCGGTTCGCGGGTCGGCGCCGTGGCTGCAGCGACGCGCCTGGGCCTGCTCACCTGAGGCTCCGCTCCACTCGGTGAGCAGAAATGGTCGGGTGCCCGACGGCGACCCGACCATTTCTGCTCACCAAGCGAACGAACGAACGAGCGAGCGAGCTAGACCGACGCCGACGCGCCAGCGCGCACGAGCCGCCCGGCGGCGTGCAGCCCGGCCACGACGTCGAGCGCCTGGTGCCGGTACCGCGCCTGCGCAGCACCCGGAGCGACGATCACGCCGTTCGCCCCGGTGGACGCCACGAGCGCGTTGATCTTGTCCGCGACCTGGTCCGCTGTGCCGTAGGCCTGACGCTCGGTGCGGGCGGCGATGAACCGACGCTCGAGGTCGTTGAACTCGTACGCTCGGGCCTCGTCCATCGAGACCGGCTCGGGCTTCGCCCCCTGTCGCATCCGGATGAACGAGATCATCCCGGGAGCGCTCTGCTCGTCGACGACGGCCGGGTCCTCGTCCGTGACGACCTGCACGCCGATGAGCGCGTTCGGCGTCTGGCGGAACCGCGAGGGCCGGAACGAATCGCGGTAGAGCGCGAGCGCCGCCTCGGTGTTGTCCGACGCGAAGTGGTGGGCGAAGGCGAACGAGACGCCGAGCGCCCCGGCCACCTGGGCGCTGTACCCGGAGGACCCGAGCAGCCAGAACTCCGGCACGTCGCCGTAGCCCGGCACCGCCCGGATGCCCGACAACGGGTTGTCCGAGGACATGCCGGTGAAGAACCCGATCAGGTCGGCGAGGCGGTCGGGGAAGTCGTCGACGTCGAGCCGATCGGTGCGGCGCAGCGCCATCGCGGTCGCGCCGTCGGTGCCCGGCGCACGGCCGAGCCCGAGGTCGACGCGGTCGCCGTACAGGGCTCGGAGCGTGCCGAACTGCTCGGCGATGACGAGGGGCGCGTGGTTCGGCAGCATGACGCCGCCGGAGCCGATGCGGATGGTCGAGGTGGCCGCGCCGACGGCGCTGAGCAGGACCGCGGGGGCCGACGAGGTGATGCCGGGCATGCCGTGGTGCTCGGCGACCCAGAAGCGCTCGTAGCCGAGCTTCTCGGCGTGGACTGCCATGTCGATCGAGCCCTGCAGGGCTTCGGTGTTGGACTGGCCGTACTCGCGCGTCGCCAGGTCCAGGACGGACAGGCGCAGGGTGTCGTCGCTCATGTGGTCACCAACGCGCTCCGCGGCGCACGCATTCCACGACGAGACCGCCTCCTCCACCGGTCAGGACACGCCGTCGTCCGCCGGCCGACCGGTCACCAGGCGTCGCCCGGACGTCGCACAAGCGACGGTTCGCGACCGAACGGCGGACGCATGCGGCGCGCCGTGGACGTCAGGCGCGACGGCCGGGAGGCCCGTGGCGGGGCTGCACCGCGCCTCCAGGCCGTATGCGGTCGCGTCTCGAGCGCCGAGCGGTCACGACCTGCCGCGCGCACCTCGCGAACTGGTCGCGTCCGGTCGCCCGACGGGCGCACCGGCGACGCGACGCGACCGCTCGACGAACCCGAGCGGGGTGTCGTGACCGGCCAGCGGGCGCGACCGCTCAGGCGCCGTCGAGCCGGCCGCCGGACTCCGTCAGGTAGCAGTTGGCGCAGAGCGACTCGTAGGCGACGTCGACGCCGTCGATGGCGACCTGCGAGCCGTCGAAAACGAACCGGCCGTCGACCGTGCGGGCGTTGAAGACGGCCTTGCGACCGCAGCGGCAGATCGTCTTGAGCTCTTCGAGCGAGTGCGCGACCTCGAGCAGGCGGGCGCTGCCCGGGAACGCCTCGGTGCGGAAGTCGGTGCGGATGCCGTACGTGATCACCGGGATCTCGTCGAGGACCGCGATGCGGAGCAGGTCGTCGACCTGCTGCGGAGTGAGGAACTGCGCCTCGTCGACCAGGACGCAGCTGACCGCGCGGACCATGCCGTCGAGGCGGTCGGACTCGGGGTCGACGGCGCCGGCCGCGGCGACCGCGGACCGGACGTCGGCGTCGGGGGCGAAGACCAGGTCGACGGTGCGGGTCACGCCGAGGCGGGACACGATCTCACGGTCGCCCTTGGTGTCCACCGCGGGTTTCGCGAGCAGGACCCGATGCCCGCGCTCTTCGTAGTTGTAGGCAGCCTGCAGGAGCCCCGTGCTCTTGCCGCTGTTCATCGCGCCGTAGCGGAAGTAGAGCTTCGCCACTACGCGAGGAACCCGTCCTCGGCGGCCCGCCGGATCAGGTCGGACTTCTTCGAGGCGGGACGGCCGACCTTGCTGTACTTCTCGCGGACCCGGCGCAGGTAGGTCTTCGCGGTCTCGTACTGCACGTTCATCTGCGCGGCGACCTCGTTGGTCGAGTAGCCGGACACGTACAGCCGGAGCGCTTCTTCCTCGCCGTGGCTGAGCTTCGGACGCTGGTGCGCGGCCGCTCCGGTGGGCAGCGGACGCCACTCGCGCGGCTGCGGGGTCTCGCGTGCGACGCCCATGATCTCGCGGGCGACGTCCATGACCTCGCGCATCGGCAGGGACTTCGACAGGAACGCCGCGGCGCCTGCTGCCAGGGCACGATCGCGGGACTCGCGGCTGTCGACGCTGGAGAGCACGATCACCTTCGCGCCGGCGGCACGGCAGGTGCGGACACGGGCCTCGATCGAGACGGGTTCCTTGAGCTGGAAGTCGAGGAACACCAGGTCAGTCGGGAAGCTGTCGCTGTGGACCATCTCGAGCCAGGTGTGCGCGGTCAGGGCCAGGTCGAAGTCGAACGCGTTCACCGCGATCCAGCTCGACAGGCTGTCCAGCAGCACCTCGTGGTCGTCGAGGATGGCCAACCGCACACGTCGTGCCCCCGGGTTCGGGAGGGACGGGGACCCCTCCGAGAGCCTGTTCGGGTCAGTGCTGGTCATAGGAGAACCTTAGTGCGAGGGCGGACGGACGAACCGCGACGTCGAGGTCGGGGAACGTCACACGGAGGACGGCGAAGTAGGGGTCGAAGGTGCGGTGGATCCCGATGTCGGAGTCGGCCACGGCGAGGTCGAGTTCGAGCAGCACGCGGGCATCGCGGGCCGGGTCGGTGCGGGCGGGGTCGGTGCGGGCCGGGTCGGTGCGGGCCGGGTCGGTGCGGGCCGGGTCGGTGCGGGCCGGGTCGGTGCGCGCTGGATCGCCGCGTGTGGCCGCGTCGTCCTGCCCGTCCGCGCGTCGGAGCGTTGCCCGGAACCCGGCCGGGTCGACGGTCGAGGCACGGAACGCGGCCCGCAGGAACGTCCGCACCACGGAGCGCTGGTCGGCGTCGAGCATCGCGGCGAGCCCGTCCGGGTCGTCGACGACCGGGGCGTCCCCGCCCTCGACCCGCACGGCCTGCTCGAACCAGGTGCGGTCCGCGTCGGCGACCATCGCCCGGCGGATGCCGTCGGCGATCAGTCGTGCCCGCTCGCGGTCGGCATCGGTGATGACCTCGCGCGTGCGCAGCTCGGCGAAGAACGGTGCGACGTCGCGGGCGAGGATCGTCGACCGGTCCTGCTGCACGCTCGCCGCGATGCCGTCCCGCTCCGCACGCTCGACCGAGTAGGAACCAGCCCGGATCTGCACCCGCTCGGCCAGACCCGCGAACGTCCACGCGAAGACGGCCGACGCAGCGGTCAGCACCAGGGTCGGTGCCGCCGCCAGGAAGGCCGCGACGGCGACGGGGATCTCGTGCGGGAACGTCGCTGCACCGACGCCCCAGGTCGCGGCGTTGACGACGGCGAGCAGGGCGCCGCCGATGGTCAGGTCCGTCCAGGGCCGGTACGGCGCGACCATCACGATGCCGGTCGCCGTGATGAGCGACATGAAGTCGTTCAGGGCGCTGCGGTCGGGTCCCCACTGCGCGGCGACGCTCGTCACCGACGCCAGGCCGAGCAGCCCGACGTGCGCGACGAACGCCCACCGCGGGAACGGTGCGCGGAACGGACTCGAGGCGGTGAACACGACCGCTGCCGATGCCGCGACCAGGATGACGGTGAGCGCGCTGAGGGTGGGGCTGCCCACGACGTCACGGTCGAACACGGACACCAGGAGTGCCCAGACGATGCTGGCGGCGCCGAGCCCGATCGCGAGCGGACGCGACCCCATCGCACCGAGCGGGTCGTACTGCTGCGCGGTCCGACGGGCCTCGGTCGTGGCGCTCACCGGTCGGCTCCGTGCACGCCGCCGACCTCGTCGGGGACCACGGTGCCGACGTGGTCGGTGGCCACGGCGTCGGTCGTGGCGGTGACCGGTCCGAACGGCACCGTCATCATCACGCTCGTCCCCGAACCGGGCGACGACCAGATCTGGACGTCGCCGCCCACCCGCCCGATGCGGTCGCGGACCGAGCCACGCAGGCCCATCCGGTCGGAGCCCGTGGAGTCCTCGTCGAAACCGCGACCGTCGTCGACCACCATCACGGTGCACGACGCACCGTCGTCGAAGACGCTGACCTCGGCCGCGTCGACACCGGCGTGCTTGCGGACGTTGGCCAGACACTGCCCCACGGCGCGGACGAGCGCGGTGACGGCACGCTGGTCGAGCCGGTCGAGGGCGGACGGATCACCGGAAACCGTGACATCGAGACCGGCCGCACGGTGCTCGTCGACCATGACGGCGAACGCGTCGACGGCTGCACCCGGTCGCTGCCGGGCGGCCGGTGCCAGCCACCCCTTGCCGGTCAGGACGGCGACGTCGGCTTCGACGGTCCGTGCCAGGTGCGGGTCCATCGGTCCGTCGGGCGCCAGGGCGATCGCGTTGAGGTGGTTCAGGACGGTGTCGTGCAGGATCGCAGCCGCCTCGGCCTCGACCCCGGCACGGTACGCGGAGACGTGCTCCTCACGCGCCGAGCGCAGCAGCTCCGGCTGCACCCGCTCCGACCGACCGGTGCTCCGGCTCGTGAACAGCACCAGGACGACCACGAAGCCGAGCGTCACCCAGGCGAGCACGAGCGGACGCGGTGGGCCGTCGGCCTGGACGACCGCGATCCACGTCGCCACCCGTCCGGTCAGGAAGCCGAGGAAGGACCACAGCACGACGCGGCTCGGCACCGCGCCGGCACCGCCGACCAGGATGAGCGGGATGACCGCCAACGACAGCAGGTACGAGGTGACCCAGCCCAACGGGACCTGCTGCTGCACGACCATCGCGAACCACCACGCACAGACGCCGCCGACGATCAGGAACGCGACCGCGGAGCGCCAGGTGCCGAACTGCACGTGCACGCCGATCATGCCGAGCATCGGGACGAGCGCCAGGACCGCACTGATCACCTGCACGTCGGGCTCGGACAGCCGGTACAGCAGCAGCGCGATCGCCGCCGCCACCAACGATCCGATCGCACCGGCGTGGAAGGCCCGCACCGTCGACCACGCGTTCACTCGCGGAGCGAGGTGCGTGGGGATGCCGAGCACGAGATGGGTCCTTCCGGGTGGCGGGAATGCCGCCCACGATCAAACACCTCGGTGCTGACCGTGTACCCCGAAACAGCGTCCGTTCGGCGACCCGGTCGATGATACCGGCCCCCACCACGCACCGATGTCCCCCGAACGCGCAACCTTCGTTGCTCAGAACAACGTCTGCGGCGCGACCGGTCGGAGCAGACGGCGGTCGAAGCCCGGATCCGCGCGCTTGAGCGGCGACGTCGTGGGGATCGACTGTTCCTGCGGCACCGTCGAGGGGTCCGAGAAGCCCATCGACCCCGTCGCCGGGTCCACGCGCCCGAGGCCGACGCCGTGCGCCGCCAGGATCGGTCGGATGCGCTCCGACAGCCAGCGGCGGTAGTCCTTCGGCGCGAAGGTGTTGTCGAGGTACATCGCCCGGTAGCGCGCCACCAGGTCGGGCCGTTCGCGTCCGAGCCACTCGAACCACCACGGCTTCACGCCCGGCCGCAGGTGCAGCGCGGAGTACATGACGCTCGTGGCACCGGCCGCCGCCGCCCGACCGACGGCGTCGTCGAGGTGTGCACGGGTGTCGGTGATGTACGGCAGCACGGGCATGAGGAACACTGTGCAGTCGAGCCCGGCGTCGCGGATCGCCCGCACGGTGGCGAGCCGCGCAGCCGTCGTGGGGGTGCCGGGCTCCACCGACTGCTGCAGGTCGTCGTCGTACACGGCGATCGACATCGCGAGGTCGACCGGCACCACCTTCGCCGCCTCGGCCAGGAGCGGCAGGTCGCGCCGGAGCAGCGTGCCCTTAGTCAGGATGCTGAACGGTGTGCGGCTGTCTGCCAACGCCTGGATCACCCCGGGCATCAGTCGGTACCGACCCTCGGCACGCTGGTACGGGTCGGTGTTCGTGCCGAGCGCGATCGGGTGACGGTCCCACGTGGGCTTGCCGAGCTCACGCCGCAGGACGTCGGCCACGTTCGTCTTCACGACGATCTGCTGGTCGAAGTCGGCTCCGCCGTCGAACTCGAGGTAGGTGTGCGTCGGCCGCGCGAAGCAGTACACGCACGCGTGACTGCACCCCCGGTACGGGTTGATGGTCCACCCGTAGGTGCCGGAACCGTCGGCGCTCGGCACCCGGTTCAGCGCGCTCTTCGCCAGCACCTCGTGGAACGTGACACCCGCGAACTCGGGCGTCGTCACACTCCGGACGAACCCGCTGTTCGACTCCATGCCCGGCAGTGCGTCGCTCTGCTCGGCATCGATCGCCTGTCCACTCCACCGCATGCCGTCATTCGAACACATGTTCGAACGGGCCGCAAGCCGGAGCTGGTCAGTGGTGCAGGCCGAGCACCTTCGCCGTGCGCTCGAGGGTGTCGTCGGCCAGGGCGGCGTCGTCACCGAGGTCCTGCCCGTAGGTCGGGACCATCTCGTGGACCGCGTCCTGCCAGCCGTCCCACCGGTCGGGGAAGCACTTCCGGAGCAGGCCGAGCATGATCGGCACGGCGGTCGACGCCCCCGGCGAGGCTCCGAGGAGCCCGGCGATCGAACCATCGGCAGCCGTGATGACCTCGGTGCCGAACTGCAGCACCCCGCCCTTGTCCTTGTCCGGCTTGATGACCTGCACCCGCTGGCCCGCGATGATCTTGTGCCAGTTCTCGGGCTCGGCGCTCGGCATGAAGTCGCGCAGCGCGTCGAACTTCGTCTGCTTCGAGGCGAGCAGCTGGCCGATCAGGTAGCGCACCAGGTCGAAGTTCGAGAACGCGACGCTCAGCATCGGGCGCAGGTTGTGCGGTCGGATCGACTTGAACAGGTCGAGCATCGACCCCTGCTTCAGGAACTTCGGGCTGAACCCGGCGTACGGCCCGAACATCAGCGACGCGTTGCCGTCGACGATGCGGGTGTCCAGGTGCGGCACCGACATCGGCGGCGCCCCCACGCTGGCCTTGCCGTAGACCTTGGCTGCGTGCTTCTGCACGACCTCGGGGTCGTCTGTGCGCAGGAACTCGCCGGAGACCGGGAAGCCGCCGTACCCGCGGATCTCCGGGATGCCGGACTTCTGCAGCAGCTGCAGGGCCCCACCACCGGCACCGACGAAGACGAACTTCGCGGCGATCTTCTGCGTCGACCGACCGACCTCGTTCAGGACGTCGATCGCCCAGCCGTCGAAGTCCTTGCCCCGCGAGATGTTCTTGACCTGGTGGTTCGGTTCGAACTCGAGCCCGTCGAGCTCGAGCTGGTCGAACAGCTGCCGGGTGAGCGACCCGAAGTCGACGTCGGAGCCCGCCGCCGAGTAGGTCGCCGCGATCGGCTGGTCCTTCTTGCGGCCGGGGATGAGTGCGGGCGCCCACTTGCGGATCTGAGCGGGGTCGTCGGAGAACTCGATCCCGGCGAACAGCGGGTGTCCCCGCATCGCCTCGTACCGCTTGCGCATGTACTCGACGTTGTCCGCACCCCAGACGAAGGAGATGTGCGGGGTCGGGTTGATGAAGTTGGACGGGTCGGGCAGCGTACCGGTCTCGACCAGGTGCGACCAGAACTGCCGCGAGACCTGGAACTGCTCGTTGACCGTGACGGCCTTCGCGATCTCGACGCGACCGTCGGCGAGCTCGGGCGTGTAGTTCAGCTCGCAGAGCGCGGAGTGCCCGGTGCCGGCGTTGTTCCACGGGTTCGAGGACTCCTGCGCGACGGCGCCGAGACGCTCGTACACGCGGATCTTCCACGAAGGCTCGAGCCGGTGGATGATCGCGCCGAGGGTGGCGCTCATGATGCCTCCCCCGACGAGGACGACATCGATCGGGTCCACCTGCTTCACTGCCACCCGTCGATCCTACCGGCGTCGACCGACAGGCCGGTCAGCCGCGCGCGGTGACCGAGTCGCTGCGCGCGGCCGCGCCGCTGAGCGGCGACTCTGCCGCTACGCGGCGACGGTACGACGCGCGACGATCGCCTCGGCGATCTGCACCGCGTTGAGCGCTGCACCCTTCCGCAGGTTGTCGTTGCTGACGAACAGTGCGAGCCCACGCCCCTCGGGCGCGGACTGGTCGGCACGGATGCGCCCGACGAACGCGGGGTCCTGACCGGCGGCCTGCAGCGGCGTCGGCACGTCCGACAGCTCCACGCCCGGTGCGCTCGACAGGATCTCGGTCGCACGCTCGGGCGACAGTGGACGCTCGAACTCGGCGTGCACCGAGATGGAGTGGCCGGTGAAGACCGGCACACGCACGCACGTGCCGGCGACGAGCAGGTCGGGGAGCTCGAGGATCTTGCGGCTCTCGTTGCGGAGCTTCTTCTCTTCGTCGGTCTCCCCCAGGCCGTCCTCGACGATGCTGCCGGCGAGCGGCACGACGTCGAAGGCGATCGGGCGGACGTACTTGACCGGCTCGGGGAACGTCACCGCGGAACCGTCGTGGGTGAGCGCTGCGGTGTCCTGCTCGAGGGCGGCACGCGCCTGGCCGAGCAGTTCCTCCACGCCGGCGAGCCCGGAGCCGGAGACGGCCTGGTAGGTCGTGGCGACCAGACGGCGGAGCCCGGCCTCGGTGTCCAGCACCTTGAGCACCGGCATGATCGCCATGGTGGTGCAGTTGGGGTTCGCGATGATCCCCTTGGGGGCCTGGTCGATCGCGTGCGGGTTGACCTCGCTCACGACGAGCGGGACCTCGGGGTCCATGCGCCAGGCGCTCGAGTTGTCGACGACGAGTGCCCCGGCTGCGGCGAACTTCGGCGCGAGGGCCCGCGAGGCGGTCGCACCAGCCGAGAACAGGGCGATGTCGATGCCCGACGGGTCGGCCAACTCGGAGTCCTCGACCACGATCTGCTCGCCGCGGAACGGCAGGGTCGTGCCGGCGGACCGGGCGCTCGCGAAGAACCGGACCTGGTCGGCCGGGAACGCGCGCTCTTCGAGCAGACGACGCATCACGGCGCCGACCTGTCCGGTGGCGCCGACGACGGCGACGGTGAGGGTGCTCATGCGGTGCTCCTGGTTCAGCGGGTCAGCGTGGGTCAGCGGCCGGTGCCGGCGTGGACGACGGCTTCGGCCTCGGCGTCGAGGTCGAACGCGTTGTGCACGACCCGCATCGCCTCGTTGAGGGTGTCGGCGCGGGTGACGACCGAGATGCGGATCTCCGAGGTGGAGATCATCTCGATGTTGATCGACGCGTCGTGCAGCGCGCGGAAGAGCTTCGCCGAGACGCCGGCGTTCGTGCGCATGCCGGCACCGACCAGGGCGAGCTTGCCGATCTGGTCGTCGTACTGGATGCTCTCGTAGCCGATGTCGGACTTCGCGACCTCGAGCGCCGTGAGCACGGTCTGGCCCTGGTCCTTCGGCAGGGTGAACGAGATGTCCGTCCGCCCGGTCGACGCCGCCGACACGTTCTGGACGATCATGTCGATGTTCGCCCCGGCGCGTGCGACGTTGGTGAAGATCTCGGCGGCCTTGCCCGGCTGGTCCGGGACGCCCACGACGGTGATCTTCCCCTCGGAGAGGTCTCCGGCGATCCCGGTGATGATCGGTTCTTCCACGGTTTCCCCCTCGGCAGGGTTGTAGACGATGGTGCCCTCGGTGTTGTTGAACGAGGACCGGACGTGCAGGGTGACGCCGTGCCGGCGGGCGTACTCGACGGCACGGATGTAGAGGACCTTGGCGCCGGACGCCGCGAGCTCGAGCATCTCCTCGCTCGTGATGCGGTCGACCTTGCGGGCCTTCGGCACGACCCGAGGGTCGGCGGTGAAGATGCCGTCGACGTCGGTGTAGATCTCGCAGACGTCGGCGTCGAGCGCGGCGGCGAGGGCGACGGCCGTCGTGTCCGAGCCGCCCCGGCCGAGCGTGGTGATCTCGCCCGTCGTGCGGTTGAACCCCTGGAACCCCGCGACGATCGCGACGTGGCCGGAGTCGAGCGCCTCGCGCACGCGCTTCGGGGTGACGTCGACGATGCGCGCCTTGCCGTGCTGCGCGTCGGTGAGCATGCCCGCCTGGCTGCCGGTGTACGACGAGGCTTCGACCCCGAGGCTCTTGATCGCCATCGCGAGCAGCGCCATCGAGATGCGCTCCCCCGCGGTCAGGAGCATGTCGAGTTCACGGCCGGCGGGGATCGGGGTGACCGAGTGCGCCAGGTCGACGAGTTCGTCGGTGGTGTCGCCCATCGCCGAGACCGCCACGACGACGTCGTTTCCGGCCTTCTTCGTCTCGACGATCCGCTTCGCCACGCGCTTGATGCTCTCGGCGTCCGCGACGGAGGATCCACCGAACTTCTGCACGATCAAGGCCACTGGCTGGTACTCCCGGAGACGGCGACACCGCGAGGTCACGCGGTCTCACAATGGTAGTCGGTGTTTCGAGGATGTTGCGTGCGAGCCGCCCCACACGCAACGATCCTGCGTGGGGCTCAACCGCCGACGACGCGACGGCCCTCGAACGCACGGCCGAGCGTGACCTCGTCGGCGTACTCGAGGTCGCCGCCGACCGGCAGGCCCGAGGCCAGCCGGGTCGTCCGGATGCCCATCGGGACGAGCAGCCGGCTCAGGTAGGTCGCCGTCGCCTCGCCCTCGAGGTTGGGGTCGGTCGCGATGATGACCTCTTCGACCGTGCCGTCGGCCAGGCGCGTCATGAGCTGCTGGATCCGCAGGTCGTCCGGGCCGATGCCGTCGATCGGGCTGATCGCGCCACCGAGCACGTGGTAGAGCCCGCGGAACTCACGGGTGCGTTCGATCGCCGCGACGTCCTTCGCCTCTTCCACCACGCAGATCGTGGTCGGCGACCGGCGCGGGTCGCGGCAGATGCTGCACTGGACGTTCTCGGTGACGTTGCCGCAGATCTCGCAGAAGCGCACGCGCTCCTTGACGTCCGCCAGCAGCTCGGAAAGCCGCGACGGGTCGAACGACTCGGTCTGCAGGATGTGGAACGCGATGCGCTGTGCCGACTTCGGCCCGATGCCCGGCAGGCGACCGAACTCGTCGATGAGGTCCTGGACGATCCCGTCGTACATCAGGCACCGTCCTGGTGGAGAGCGGTCTCCTCGATGAACTGGGCATTGAGGATCTCACGCACCACGGCCTCACCGTAGCGACCGGCGACCGGCGCACGACGTGCCGGTGGCGCGGTCCGCGGTGCGGCCGGCGGAGCGGTCTGCGCGCGCGGGGCGACCGGCGCCTGCGCGGGTGCTGCGGCGGATCGGCCGTGACCGGGGTCCGGGAACGGCGCGCCGTCGTCGTACGGTTCGTCGTCCAGCGGGTAGTCGTCGACGGGCACGCCCGGTACGACGGGTCCTCCGGGAGGCGCGGCGACCGCCGACGACGCCGCCTGCGGTTGACCGTCGGTCGGCTGCACCCCCTGCGGTGCGGTGGCACCGGCGGGTTGCGCGGGTGCCTCGGACCGGGGCTGCTGCGGGTCGACGGACTCGGCCGGGGCGACGGGCGCGGCAGCCGGAGCGGTGCCGAAGGGAGCCGCCCAGCCGGGTTCGACGGACTCGGGCACGGCGTCGGCGGTGGGGTCGCTCGCGGGGATCGTCGCGACCGCCCAGTCGGTGACGGGTGCGCCGGACGGTGCGGGCGCCTGCGCGGGAGCGGGTGCCTGCGTCGGAGCGGGTGCCGACGCAGCAGCGGGAGCCGGCGCCTGCTCCGCAGCCGGCGCCCCCGTGGGAGTGGGTGCCGACGCCGGAGCGGGTGCCTGCGCCGGAGCGGGTGCTTGCGCCGGAGCAGCTGCCTGCGCCGGGCGGGGCTCCGGCTCGGTGGCGGCGGGACCGGACTCGGGCGTGGACGCCGCGGCTTCGGCTGCCGCCGTCGTGGCGGGCGCTGCGGAGGCGGCGGCCGCGGCAGGGGCGGCTGGACCGTCCCCGGTGGCTGCAACAGCCTCGGAGGCCGGGGCCGACGTCGGAGCGGGCCCGGTGGACTGCGGCGCCGACGACGCCTGCGGCTGCGCAGCGGGCTGGCTCGTCGGCGCCGGACGGCCGGCCGGCGCGAACGGCTGCTGCGTGGGGGCCGGGGTGCGCTGTTGACCAGGGCCTCCGGGACCGCGGGCGACGAACTTCACGCGGAGCCCGATGACGTCCATGATCGCGGCGCGGAGCAGTTCGCTCACACTGGCCGAGGGGTCGGACATCTCCTTGAACGAAGCGACGTCCTGCTGGCTCGGGAAGGTCAGGGTCAGCACGTCGTCGCGCAGCGCGGTCACCTGTGCGGTGACGACCACCGACCACGCCGACCGCTTGGCGTGCTGCACGTGCTCGACGATCTGTGGCCAGGCGTCGCGCATCTGCTGGAAGCCCACGGCGCCGACGGTCCGGACCGCCGGCTCGTCACCGATCGTCGTGCCCTGGCCCGTGGACGAAGCACTGACTTGTTCGGTGGTCGGAGCAGCGGGCTCGGGAGCGCTCGGGACGGCTGCAGCCCAGGAGGCTGCGGCGTCACGTGCCGCACTTCCGGCGTCGGACTGAGCCGCCGCAGCCGCGTTCGCCGACGCCGCGGCGGGCTCCTGCTGCGCCGCTGGGGCCTGCTGGACGGCCGGGGCCTGCTGGGCGGCGGGGATCTGCTGCGCTGCGGGCTCCTGCCGACGCGGTGCCGCAGCCGACGACGGGGCCGGTGCGGGCGCCGTGCTGGTGGCGGCCGGCTGTGCCGACCCCTGCGCCGCGACCGCGCCGGACGGCGCCTGGTGGCCGCCGGCGTCCCCGACTCCGACGCGGCGCTCGAGCCGCTCGACCCGGGCGAGGGCACCGCGCTGGGTGTCGTCGGCCTCGGGCACGAGCATGCGCGCCGTCATGAGCTCGAGGTGCAGCCGGGGCGAGGTCGCTCCGGTCATGTCGGTCAGCGCCTTGTTCGCGATGTCCGCGCCACGGGACAGCCCGGTGGCACCGAAGACACCGGCCTGCCGGGTCATGGTGTCGAGCTCGTCCGGCGAGACACCGCGCAGGACCGCTGCGGCGCTCTCGTTCGTCGCCGCGACGACGATCAGGTCGCGCAAGCGCTCGAGCAGGTCCTCGACGAACCGACGCGGGTCCTGACCGGTCTGCACGACCCGGTCGATCGCAGCGAAGGCCGAGGCCGGGTCGGCCACGGCGAGGGCGTCCACGACGTCGTCGAGCAGCGCGGCATCGGTGTAGCCGAGCAGGGCGACCGCGCGCTCGTAGGCGATCGCGCCGTCTTCGCTGCCGGCGATGAGCTGGTCGAGCAGGGACAGGGTGTCGCGGACGGAACCGCCGCCGGCGCGCACGACCAGGGGCAGGACGCCGGGTGCGACCGTCACCGACTCCTGCGTGCAGAGCTGCTCGATGTACTCGAGCATGACCGCGGGCGGCACGAGCCGGAACGGGTAGTGGTGGGTACGCGACCGGATGGTGCCGATGACCTTCTCCGGCTCGGTCGTCGCGAAGATGAACTTGACGTGCTCCGGGGGCTCTTCGACCAGCTTGAGCAGCGCGTTGAACCCCTGCGGGGTGACCATGTGCGCTTCGTCGAGGATGAAGATCTTGTAGCGGTCGCGCGCGGGGGCGAACACGGCGCGGTCACGGAGGTCGCGCGCGTCGTCGACACCGTTGTGGCTCGCGGCGTCGATCTCGATGACGTCGAGCGAACCGCTGCCGTCACGGGCGAGCTCGACACAGCTCGGGCAGACGCCGCACGGAGTGTCGGTCGGCCCCTCGGCGCAGTTGAGGCACCGCGCCAGGATGCGGGCCGAGGTCGTCTTGCCGCAGCCGCGCGGACCGCTGAACAGGTAGGCGTGGTTGACGCGGTTGGTGCGGAGCGCCGTGCGGAGCGGGTCGGTGACCTGCGACTGCCCGATCAGCTCGGCGAAGTTCTCGGGCCGGTAACGGCGATACAGGGCGGTGACCACGCGACCAGGGTAGCCGGGACGACCGACACCCGCGTGCCCCTCCACAGGTCTGTGCGCGTTGCCTCGAACGACGAAAAGACTCCTCACGCACCCGCCAGAGCCCGGCTACCCTTGCTGCGTTTCCGCCCTGGGGGAGTTCACCTGGATGGCGTCACGTGAGGAGCCGCCGACAACTCTACCGGATGCGACCAGGCAGGATTGACACATGAAGATCGCCATCGCCGGAGGACACGGCCAGATCGCACTGCTCCTCGCCCGCCAGATCACCGACGCCGGACACGACGCCGTCGCGATCGTCCGCAACCCCGCACACGTCGCCGACGTGGAGCAGCAGGGTGCCACGGCGATCGTCGCGGACCTCGAACAGCTCGGCGACGACGACCTGGCACTGCGCCTCCGCGGGGTCGACGCCGTGGTGTTCGCCGCCGGCGCCGGGCCGAACAGCGGTGCGGAGCGCAAGCTCACCGTCGACCGGGACGGCGCGATCCTGCTCGCGGACGCCGCGGAGCGCGCGGGCATCGACCGGTACGTGATGGTGTCGGCGATGGCGGCGGACACCTACGACGCCGAGGCCGCGGTGGTCCCTGCGAAGGACGACGCCGCCGTGTTCCAGGTCTACCTCCGGGCGAAGGCCGAGGCCGACGCGAACCTGCGCGCCCGACGGCTGCGGTGGACGATCGTGCGGCCGGGAGGCCTGCTCGACACGCCGCCGCAGGGAACGGTCGACGTCGGGCGCACCGTGCCGCGCGGCTCGATCCCCCGCGCCGACGTCGCCACGGTCGTGCTGCACGCGCTGCTCGACGACTCGGCCGTCGGGGTCCAGTTCGAGGTCACGAGCGGGAACACGCCGATCCCCGCGGCCCTCGACGCCCTGTCCTGAGGCGCGCGCCCCGTCCGCACCGTGCGCACCTCGTCACCCCGTGCGAGCTTGCACGCTCCGTGCCGCGCTACAAGCGCGCACCCAGCGACCAACCCCGCACCAGCCCACGCAGGCCGCACCGTGTGGTGACCGCGACCCAGCGCCGGACGGGAGGCACGGCGCCAGCCCGCCCCGCGCCTCCCGTCCGCACCGTCCGCACCGTCCGCCCCGTCCGCACCGTGCGCACCTCGTCACTCCGTGCGAGCTTGCACGCCCGGTGCCGCGCTGCAAGCGCGCACCCAGCCACCAACCCCGCACCAGCCCACGCAGGCCACACCGTGCGGTGACCGCGACCCAGCGCCGGACGGGAGGCACGGCGCCAGCCCGCCCCGCGCCTCCCGTCCGCACCGTGCACACCTCGACACCCCGTGCGAGCTTGCACGCTCCGTGCCGCGCTACAAGCGCGCACCCAGCGACCAACCCCGCACCAGCCCAGCCAGGCCGCACCGTGCTGGCGCCAGGCAGCGCAGCGCGCACCGCGCAGCGCGCTCCGCGTCAGAGCGCGACCGCAGCCGACTGTCGGGCGATCTCCAGTTCCTCGTTCGTCGGGATCACGAGCACCGCGACACGTGAGGTGTCCGTGGAGATGACCCGGGCCTCCCGGGATCCCAGCTCGTTGCGGTCCGCATCGATCTCGATGCCCAGGTGCTCGAGCCCGGCGAGCACGCGCCGGCGCAGCAGCGCGTTGTTCTCGCCGACGCCGGCGGTGAAGACCACCGCGTCGAGCCCGCCGAGCTGCGCCGTGTAGGCGCCGACGTAGCGACGGATGCGGTGGCGGTACACGGCGAGCGCCGCTTCGGCGACCTCGTCGCCGTTGAGGGCGGCGTCCTGGACGTCGCGCATGTCGCCGTTGCCGGTCAGGCCGAGCAGCCCGGACTGCTTGTTGAGCATGGTGTCGAGCTCGTCGAAGGACAGCCCGGCCTCGCGGTGCAGGTGCAGCAGGACGGCGGGGTCGAGGTCGCCGGAGCGGGTGCCCATGACGAGGCCCTCGAGTGGCGTGAGGCCCATCGATGTCTCGATCGACTTCCCACCGTCGATCGCTGCGGCCGAGGCACCGTTGCCCAGGTGCAGCACGATGGTCTTCAGCTCGGACAGCGGGCGGTCGAGAAAGACCGCGGCCTGCTCGGAGACGTACTTGTGGCTCGTGCCGTGCATGCCGTAGCGGCGGATGGAGTACTTCGCCGCCAGGTCGGCCGGGATCGCGTACGTGTACGCGTGCGGCGGCATGGTCTGGTGGAACGCGGTGTCGAACACGGCGACGTGCGGCACGTCGGAGAACACCTGCTTCGCGGCCCGGATCCCCTCGAGGTTCGCCGGGTTGTGCAGCGGCGCGAGGCTGTTCAGCGCCTCGATCTGTCGTTCGACGTCGTCCGTCACCACCGTTGCGCGGTCGAAGGTGGTGCCGCCGTGCACGACGCGGTGGCCGACGACGGCCGGCGGGTGCTCGTCGAACGACGGACCGACCTTGGCGAACGCGTCGATCATCGCTTGGAACCCGGCGGCGTGGTCCGGCACGGACGCGGCGTCGTTCGACGACGACTCCCCCGTCAGCGCGTTGGTGTGCCTCCACGCGCCGGCCGACTCGCCGATGCGCTCCACGAGCCCGGAGGCGAGCGTGCGCTCCCCCTCGAGTTCGATGAGCTGGTACTTGAACGAACTCGATCCGGAGTTCACGACGAGGGCTGCGGTCACGGGTGGTGTCGCTTTCTGCTCATGGCCTGGTCGGCCGGACGGGAGGCGCGGTGTGCGTCGCGCAGGTCAGGCCGCGTCGGACGCGGTGCCGGCCTGGATCGCGGTGATCGCGACGGTGTTCACGATGTCGCTGACGAGGGCGCCGCGGGAGAGGTCGTTGATCGGCTTGCGCAGGCCCTGCAGGACCGGCCCGATGGCGACCGCTCCGGCGGAGCGCTGCACGGCCTTGTACGTGTTGTTGCCCGTGTTGAGGTCGGGGAAGATGAAGACGGTCGCCTTGCCGGCCACCGGGGAGTCCGGCATCTTCGTGCTCGCGACCGTCGGGTCCGCAGCGGCGTCGTACTGGATCGGGCCCTCGACGAGCAGGTCGGGACGGCGTTCGCGCACGAAGGCGGTGCCGGCGCGGACCTTGTCGACGTCGGCGCCGGTGCCGCTGTCGCCGGTCGAGTAGCTGAGCATCGCGACGCGGGGGTCGATGCCGAACTGGGTGGCCGTCTCGGCCGACGAGATCGCGATGTCGGCGAGCTGTTCGCTCGTCGGGTCCGGGATCACCGCGCAGTCGCCGTAGACCAGGACCCGGTCGGCGAGCGCCATCAGGAACACGCTCGACACGATCGAGGTGTCCGGACGGGTCTTGATGATCTCGAAGGACGGCCGGATGGTGTGCGCGGTGGTGTGCTTCGCACCGGAGACCATGCCGTCGGCGAGTCCGAGCTGGACCATCATCGTGCCGAAGTACGAGACGTCGGTCACGGTGTCGCGCGCGAGCTCGATCGACATCCCCTTGTGTGCGCGGAGCCGGGTGTACTCCTCGGCGAAGCGTTCGCGGAGCTCGGGGTCGAACGGCGACACGAGCTGGGCGGCGTCGAGGTCGAGTCCGAGCTCGGTCGCGCGGGTGCGGATCGCGACGGGGTCGCCGAGGATCGTCAGCTCGCAGACCTGGCGGGCGAGCAGCGTCGACGCCGCGCGGAGGATGCGGTCGTCCTCGCCCTCGGGCAGCACGATGTGCTTGCCGTACCCTCGTGCCCGGTCGAGCAGCCCGTGCTCGAACATGAGCGGCGTGACGACGCCGGACGGCGTGAGCTGCAGACGGTCGCGCAGGGATTCGGCGTCGACGTGCTGCTCGAACAGGGCGAGCGCGAGGTCGGCCTTGCGGGGCGAGTCCGCCGCCAGGCGCCCGCGGGTCTGCGTGATGCGGAGGGCGGTGTCGTACGTGCCCAGGTCGTTCTGCGCGATCGGCAGCGAGCTCGACAGCCCCTCGAGCAGCCGGGAGATCTGCGGTGCGGTCTCGAACCCGCCGTTCAGGATCACGCCGGCCAGGCTCGGGAACGTGTCCGACTGGTTCGCCAGCAGGGTCGCGATGAGCACGTCGCTGCGGTCACCGGGGACCACGACGATGCCGCCCTCGATCAGGCGCGGCAGGACGTTCTCCATGCTCATGCCGGCGACGACGGTGCCGAGTGCCTCGCGGTCGAGCAGGGCGTCGTCCCCGCGCACCAGGGTGGCGTCGGTCGCCTGCAGCAGCGCGCGGACGGTCGGGGCGACGAGGACGCGGTCCTCCGGGATCGCCCACACGGGCACGTCCGGGTGGTCGTCGTGCACGGCCCGCTCGACACTCGCCACGATCGCGGCGAGGGCCTCCGGGTCGGCGCGGTTCACGACGACGCCGAACAGCTGCGCGTGCGCCGCCCGGAGCTCGCTCGTCGTGACGTCCGCGACCTGCGCCATCCCCTCGGGTGTGCGGGCACCGCGCTCGGCGGCGTCACGACCACCGAGGACGAGGAGCACCGGGGCACCGAGGTTCGCGGCGACCTTCGCGTTGAACGACAGCTCGGTGGGGCTGCCGACGTCGGTGTAGTCGGACCCGAGCACGACCACCGCGTCGCACTGGCGCTCCACCTGGGCGAAGCGGTTCACGATGGTGCCGAGCGCGGCGTCCGGATCCGCGTGGACGTCGTCGTAGGTGACCCCCACGGCGTCGTCGTACGAGATCCCGACCGCGGTGTGCTGCAGCAGCAGTTCGAGCACGTAGTCGGGTTCGGCGACCGAGCGGGCGACCGGGCGGAACACGCCGACGCGGCCGACGGAGCGCGCGAGGGTCTCGAGGACACCGAGGGCGACGGTGCTCTTGCCCGTGTGCCCTTCTGCTGACGTGATGTAGATGCGGGTCGACACGCGTCTCAGGGTAGTCGCCGGACATGTCACGACAACTGGGAGCACCCGCCTCGACGACACACGGTCGTGAGCACCCCTGAGAACCTGTACCATTGGGTGTCGCCGTCGCGAGACGGCACAAGGAGAATTCGCCTAGTGGCCTATGGCGCACGCTTGGAAAGCGTGTTGGGTGCAAGCCCTCGGGGGTTCGAATCCCCCATTCTCCGCCGAGCAAGCCCCGCACTCCGGTGCGGGGCTTTCTTCGTTCGCGGCGTTCCTCGTCGCCGGTCCCCCACGCGGCGGACCCACCTGTCCCCTGTTCGCCAAGGACTGGCCGTCAAACGCCGATCCGGGGTGGAACGGGCTGTCCCCGGTCCCCGTCGTGCACCTATGCTTGCCGGAGCGGACGACTCCGGGACGAGTCGACCGCAGTGCATCGAGCGGCAGGGGCGTCGCTCGCAGGGCGGCCGATTCGGCGTGCCCGGGAGACCCGAGGGTTCAGGAGAAGCGCATGGGGGACATGACGGTGCCAGCGACGCCGCACCTGCGTGCCACCGTGTACGACGTCGTCCTCCGCCCCCGCCGGTCCCTGGTCCGTTCGACGGCGCTGAGCATCGTGTTCTCGGCCGTGCCGCTCGCCGTCGCCCTGGTCTGGGTGTCGTTCCCGTTCCGGACGTGGGCGATGGTCGCGACCGTGGTCGTCGCGCTGGCGGTCCTCGTGGGCGTCGTGTTCGTCCGACTGAGCACGGCGTACATCGGCATCGACCCTGACGGCCTGACGATCCGGGGCGTGGTCACCGCGCACCGTCGGATCCCCCGCGACCGCGTGCACAGTCTGGTGCTCGCCACCACCTACGGCAGCTCGGTCGACCGCACCATGAGCGAACTCGTGGCGTTCGACGCGACGGGTGCGCACCTGTTCCGCATCCGTGCCGACGTGTGGGGCGACGACGGGCTCGCCCAGGTCGTCGACGCCCTGGGCGTCCAGGTGACGGAAGAGGCACGTCCGGTCTCGGCCCGGGTCTTCGCGAAGCGCTACCCCTCGAGCCGCGCCTGGTACGAACAGCGGCCGGCCTACCTGCTCGTCGGCGGCGTGGCAGCACTCGTCGTCCTGGGTCTGCTCGTCGTCGAGTTCACCGGTCTGCTCGGTCGCTGACGCTCGGAGCTGCTGGACGTCACCGACGTCGGCGCAGCGTCGAGAAGATCCCCTGCACGACCTCCTTCGCGATCGTGCCGCCGAGCCGTGACCCGAGCAGGTCCGACAGCGGGTCGTCCGCCTTCCGTGAGGTCGTCGCCCGCGTGCTCCGCCCCGACCGGCCCGAACGCCGCGACGCCGCAGCCCGCTCGGCCTTCTCGAACTCGCGCTGCGTCCGCTCGTACTCCTTCTGCGCAGCAGCCCGCTCGCGTTCCTCCTGCTTGGCCCGCGCCGCGGCTTCCTTGGCCGCGGTCGCCGCCGCCCGCGCGGCTTCCTTCTCGGCCTCGGCCGCCGCGATGGCTGCGTCCTTCTGCGCGTCCGCCGCCGCGGCCTCGGCAGCAGCTGCCTCCATCCGGCGCGCGAGCATCTCGTGCGCCGAGTCCGGGTCCACCCGGGTGCCGTAGGTCGCGAGCAACGGCGATGCCTGCACCCGCGACAGCATCTCGGCGGCGGGCATCGGGTCCATCGATCCCTGCGGCGCGCGCAACCGGGTCCACGCGACCGGCGTCGGCGCACCCTTCTCGTTCATGACGGTGACGATCGCCTCGCCGGTCGCCAGCGAAGTCAGTACCTCGCCCAGGTCGTAGTCGCTCGACGGGTAGGTCGACACCGTCGCCCGGAGCGCCTTCGCGTCGTCGGGGGTGTGCGCCCGCAGCTGGTGCTGGATGCGCGACCCGAGCTGCGCCAGGACGTCGTTCGGCACGTCCTTCGGGGTCTGGGTCACGAAGAAGATCCCGACGCCCTTCGACCGGATCAACCGCACGGTCCGCACGATCTGGTCCGTGAAGTCCTTCGACGCCCCGCTGAACAGCAGGTGCGCCTCGTCGAAGAAGAACACGAGCTTCGGCTTGTCCTGGTCGCCCACCTCTGGCAGTTCGTTGAACAGGTCGGCCAAGAGCCACATCAGGAACGTCGAGAAGACCTCGGGCTGGTCCTGCACGCCCGGGACCTCGAGCAGGCTCACGATCCCCCGGCCGTCCGCCGCCGTGCGCAGGAACACCTGCGTGTCGATCTCGGGCTCGCCGAAGAACTGGTCGGCACCCTTGTCGGCGAACGTGATGAGCTCGCGCAGGATCACCCCGGCGGTCTGCTTCGACAGACCACCGAGCTCGGCGAGCTCGCCCTTGCCCTGGTCGCCCACCAAGAACGTCAGCACGCTCCGCAGGTCGGCCAGGTCGACGAGCGGCAACCCGGCCTGCTCCGCGTAGTGGAACACCAGTCCGAGCGAGGACTCCTGGGTGTCGTTCAGGCCGAGCACCTTCGACAGCAGCAACGGCCCGAACCCGGACACCGTCGCGCGGATCGGCACGCCCGTGCCCTGGCCACCGAGTGAGAAGAGCTCCGCCTGGCTCGCGACGCCCTGCCACTGCTGGCCGATGCCCGCGGTGCGCGCGAGCAGCTTCTCGTTCCCCTGCCCGACCACCGCGAGCCCGGACAGGTCGCCCTTGATGTCGGCCGCGAAGACCGGCACGCCGTTCGCCGCGATCTGTTCGGCGAGGACCTGCAGCGTGCGGGTCTTGCCGGTGCCGGTCGCACCGGCGACCAGCCCGTGCCGGTTCAGCATGCCGAGCGGGATGCGGACCTGGACGTCGGGCTGCGCCTCGCCGTTCACCAGGGCACCGAGTTCGAGCGCCTGCCCCTCGACGGTGTAGCCGGTGCGGATCGCGGCGACGGCGTCCGGCCCGAGCGGGGCTGCGCCACTGCCGGGAGGCGCGGTGCCGGCCGCCGGGGCGTCCGCCGGTGCCGGGACGGCCGCGTCGGGAGCCGCCGTCGCGTCGTCCGGGACGGCTGCGGTGGGTCCTGCGGTGGTGGGCTCTGGAGCCGGTGGGGTGGCGGAGGCGGGCTCCGCGTCGGGGGCGAGCCGGGCCTCCTGTCCGGCGAGTGCGGCGGCGAGCTCCTCGGCCCGCTGCACGGCTTCGTCGGCCAGCCGGCGTGCCTCGTCCGCTGCCTGCCCGGCGGCCTCGGCCGCTGCCCGTGCCTGCTCCACCGCGTCGCTCATGGGCACAGCCTATGGACGCGCGGGGGCCGCTGTCCGGCTGATCCGGGCAGCTGTGGAGAACGCGTCAGTGCGTGAGCTCGGGGACCGTCCGGGGCCGCACCACGAACCACAGGATCAGGATGGCCATCACCGAGGTCGAGGCCATCACGATCGCCATCGGGGTCGCGGTGGTGATGCCGAGCCAACCGACGATCGGCGAGATCAGGCCGGCGACGCCGAAGTTCAGGGCGCCGAGCAGCGACGCCGCCGTTCCGGCCTCCTTGCCGTGCGCAGCCAGGCCGATGACCTGGACGAGGGGGAACGAGAACCCGCACGCCGCGATGAAGAACCACAGGGGCACGAGCACGCCCACGAGCCCCGCGCCGAGCTGGTCGAGCACGATGATCGCGATCGACGCCAGGAACAGCGTCGCCGTCGAGCACGCCAGGATCCACTGCGGCCCGACGCGCTGCGCCAACCGCGCGGAGATCTGCACACCGAGCACGACGCCCACCGAGTTCACCGCGAAGAGCAGCCCGTACTGCTGGGCGTCGAGTCCGTAGACGCCCTGGAACAGGAACGGCGACGAGCTGAGGTACGAGAACAACCCGCTGAACACCATCGCCCCGATGAGCGCGACCCCAACGAAGATCCGGTCGGAGAACAGCGCCTTGTACCGCTGACCGATCGTCGAGTGCCCGGCCTCGCGACGACGGGCCGGGGGCAGGGTCTCGACGATGAGCAGGATCGACGCGATCACCACGGCCAGGCCGTAGCAGGCGAGGAAGACGAAGATGCCACGCCAGCTGGTGAACTGGAGCATCTGCGAGCCGATGAGCGGCGCGAGGATCGGCGCCAGCCCGTTCACCATCGCCAAGCGGGACAGCATCCGGACGAGCGGCTTGCCGCCGAACAGGTCGCGGACGGTGGCCATCGCGACGACACCGCCGGCGGCCGCGCCCATGCCCTGGAGCACGCGGAACACCGCGAGGAGCTCGATGTCGGGAGCGGTCGCCGCGCCGATCGACGCGGCGATGTGCACCGTCGTCGCGATGATGAGCGGCAGCCGGCGGCCGACCTTGTCGCTCCACGGACCGACGAGCAGCTGCCCGAACGCGAACCCGAGCGTCGTCGCCGTGAGCGTCAGCTGCACGGCGCCGTCGGTGACGCCGAACTGCTCCTTGATCGCCGGGAACGCCGGCAGGTACAGGTCGATCGTGAACGGCCCGAGCGCCGTCAGGGCGCCCAGGACGAAGACGTAGACGAGTCGCTGCCCACGGGAGAGGGAGTCTCCGGGGTGCAGGACGACCCGGAGCGAACCGGTGGTGGCGGGCGCGGTCACGAGCAGGAGTCCTTCGGCGGTGAGGGGCGGGGAGGTGATCGCGGCGTCGATCGAATCGATTCGTCCGCGGAACCATCCTACGGGCCGCAGGAGCGCTCCCGACGCGGTCGGCTCGGATTGCCCGCGTGTTGCCACCCGCCGTCAGCGTGCCGATCCCGTGCCATGCGGTACCGTCGGACTGCTCGGGGGCCTCCGGGTGAACCGGATCAGAAGGGGGTGGGCGTCATGGTGGATGCCCGGATCCTGCACACGACCGCCGCCCTGCGCGAAGCGATCCTGCGACTGGCGGCCGACCGCCCCGTCTCCGAGATCACCGTCGCGGACGTCACCCGTGCCGCCGGCATCAACCGCGCGACGTTCTACTCGCACGCGGTCTCCCCCGGATCGCTGCTCGCCGACGTGCTGACGCCGGAGCTCGACCGCATCCGGCAGGACGACGCCGACGACCGACGGGCCGCAGCCGCCCGCGGAGCCGACGCGGCCGAGCTCGCGACCATCACACGGCGGGGCATCAACGCGGTCGTCGAGCACGTGACCACCCACCGCGACATCTACGCCAAGGCACTGCCGGACCCGAACGACGCGTCACTGCACCGGCTGCTCGTGGGCCACTTCACCGAGTCGAGTGCCCTGCACATCCGCGAACTCGACGCCGACCGCCGCCCGGAGCTCCTCGACGACGTGGCCGCCGGCTACGTCGCGCAGGGCTTCGTCGGGGCGATCGAAGCGTGGCTCGCCGGGCCCCGACGGTCGCGGAAGGCGCTGGTCGAGACGATCACGCTGTCGTTCCCGGCCTGGTGGAGCTGAGCTGAGCCGCCTGGTGGCACGGCGCTGACCGGCCTGCTGGCGCGGCTCGCCTCGGCTCACTCGGCGTCGGTCGACTCGCCGTCGCTCGGTTCGGTCTCCGGCTTCTCGCCGCGCTGCAACGACTGCACGACCTCGACCGCGGTGGCCGCCAGGTCTGCGTCGTCCGCCGCTGCGGGCACCCGGTAGTCGGCCGACACACCGTCGCCGCCGGTACCGCTCGCCGGCAGCGGATCGCCCAGGGACACCACCACGACACCGGCGTCGTGCGCGGTCTGGATCACCCCGGTGAGCGCGGACGGCCGAGCCGCGTGCACGAGCAGGGCCTTGGCGCCCTTGCGGACGAGCTGGGCGACCGCGGTCCGCTGGGACGCCGCCGCGCCGGACGCGGGTGCGACCCGGACGTCGGGACGGAACCCGGCATCGGACAGGCCGGTCCGCAGGTCCTCGCCCAGGGCCGCGTCGTCGTCGACCAGCACGACGCCGATGACGGCCTGTTTGTCGAACCCGCCGTCGGAGCTGGTCAGGTCCGTGCTCTGCACCGGCGTGGGCGCAGCGGAGGTCGTGCCCTGGCAGCCGGCCAACGCGAGGGCGGCCGTCAGGACGACGGCTGCAGCGACGATGCGCACCACGGGTGTCTCCTCTTCGGTCCGGTCTGCCACGCTACCCGGCTGCGCGGTCCGGCGACGCCGACGACACCGGCGCGGGGACGGGTCCGAGCCGCCGGACCGCGGCGATCGCCAGTGCGGCGAAGCAGATCATCGCCGCGAAGACCAGCGGGAAGGACACCGTGCCCTCGGCGCCGCCGGTCGCGGTGAACAGCAGCCCGGTGACCGCCAGGCCGATGACGCTGCCCGCGGCGTCGGCGATGGTGAGCGCCGAGCTCGCGAAGCCGTCGTCGCCCTCGCCCGAGAACCGCAGGGTGAGCATCGACGTCCGCGGGTAGATCGCCCCCATTCCCGCGCCGCCGACGAACCAGCCGGCGACGAGCACCCACCACGGCAGGTCGAGCGTCGCCACCGCGAAGGCCGCCAGCAGGCTCACCAGGACGAGCACGAGTCCGACACCGAAGGTCCGACGTGCGGTCAGGCGCTGCTCCCCCAGCCGACCGTGCGCCCAACTCGAGGCCGCCCAGCTGAGCGCGGCGACGGTCAGCGCGAGCCCCGCTGCCGATGCGGACAGACCGTGCTTCGCCTGCAGCAGGAACGGCACGTACGCCTCGCTGCCGAAGAACGACGCCGCCACGAGCCCGCGCAGCAGCACCACCGAGGGCAGGCCCGCGGCGGCGCGGAAGGTGCCGGTCGGCAGCAGCGGGCGCAGCGCGAACCACGTCCCGACCAGGCCGACCACGACCGCGGCCACCATCCCCCACGGGGTCAGGTCCGGCGCGACGTTCAGCAGCAGGATCGACACGGCCGCGGCGACCGACCACCCGATCCGGGTCCGCTGCCACGGCGGTCGCAGCTCGACCGCCGGTGCCTGCAGCCGCCCGAGCGTCGGCACGAGCACGGTGAACGCTCCCACGGCGATCACGAGCGCACCCGCGAAGACCCAGTGCCAGTTCCAGGTGTCGGTGACGATGCCGGCGATCGCCGGGCCGATGAGCGCCGGGACCACCCACGCGGCCGCGAACCCGGCGAACACCGGTCCGTGCAGCTCGGCGGGGAAGATCCGGGCCACGAGCACGTACAGCACGACGTCGATCGCGCCGGCGCCGAAGCCCTCGACCAGTCGACCGACTAGGAAGACCTCCATCGTCGGCGCGAGCATGACCACGGCGGTCCCGACGGCGAACAGCAGCGCGGAGACCCAGGCGACGATCCGGCCGCCGGCGCGGTCCGTCCAGTTGCCAGCGAGCACCATGCCGGGCACCCCGGCCGCGAGCGGTGCCGCGAAGGCCAGGGCGTACAGGGCCTCGCCGTCCAGGTCGCGACTGATCACCGGCATGATCGTCGTCATCGCCAGGTTCTGGAACGCCGCGACGCCCACGATGGCGACCATGCCGATCGTCGCGAGGGCGTACCGGCCGCTCAGCAGGCCCGTCCTCGTCGCCGTGGTGCTCACCCGCTCATCGTAGGGGCGAGGGGCGACACCGCCGACGACGCGGGGCGCGGACCACGCGCGATGCGCGTCAGCGCCTGCTGCAGGTCCGCGTCAGCGCGTCAGCGCATGCTGCAGGTCCGCGATCAGGTCGCCCGCGCCCTCGATGCCGACGGACAGCCGCACCACGTTCTCGGGCACCGCGAGCTCCGTGCCCTTCACCGAGGCGTGCGTCATCTCGCTCGGGTACCCGATGAGCGACTCCACACCCCCGAGCGACTCGGCCAGCGCGAACAGCTCCGTGGACTCCGCGAAGCGCCGGGCCGCGTCCGGGCCGCCGGACAGTGCGACGGACAGCATCCCGCCGAACCCGCGCATCTGGCGGGCGGCGATGTCGTGCCCCGGGTGGTCGGTGAGCCCCGGGTAGTAGACGCGCTCGATGCCCGGCGCTGCGACGAGCGCCTCGGCGACGGCCTGCGCGTTCGTGGAGTGCCGCTCCATCCGGACCGCCAGGGTCTTGATGCCGCGGGTGGTCAGGAAGGCGTCGAACGGCGACGAGATCGCACCGGCGCCGAACTGCAGGAACTGCACCTTCGCCGCGAGCTCCTGGTCGGCGAGCACGACGGCCCCACCGACGACGTCGGAGTGGCCACCCAGGTACTTCGTCGTCGAGTACACGACGACGTCGGCACCGAGCGACAGCGGCTGCTGCAGGTACGGCGACGCGAAGGTGTTGTCCACGACGACGAGTGCACCGGCCTCGTGCCCGAGGGTCGCGAGTCCGGCGATGTCGGCGATCTTCATGAGCGGGTTGGTCGGCGTCTCGACCCAGAGCACGGTGTCCTCGGGGGCGCCCTGCAGCGCGGCCCGGACCTGGTCGAGCTCGCTCATGTCGACGACGACGAGCTCGACGCCCCACGGCACGTGCAGTCGGCTGACCAGACGGTGGGTCCCGCCGTACACGTCGTTCCCCATCACGACGCGGGCCCCGGGACGGAGCGCCGCCCGGAGCAGGGCGTCCTCGGCGGCGAGACCGGACGCGAACGAGTACGCGGCCACGCCGCCGTCCAGGTCGGCGAGCAGCGTCTGCAGGGAGTCGCGCGTCGGGTTGCCGGCACGGGAGTACTCGTAGCCGTTCCGCATCCCGCCGATGCCGTCCTGCACGTAGGTGGACGTCAGGTGGATCGGCGGGATGACGGCGCCGGTGGGGCCGTCGGGCTCCTGGCCGGCGTGGACGGCGCGGGTGCTGAACTCGGTCATGCTGGCTGCGTTCCTTACTCGGAGAGGTAGGTCAGTAGGTCGTGGCGGGTCAGGACCGTGACCGGCTTGCCGTCCTCGACGACGAGCAGGGCGTCCACCGTCTCGAGGGCTCGACGCGCTGCGGACACGGACTCGCCCACGCCGATCAACGGGAGCGGTTCGCCCACGAAACCGGTCAGGGCGTCCGTCATCTTCGCGGCACCGGTGAAGACCTGTTCGAGCAGGTCCTTCTCGGCGACGGCCCCGATGACCTCGCCGATGACGACCGGCGGTTCCGCGCTGAGCACGGGCATCTGGGACACCCCGTACTTGGTCATGATGTCGACGACCTCGCGCACGGTGTCCGCCGGGTGCGCGTGCACCAGGTCGGGCAGACGGCCGTCCTTGCCGGCGATGAGCGACCCGACGGTGCGGGCCTCGTCGGTCTCGGCGAAGCCGTACGAGCGCATCCACCGGTCGTTGAAGATCTTGCCGAGGTAGCCGCGACCGCCGTCGGGCAGCAGCACCACGACGACGTCGTCCTCGGTCAGGTCGCGGGCGGCCCGCAGCGCTGCGACGACCGCCATCCCGCTGGACCCGCCCACGAGCAGGCCCTCTTCCCGCGCCAGGCGGCGGGTCATCGCGAACGAGTCGGCGTCCGACACCGCGATGATCTCGTCCGGCACCTCGGGGTCGTACGCGGTCGGCCAGAAGTCCTCGCCCACACCCTCGACCAGGTACGGCCGGCCGGTGCCGCCGGAGTAGACCGAACCCTCGGGGTCGGCCCCCACGATGCGGACACGGCCGTCGGACGCCTCCTTCAGGAAGCGCCCGGTGCCCGAGATGGTGCCACCCGTCCCGACGCCCGCGACGAAGTGGGTGATCTGCTGCTCGGTGTCGCGCCAGATCTCCGGACCGGTGGTCTCGTAGTGGCTGCGGGGGCCGTTCGGGTTCGCGTACTGGTTCGGCTTGTAAGCGCCGGGGATCTCGCGGACGAGCCGGTCGGACACCGAGTAGTACGACTCCGGGTGCTCGGGCGCCACTGCCGTCGGTGTGACGACGATCTCGGCGCCGTACGCCGTCAGGACGTTGCGCTTGTCCTCGCCGACCTTGTCCGGCAGCACGAACACGCACCGGTAACCGCGCTGCTGGGCGACGAGGGCCAGCCCGACCCCGGTGTTGCCCGACGTGGGTTCGACGATCGTCCCGCCTGGCCGGAGGTCACCAGAGGCCTCGGCAGCATCGATGATGCGCGTGGCGATGCGGTCCTTCGACGACCCGCCGGGGTTGAGGTACTCCACCTTCACCAGGACGGTCGCGCGCACGCCCTCGGTGACCCGGTTGAGCTTGACGAGCGGGGTGTCACCGACGAGGTCGACCACGGAGTTCGCGTAACGCACGGGCCCGAGTCTAGGACGCCGACACCGCGTTCTGCTGGGTCGTGACGTGCGCCTCGCCCTGGTCGTGCCCCGTGTCGGACGGGAGGCCCGTGGCGGGGCCGCCACGGGCCTCCCGTCCGGTCTGGGGGCGCGTGTCCGATCGGCGCGCCCGCCCGCAGGTCGGTGGCCGTGATCGGCGGGGTCAGCGGCCGACGGCGTCCGCCGGGGTGTTCTGCTGCCGGTGCAGGAGCGCGTAGGTGCCGTCCAGCGCGAGGAGTTCGTCGTGCGTCCCCTGCTCGACGATCCGCCCGTGGTCGAGCACGAAGATGACGTCGGCGTCCCGGATCGTCGACAGCCGGTGCGCGATCGAGATGGTGGTGCGCCCCGCGGCTGCGGTGTCGAGCGCGGTCTGCACCACGCGCTCCGAGATCGAGTCGAGCGCGCTCGTGGCCTCGTCGAGCACGAGCACGGGAGGGTCCTTCAGGAGCACCCGCGCGATCGCGATCCGCTGCTTCTCGCCGCCGGACAGTCGGTAACCACGTTCCCCCACGACCGTGTCGTAGCCGTCCGGGAACGAGGCGATCGTGTCGTGGATGTTCGCCGCGCGTGCCGCCCGTTCGACCTCGTCGTCGGTCGCGTCCGGCTTGGCGTAGCGCAGGTTGTCGCCGATCGTCGCGTGGAACAGGTACGTCTCCTGGCTGACGATCCCCACGTGGCGCATGAGGTCCTCGTGCACGAGGTCGCGGACGTCCTGTCCGGCGAACCGCACGGAACCCTTGGTCGCCTCGTACAACCGTGGCACCAAGTACGACACGGTGGTCTTGCCCGCGCCCGACGGCCCGACGAAGGCGGCGAACTGCCCGGGTCGGAGGTCGAACGAGACCCCGCGGAGCGTCGGCTTGTCGGCCTCGCCGTCCGGGTACGTGAACGTCACGTCGTCGAACGCGACGTGACCGACCATGGTGTCGTCGACGGGCTTCGCCGTGGGCGAGTCGGTGATCGCGGGCTTCAGGTCGAAGTACTCGAAGATCCGAGCGAACAGCGCTCCGGAGGTCTGCAGGTCGAGCACCACCCGGAGCAGTCCGACCGTCGGGAACAGCAAGCGCGACTGCACCGTCGTGAACGCGACGATGGTGCCGGCGGTGATCGGGACGTCGCCGATGATCAGCCAGGCCGCGACGAGGTAGATGATCGCCGGGATGATCGACAGGAAGATCTGCACGATCGCGAAGAACCACTGCCCGGACATCTGCTGGCGGACCTGCAACTGGATCTGGTTGCGGTTCTCGTCTCCGTAGCGGCGGGTCTCACTGCGCTGCTGGTTGAAGCTCTTGGCCAGCAGGATGCCGGAGACGCTCAGTGCTTCTTGCGTGATCGCCGTCATGTCGGACAGCGACTCCTGCGTCTGCCCGGCGATGCGGGCACGGACCTGCCCGACCCGACGCTGCGCGATGACGAGCAACGGCAGCAGCACGACCGCGACCAGGGTCATCTGCCAGCTCAGCAACAGCATGGCGACGATGGCGGCGATGACCGTGACGGTGTTGCCGAGCACCGACGAGATCGTGTTGTTCAGCACGCTCGCGACGCCGCCGACGTCGTTCTGCAGGCGGGACTGGATGACACCGGTCTTCGTGCGCGTGAAGAACGCGAGTTCCATGCGCTGCAGGTGCCCGAACAGGCGCATCCGCATGGCACCCATGACCTTGTTGCCGACCGTCGCCGTCAGGTAGGTCTGCCAGACGCCCACCCCGGCGCTCGCGATCCAGAGGAACACCATCGCCGAAACGAGCTCGACCAGCACCGGGACGTCGGGGCTGCCGGAGGGTGGGAACAGGCCCCGGTCGAACGCCTGCTGCGTCAACAGCGGCGGGATCACCGAGATCGCCGCGCCGATCAGCACGAGGACGACCGTCAGGACGATCGACCGCCGGTGCGGGACGAACAGCCCGGCGATCCGCTTCACCAGGTGCGGGATCTTCGGCGCTTCGGCGTTGGCGGCCTTCTGCGCACGGAAGTCACCGCTGGAGATCCGGCCGCCGCCGCGCGGACCACCGCCACCGCCGCCCCCGCGCATCCCGCCGCCCATGCTCATGCAGCAACCGTATCCCCGCGGTCGGACATCGGCGCGCGCTCGACGACCGCCGTTCCGCGGTGCAGTCCGACGGCCGTATTTGACCCCGTTCAGGGGGCGTGCGAGCATGTGCCGTCCCCGCCCCCGCACCACCGAGGTCCCATGACGTCCGCGCCGTCCCGTCCCACGTCCCTCCGCCAGCAGCTCGCCCGCCGCAAGCCGATCGAGCAACTGCAGTCCGAGGCAGCCGTCGGCGTCAACGGCGAACCGCTCCGCCGGTCGCTCGGTGTCTGGCACCTGACGATGATCAGTGTCGGCGCGACCCTCGGGACCGGCATCCTGGTGGTGCTCGGCACGGCCGTGCCGCTCGCGGGCCCGGCCGTGTGGATCTCCTTCGTCGTCGCCGGGATCGCGGCCCTGCTCTCGGCGCTGTCCTACGCCGAGATGGCCGGAGCCGTCCCGACCTCGGGGTCGAGCTACTCCTACACCTACGCCACGATGGGCGAGGGCATCGCCTGGGTCTGCGGGTGGTGCCTCGTCCTCGAGTACGCCGTCTCGGTGGCAGCGGTCGCGGTCGGCGCGAGCGAGTACGTCGACGAGACCCTGCGTGTGTTCGGGCTGCACCTGCCGACGGCACTGTCCGCGCCCCCGGGGGACGGCGGCGTCGTGAACCTGCCGGCGGCCGTCCTGGTCCTGCTCGACAACGTGGTCCTGATCCCCGGAGCCCGCGAGAGCGCCTGGGTGAACACCGTCATGGTCGTCGTGAAGATCGCACTCCTCGTGTTCTTCGTGGTCGTCGCCTTCACGGCCTTCCAGGCGCAGAACTTCGAACCGCTCGCACCGATGGGTGCCGCCGGGGTGACCGCTGCGGCCTCCAGGCTCTTCTTCTCGTACATCGGTTTCGACGCCGCCTCCACCGCCGGCGAAGAGGCGAAGGACCCCCGCCGCGACCTCCCCCGGGCGATCATCGGTTCGATCGCGCTCATCACGGCGCTGTACATCCTCGTCGCCATCGCCGCGATCGGTGCCCGTTCGTGGACCGACTTCTCGTCCTCCGAGGCCTCGCTCGTCCGCATCGTGGTGGACGTCACGGGTCAGCCCCTCGTCGCGCTGGTGTTCTCGATCGGCGCGGTCGTCGCGATCGCGAGCGTCGTGCTGACGGTGCTCTACGGCCAGACCCGGATCCTGCTCACCATGGCCCGCGACGGCCTGGTCCCGAAGGTCTTCGGTCGGGTCTCGCGGCGCACCGGCACCCCCATCGCGAACACGTTGATCATCGGCATCGCGGTCACGATCGTCGCCGCCCTGGTCCCCCTGGGCGAGCTCGCCGACGCCACCAGCATCGGCACCCTCGTGGCGTTCGCGCTCGTCAACGTGTCGGTCATCGTGCTCCGTCGCTCGCAGCCCGACCTCGAGCGCTCGTACCGCGTCCCGCTGTTCCCCGTCGTGCCGATCCTCGGTGCCCTGAGCTGCGTCCTCCTGGCGGTGTTCCTCGGCGCAACGACGTGGATCGCCTTCGGCATCTGGATGGTCGTCGGCGCCGTGCTCTACCTGGCCTACGGCCGCCGTCACAGCACCTTGCGCTGACCGCCCGGCCCAGCCCCGAGACTCGGTTTGAGCGACACTTCTCGCGCTCAGGCAAGCGAGAAGTGTCGTTCACCGCGAGTATCGCGGGGGCAGCACCGAGTCTCGTCCACATTCCCCCGCCACGAAGAACTCTCCACAGGCCGGCTCGCGCGGAGCACCTGACGCACGTCGGGCCGCGAGGCTCCAGCCATGACGACCGAACGAACGCGCCTTCTCCGAGCGACGAGTCTCGACCCGACCGGATCCCGCTTGCTCCAGCGGCGACACCGCGCGGGCCAGCTCGTCCGGATCACCGATGGCGTCTACGTCGACGCGCAGGTCTGGCGGGAGGTCAGCAGCACCGAACAACACCTCCTGATCGCACGCGCTCTGGTGCCGCAGCTCCGTGACGACGCTGCCTTCTCCCACCTGACGGCCGCGATCGCGTACGGCTGGCCACTCATCGGTTCTCCCCCGCAACGCGTGCACGTGACCGACGGTGCAACGCGCAAGACGGAACACCGAGCCCACCTCGTGCGGCACGCTGGTCCTCCGGAGACCGGCACGAGGCCGTCCTCGTTCGCCGGCGTGCGGCTCACCAGTGCGCTGCGCACCGCTGTCGACCTCGCCACGACCCTCGAGCCGTCCGTGGCGGCGGTGGCGATCGACGACGCGGTTCGCCGAGGAACGCTCTCGGTCGAAGACTTCGAGGCAGCACTCCCGATGCGCCCCAGACGCGGATCCGTCAGGTGCCGAACGGTCTACGAGGCGCTCGACCCGCTGCACGAGTCGGTCGGAGAGTCGTACGCGGCGGTACGGATGGTCGAACTCGGGTTCCCTCGTCCGGCCGCGCAGCACGAGTTCCGGCACACGAGCGGCGCAGTGGACCGGGTCGACTTCTGGTTCGAGGACACCGGCGTCGTCGTCGAGTTCGACGGCAAGCAAAAGTACACCGATCGGGGAATGCTCGCTGGCCGCGCCCCGGGTGATGCCGTCTGGCACGAGAAGGTCCGAGAGGACCGGATCCGTTCGGTACCCGGGGTCCGGAGTGTCGTCCGTCCGACCTGGTGGCATCTCGTCGATCCTGACCGACTCCGCGCCCTGTTCCGCCAGCACAGGATCATCGTCTGATCCCCCGAGTCTCGGGCCCGGCAGATCGAGACTCGGGGTGAGCGACCGATCTCGGCTTCTTCGTCGCGAGAAGTGTCGCTCACCCCGAGTCTCGGGCCACGCACGCACGCACCACACCCCCGGCAACGACGAAGGCCGCCACCCCGAGGGGCAGCGGCCTTCGTGAACCGAACGGTCGAGACTACGCGAGCTCGATCGTGGCGCCAGCGGCCTCGAGGGTCGCCTTCGCCTTCTCGGCGGTCTCCTTGTTCGTACCCTCGAGGATCTTGGCGTCGGCGGTCTCGACGAGCGCCTTGGCCTCACCGAGGCCGAGCGACGTCAGGCCACGGACCTCCTTGATGACCTGGATCTTCTTGTCACCAGCGGACTTGAGGATGACGTCGAACTCGGTCTTCTCCTCAGCGGCCTCGGCCGGGGCAGCGGCGGCCGGAGCGGCAGCAGCGGCCGGGGCAGCAGCGGTGACCTCGAAGACCTCTTCGAACTTCTTCACGAAGTCCGAGAGCTCGATGAGCGTGAGCTCCTTGAAGGCCTCGATGAGCTCGTCCTGCGAAAGCTTCGCCATGATTTTCTCCTACTACTCAGTAATACGTGTGGTTGTGGAACGCGAGCCTGATCAGGCCGCGGACTCCTGCTTCTCGCGAAGGGCGTCCACGGTGCGGACGGCCTGCGAGAGGGGGGCCTGGAACAGGTACGCAGCACCGAACAGCGAGGCCTTGAAGGCGCCGGCGAGCTTGCCGAGCAGAACTTCACGGGACTCGAGGTCGGCGAGCTTGTCCACCTCGGTCGCGGTGAGCGGGTTACCGTCGAAGTAACCGCCCTTCACCACGAGCTCGGGGTTCGCCTTGGCGAATGCACGCAGCGACTTCGCGACGGCGACGGTGTCACCGTGGACGAAGGCGAGAGCGGACGGACCGGCGAGTTCCTCGTCGAACGAGGAGATGCCGGCGTTGTTCGCCGCGATCTTGGTCAGCGTGTTCTTCACCACGGCGTACGTGGCGTGCTCACGGATCGAGTTGCGGAGCTCCTTGAGCTGCGCGACCGTGAGACCGCGGTACTCGGTGAGCAGAACGGCGTTCGAGCTACGGAAGGACTCCGTGAGCTCGGCGACCGCAGCTTCCTTGTTCGCCATGGTTCTCCTTGGGGTTTCTTGCCGGTAGCCCCAGGTCCACGAACGAAAAAAGCTCCGGCGCAGAGGCTCGGAGCTGCTCTCACCAGATGGTGGGAGTGGTTCGGAACACCTGCGCGGGATGCCTCACGAGTGAGGACCTTCGGTCATGCTGCACGCAGCACGACATCCGGCGGTCTTTGGCTTCGAGAACAGTAGCAGACGCCGTGGACGAGACCAAACGGCGGCCTGGAGGCGCGGTGCGGGTGAACTGGTCCCAGTTTGTTGGACCGTGAAGTCAGATTAGGCCGCGAGGGCGTGAGCTCGGTATTGAACCGGGCTCATGCCCTCGAGTCGTGCCTGGGAGCGGTCGGTGTTCCACCAGGTGATGTAGTCGTGGATCGCGGTGTCGAGCGTGGTGATGCTGTCGAAATGGGTTGGGTGGAACATCTCGGCTTTCAGATGGCCGAAGAAGTTCTCGATGATCGCGTTGTCGTGGCAGTTGCCCTTTCGCGACATCGACTGGGACGCGCCGGCAGCTGCCAGCAGTGACCGCCAGGACCGGTGCTGGTAGTGGATGCCCTGGTCCGAGTGCACCAGCGGTGCCGCCCCGAGTGCGGTGTGGAG
>NZ_JADKSB010000007.1:0-242003 GCF_015350935.1 Curtobacterium sp. VKM Ac-2887 | reverse complement strand
TGCGGAAACGACGACACCGAACGACCCCGCTCACAGGCGGCGTGTTGCGCGAGTCTGACGGTGTCCGGAGGACGATCGTTCTCCGGACGCGGGCCGCCAACTCGGTGAACCGGGCCAACAGGTTGGTCCCAGAGTTCCCCGATTTGACCCTCACGCCGCGTGAGGGCAGAACGTGGACCCATGAGCAGCTACTACAACGCCTTTGAGATGAGCCCGGTCCCCGCCCCCGGCCCTGACGTGGTCGCGCCTGAGCCGTTCCACGGGATCTACGGGATGCCGTCGTTCGTGACGATCCCGACAACCGACCTGGCCGCTTCCGTCGACTTCTGGACCCGCGGCCTGGGCTTCTTCGACCTGTTCAGCGTGCCGGGCCAGCTCGTGCACCTGCGCCGGTGGGCCTTTCAGGACGTCCTGCTGGTCCCAACCGCGTCCGCTCCGGATCAGGCGCCGGCGGTGAGCTTCAGCTTCGCGTGCGTCCTGAACCAGATCGACACCCTCGTCACCGCGTGCCGAGCCCACGACGCGGGCGTGGTGAGCGAGCCGCGGGACACGCCCTGGGGCACCCGCGATGTCGAGGTGATCACGCCGGAGAAGGTGCGAGTCGTCTTCACTGCCGCGAAACCCTTCGAGCCGACCAGCCAGACCGCCAAGAACCTCGAAGCGATCGGCATCACCGCACCTGACGCCGACGGCGAGAAGAATGGAGCGCATGCCTGATGACAGCGACGCCGTGGACCTGACTGTTGGTCAGGCCGCGGCGCGCCTGGGCGTGACGGTCCGGACGTTGCATCACTGGGACGAGATCGCCCTTGCGAGGCCGTCGTCACGGTCAGCTGCCGGGTACCGGCTCTATGCCGAAGACGACGTCGAGCGGCTGCGGCGCATCGTCGTCTACCGCGAGCTGGGGCTCGACCTGGAAGCCATTCGGAACGTTCTCGACGATCCGAGTGCGGCCGTTGTCATTGCGCTGCGCGCCCAGCAGTCCCAGCTTGCGGCGCGGATCGAGCATCTCAGCGCGCTGGGCGATGACCTGGCCCGGATGGCCGACGCCCACGAGCACGGGCTGCTCATGACCAATGAGGAGCAGACCGCGACGTTCGGGCCTGGATGGAATCCGCAGTGGCCGGCTGAGGCGCGGCAACTCTACGGCGATACGCCGGAGTGGCGGCACTACGCCGAACGCTCGGCGTCACGCACCGTGGACGACTGGCAGGCCGTCGCCGATGCGTCTGCGGCGCTTGATCAGGCCCTTGCCGACGCCATGGATGCTGGTGTCGAACCCGGCAGCCCGGCCGCGGACGCTCTCGTTGAACAGCACCGCGAGGTGTTCTCCGCCTACTTCCCGATCACCCGGCAGATGCAGGTCGTCCTCGGCCGCATGTACGAAGCCGATCCGGGGTACGCCGCACACTACGACGGCATCCGAGCCGGGCTCGCCTCATGGTTGCGTCGCATCATCGACGCCGGCGCACGCGCCCGCGGCATCGACCCCGACACCGCCACCTGGCAGTAGGACTCGCAGCTCACGGTCGCGCGCGGAGCGGCCGACGTCGACGTGGGAACGAACGCTGCCCTGAGCCACCGTCTCGATGACCGATGGGCTACCGGACTGCGCTGCTACGGTCACCGCTCGTTGGCGGCTCGGCGGATCCAGGTGCGGAACTCGACGGCGAAGTGCTCGAGGTGCTGCTCGATCACCGCCGGGGCGCAGGTCGCCGGCAGGGTGACGGACAGACGTGCGGTGAAGCCGTCCTGCTCCTCGTCGAAGGAGTTCGCGATCGAGCCGATCACCGTCCCGTCCGCCAACAGCATGTGCGACCGGCGACCGGCAGGCGCTTCTGCGGCGGGCAGCTCCTGCTCGACGACGGCACTGTCGTCCCAGGGGCGCATGAAGAACGAGCAGACGTACTCGTCGAGGGTCTCGACGATGTTCACGTTGCGCCCCGGCTCGGCGTGGATCCCGTAGTGCTCCGGGTGTCCGGCGAGCATGACGTCCTCGCGGGCGAACGCGGCGCCGAGCCACGCACCGAACTGCGCGGCACTGATGCCCCGTGCACGGAGCGTGGTCGTGCCGGTTGCCTGCTCGCCGCCGGAGCGTCCGAGGTGGGCGCGGAGAAACGCGTCACCCGCAGCGATCTCGTCCTCGAGCAGCTCGAGCAGCTGGACCCGGCCGAGCTTCCGTTTCAGGAGCGCGAGCGCCCGGCGGGCGGAGAACAGCTCGAACCCGTCGATGGTCGAGTCGGTGTCCTCGCCGGCCAGGCGGACGGTCGCGCCGGTCACCGTGCGGCCCGGACGGGGAGCTGGAGGTACGAGGCCTGGTCGCCGCCGGTGTGCACGACGTGCCGCCCGGTGTTCGCGCCGACGTACTCGCGGATCGCCGGCATGAGCGTGCCGAGCAGGTTGCGGGAGCTCACGATGAACCGCAGCTGCTCGCCCGCGTGGAAGCGCAGGCCGACCGGGAACAGGTCGATCTCGATCTCGGCGACCTGCCCGGCAGCGAGCTTCTCGACGCGGTCGAACGAGTGCGCGGGGACGTCGTCGGTCGACAGCGCCTCGTCGAGGTGCCGGGCGGACACGCGGAGGCGTCCGTCGGAGCCCTTGTAGCGCAGGATCGTCGCGCCGTGGTCGGTGAGGTCGTGCGCCATCGCCGACTGGTTCGGCACGGTGAACGCCTGCAGCGGCGTTCCCCAGCGGTCGAGCTTCTGGACGAGGACGAACAGGTCCATGTCGTCGGCGCCCCGGGCCTCGACGAACAGGTGCGCCTTCGGGTACCCGACCAGGACGGTCTCCTCGTCGAAGCGGGTCAGGAACGAGACGGCGTCCGGGTTCGCGTCGACGGCGTAGGACGCTTCTGCAGGTGCCTCGGGCGCGGCCGTGGTCAGCGTTCGCGTTCGGGCGTCGAGGTGGTACTTCGTCGAAGCGGCGTCCTGCGGCGGGAACGACTCAGCCGGCACGGCGACCTCGTCTCCGCCCTGCAGGTCGAGGACCGAGTACCGGACGGTCGGAGTGGTCTCCCACCCGTTGTCGGCGCCCTTGAGGAAGTGGTCGAAGAACCGGCGGAGGTCCTCGACGTTCGCCGGGTCGTAGTAGTCCGGCCACTCCTGGGTGTTGTGGATCCGGAGCCACTTCTCGTCGCTGGCGATCCGACGCCAGGCGCGGAAGGTCCCGGCGGTGTGCAGGGTGTTCGAGTAGCTCGCGACGACGTACGCCGGCACCTCGATCTGCGAGAAGTCAGGGATCTTCTGCTCCCACAGGTCGGTCATCAGCGGGTGGGCGTCGACCTCGGCGAGGATGTCCTCCTTCTGGCCCTTCCCGAAGAAGCTGCCGTCCTGCAGCTGCTGTGCGAACCCGGTGTCGGGCATGCCGCCGCGCATCACGAGGTCGCGGTAGACGTCGCTGACGCCCTCCCACGGGTTGATCGCGACGAGGTGCGGGGGCTGCTCGGCGGCGGTGAACCACTGCGACACGGCGAGGTAGCTCGTGCCGCTCATGCCGACCTTGCCGTCGCACCACTCTTGCTCGGCCAGCCACTCGATGACGTCGTACGCGTCGCGGCCCTCTTGCCGGTCCCAGAGCACGCTGTCGCCCTCGGAGTCGACCACGCCGCGGATGTCGACGTTGCAGATCGCGTAGCCGTGCTCGACCCAGTACGCCGGGTCCGGTGCCTCGAACTTCTCGAGCCCGGACACCGTGCTGTTCGGCAGCCCGACGAGCCCGAACACCCCCATCACGCTGAGCGACGTGCCCTGCGCCTTGCCGTACGGGCTCCATGCCACGATCACCGGCACCGGCTCGGTACCGACCGGGCGGAACACGTCGACGTGGATGGTCGTGCCGTCGCGCAGCTGCATCGCGACGTCCTTGTCGAACACCGTGTCGACGGGCAGCGGCTTGAACTGCGGCGCGATCCGGAACCCGGCCTCGAGGGTTCGGGTGCCGGGCTCGAAGGGGGTTAGCACACCCGTGCGCGGAGCGGGCAGCGGGGTGGAGGGGACGGTCATCCTCTGGTCGGTCATCGTGTTCTCCTTCGTGCGGGAGTCCTCCGTGGGCTCGTCGTCGAGGCGAGCGTACGTCCGATCCGGCAAGAACTCAACGCGTGTTGAGAAACCCGTCGGCGGAGTAGATTGCGGGCATGGACGGAACGACGGAAGCAGCGACGACCTCCCGCGTGGGTCGCCGTCCCGGGGCGGCCAGCACCCGCACGACGGTCCTCGCGGCGGCGAGTGCGCGGTTCGCCAGCGACGGTTTCGCCGGCACGACGATCCGGGCCGTGGCGGCGGACGCCGGCGTCGACCCTTCGCAGGTGATGCAGTTCTTCGGGTCGAAGGCCGACCTGTTCGCAGCGGTGATGGCCGTGTCTCCGTCCGCACTCCGGCGCTTCGACACGGCCTTCGAGGGTCCGGACGAGCATCTCGGCGAGCGTGTCGTCCGGGCGTTCCTACAGGCCTGGGAAGGCGCCCCGGAGGAGTCGGAACCGCTGATGGCGATGCTCCGAGGTGCGATGGTCAACGAGGACGCGACGGCGCAGCTGCGGGACTTCATCCAGGCCCGCCTCGTACACGGAGCCTCCGGCGCCGATCACGAGGACCGTGCGCTCCGGGCTGGGCTCGCCGCGGCCATGCTCGTCGGGATCATCACGAGCCGGCAGGTCTTCGGGGTCCCTGCCGTGCTCGCAGCCGACCACGACACCGTCGTCGCGATCGCCGGACCCGCGATCCAGAGCGTCCTCGCCGGAGTCAGTCGAGCAGACGCCGAGCGTTCCGGGTCGTGAGTTCCCGCCAACTCGTCGCGTCGCGCGGTGGCTCGGCATCGTCGAGCGCGGCGATCTGCGCGTCCACGCCCTGCGTCGGCGTCCAGCACGAGTCGCTGCCGTAGAGCAGCCGATCCGTCCCGGCGACCTCGGCGAGGACTGGCACGTCGAGTGGGAACGGCGTGCCTGCCGTGTCGAACCAGAGCCGCCGCATCGCGTCCTTCCAAGGCATCGTGCCGGCGGCGGCGCCGAACAACTGCTGGAACAGGGCGATCCGGTCGGAGAGGACCGGCAGGGTCGCACCCGAGTGCGGCACGATGACGCGCAGGTCCGGGTACCGGTCCAGGACGCCGGCGAACACCAGGTCGACGATGCTCCTGGTGCTGTCGAACATGAACTCCAGCATCGGGCGAGGACGCCCGAGGGCGGTGTGCTCCCACCCGACGGGCGAGGTCGGGTGCACGAAGACGGCCGCGCCGCGGGCGTCGAGCTCGGCCCAGAGCGGCTCCAACGCGGGATCTCCCAGGTACTGGCCGTGCGCGTTGGACTCGAGGACGACGCCGACCGCACCCGGTCCCTGCAACGTGCGCCGGGCCTCCAGGACCGCACTGTCGACATCCGGCACCGGGAGGGACGCGAAGTACGAGAACCGGTCCGGGTGCGCGGCCGCGATCGCGGCGGCTTCGTCGTTGAGTGTCCGCGCGAGCTCCGCGGCTCGGTCGTCGTCCCCGAAGTGCACTCCGGGCGACGAGATGGACAGGACCGCTCGGGCGATCCCGCGGCGGTCCATGTCACCGAGCTGGCCGGCGAGCGACCAGCTCGGCCAGGCGGGGCATGCCGTCCGGCTGTTCGTACCCGGCTGCTCGGGCCGCTGCGACGTAGTCCGCGGTGACGAAGTGTGCGTGGACGTCGATCAGTTCGGACATCGATGGCTCCTCGTTGCGTGTAGTGAACGATTCTGTATCGTAGACCGCATGACCACGACCATTCGCAACGTCCGCACCAGCTCCGGCGGGGTGACCACAACCGAGGCTGTCGACGTCGAGTTCGACGAACACATCACCACGGTCCGTCCCGCGGGGACCGTCGCTCCAGCCGGCGGTCCGGTCGTCGACGGAACGGGGCAGTTCCTCGTCCCGGGCCTGATCGACACGCACGTCCACCTGGGCTCCCCGGCGGCGCTGTCGTCCGCAGTCCGAGCCGGCGTCACGACGATGGTCGACCTCGGGACACACCCGGACTCCCTCGTCGACGAGCAGCGACGAGCACCGGGGGCACCGGGGCTCCTCAGCGCGGGCTCGGCCGCCTCGGCGCCGGGCAGCACCCAGATCGCTCGGATGGGCTTCCCGGACGCGAGCGGCGTGAGCAGCGCAGCCGATGCCGAGCGGTACCTGGACTGGCGGGCCGCGAACGGGTCGGACCTGGTGAAGATCATCATCGAGGACCCCGACGCCACCGACGTCCCCGCGCTCGACGTCGCAACGATCACGGCCCTGGTCGACGGTGCACGCCGCCGGGGGCTCCGGACCGTGGCCCACGTCGTGACCGCCGCGTCGTTCGTCCGCGGGCTCGACACCGGGGTCGACATCCTCACGCACGCACCGCTCGACCGGCCGCTGCCGGGCGAGACCGTCCGTCGGATGGTCGACCAGGGCACCATCGCGTCACCGACCCTCGTCATGATGCGCGCGATGGCCCGCGCGCGGCTCGGGGACCGTGCCGACGCCGCATTCGAGAACGCCGTCGAGAGTGTGCGCCGGATGCACACCGCCGGTGTGCCAGTCGTCGCCGGCACGGACGCGAACGAGACCCCGTTCGCGCCGGTTCGCCACGGCGAGGCCCTCCACGAGGAGATGCTCCTCTTGCGGGACACCGGGATGACGAACGGCGCGGTACTGACCGCTGCCACGGACGGGGCAGCGGCGGCATTCGGTCTGCACGACCGCGGGCGTGTGGAAGTGGGGCTGCGTGCGGACCTCCTGCTCACGACCGGCGATCCCCTCGTCGACCCAGCCGTCCTCGCTCAGCCGGGCGCTGTGTGGGTCGGTGGGACACTCATCTCGTGAACGCTCCCGTCCGGCGGCGCGGTGCTGACCTCGAGCACGCGATCTTCGCCGCCACACTCGAACAGCTGGCTGACCACGGCATGGCGGGCCTCACCTTCGAGAACGTCGCCGCGGCAGCCGGTGCGGGCAAGGCCTCGCTCTACCGGCGCTGGACCGATCCGGAGCAGCTCGTCCTCGCTGCCCTCGCCTGGACCGAAGACACCGCGGAGCGGAGCGATCACCCCGGGGGGACCCGACTCCAGCCGGTCGGTGACCTCCGCGACGAACTCATCGCGTTCCTGTCCGATCTCGCGGACGGGCTCACCACCCCCGTCGGACGGGTCCTCGCACCACTTCTCCTGGAGCGAGAGCGACGACCCGAGATGTGGCAGCGCATCGTCGCACTGCTCATCGAGCCGCGCCAACGCCTCGTGACCGAAGCATTCGGACGCGCCGCGGCCCGTGGCGAGATCCCCTCGAGCGCTGTCAGCCCATCACGCGTCAGCGCTGGCGCCGCACTCGTGCTCGCCCGTCACCTCACCACTGGCCCGCTGTCCCGCGACGACATCGTCGAGGTCGTCGATGACGTCGTACTTCCCGCCCTGTCGCGGTGATCGTCGCGAAGTTGCGCTGACCGACTCGTAGGGGTGTGGCGGAATCCGGGGGTGGGATCAGCGCACAGCCGGCGGCGGCCCCGTCGTGTCCCCCACCCGCAACTCCGAGATGAACGACGCCGGCTGCGGCTCCGCCCCCTCGAGCATCGCCAGCGCAGCACGAGCGGCAGCCTGGCCCTTCTGCACGAACGGCTGCACGAGCGTGGTCAGGTGCCGGATCGGCGTGCGGTGCAACAGGCTGTCGTCCACCGTGATGCCGTCGAACCCGACGACGCTGACGTCCTCGGGCACCCGCAGCCCGGCGTCGAGCGCAGCCGAGATCACCCCGACGGCGATCAGGTCGCTCTGGGCGATGACGGCGGTGGGGCGAGGGCCATCGGCAGCGAAGAGTTCCACGCCGGCCAGGCGTCCTTCTTCCACCGAGCTCCCCGCCGTCTCGACCGCCACGGCGGAGGGGTAGACCTCGCGCACGCCCCGGAGCCGTTCGAGCGTCGTGAACGCGATGCCCGAGGCGAACCGGTCGTCGTCGATCGGCCCCCGCCGACGAGCAGCGTCGAGCGGCAGCGTCACCACCGTGACGTCGGCGTGCCCGAGGTCCTGCAGGTACGCAGCAGCACGGCGCGAGGCATCCCGGTTGTCGAGCTGAACAGGGACGGCACCCTCGATCTCGTCCGCCTCGATCGCGACGACGGGGATCTGCCGGCGCCGCAGCACCGCCACGGCCGGGTCGATCCGGACGTTGCACCCGACGAGCACGACGGCGTCCATCGGGGCATCGACGAGGGGGCCGGCTCCCTGTTCGTCATCGAGCGGACTCCGGACGAGCAAGAGCGAAGCGCCCGCAGCCCCGGCGACCTCGGCGATGCCGTCGAGCGTCAGGACGTTGACGGGGTCACGGAAGGCATCGCTCAGACGCTCGTCCATGACGACACCGATGACGCCGGAACGCCCTCGGCGGAGCGAACGCGCACGGGGGTCGGGGCCGCCGTAGCCGAGCTCTGCGGCGGCGGCGAGGACTCGGGCCTTGGCGTCCTCGGACACCGGGCCGCTGCCGCTGAACGCGAGCGAGGCCGTCGACGGCGCGACACCGGCGGCGCGGGCGACCGCGGCCAGCGTCGGGCGCGACGGACGGGTGCCGCCGCCGCGGGAAGGCGACGCGCCGAGTGCTGTTGCCGGTTCGTCCATCGCCGGTTAGCGTAGCGGGAACAAGCGGTCGAATCGATTCGATAGCGGCCGACTCCGAACAAAACGCGCAGCGCGACCCGCACCACGGCCACCAGCAACGAAGCACGATGGGACCACCATGACGACGCCGTCCACCCGCACCGTTCCGACCACCAGGGCCTGGATCATCGCGGTGTTCGTGGTGTTCACCCTGTCCGGGCTCGACATCGCGACGTGGCTCGGCCGGATCCCGAGCGTCCGCGACTCCCTCGGCGCGAGCACGTTCGAGATGGGTCTGCTCGTCCTGGGCATGGCCGTCGGTTCGATCGGCGGCCTGACCTTCGCCGGCCACATCGTCGCCAAGCTCGGCGCACGCCGCGGGATCCAGATCGCCGCCGCCTGTCTGGCACTCGGCATGGTCTTCGCCGGCATCGCGGTCACGCTCGGGTGGGGCTTCGCCGCCATCTGGATCGCCCTGATCGCCTTCGGGTTCGGCAACGGCCTGTGCGACGTGTCGATGAACGTCTCGGGCGCCGCAGCCGAGAAGGCCGGTGGGCGCACGATCATGCCCCTGTTCCACGCCGCGTTCAGCCTCGGCACGCTGGCGGGCGCCGGGCTCGGTGCCCTGGCCGAGCGGCTCGAGATCCCCGTCTCCGTGCACTTCATCGTGCTGGTCGTCATCACGAGCGCCGTGATGCTCGTCGCCGTCACGAAGTTCCAGGACGAGCACCGCTTCGCCGAGCAGGTCTCCACCGACACCAGCCCGGTCGCCACGCCGCTCACCCGCATGCAGGTCTGGGCGCAGCCGTCCACGATCCTCATCGGTGTGATCGTGCTCGGCATGGCCCTGGCCGAGGGATCCGCGAACGACTGGCTGCCGCTCGCGATGATCGACGGCCACGGGCTCGACAACGCCGCCGGTGCCGGCGTGCTCACCGTGTTCCTCGCGGCGATGACCGTCGGTCGCGTCGCCGGCAGCCCCCTCATCGACAAGTTCGGGCGCGTCCCGATCCTGCGCATCAGCGCCGCCGTCGCGGTGGTCGGCCTCGGCATGCTCATCTTCATCGACAACGTGCCGCTCGCGATCGTGGGCGTCGTGCTCTGGGGCCTCGGTGCCAGCCTCGGTTTCCCGATGGGCATGTCGGCCGCCGCCGACGACCCCCGCACCGCAGCCGCGAAGGTCAGCGCCGTCGCCACCATCGGGTACGTGGCGTTCCTGGCCGGTCCTCCGCTCATCGGGTTCCTCGGCGAGCACGTCGGACTGCTCGGTGCGCTCCTGGTCGTCTTCGTGTTCATCATCGCGGCGGGACTCGCGTCGGGTGCTGCCCGTGAGACCGGCGCCGCCGCCAGGCCGACCCGCGGGGGCGGCGACGGACACGGCGGGGGCGAGCCGCGCCTCCCGGCCGGCAGCGCCGACAACGCCGACAACGCGACGAGCGCGCCGTCCGGGTCGGGACGCGACGCCCGTTAGGCTTCCCGGGTGCGTCTCGTCATCGCCCGCTGCTCCGTCGACTACGCGGGCCGGCTCTCAGCCCACCTGCCGCTCGCGACCCGTCTGCTCATGCTCAAGGCGGACGGCTCACTGCTCGTGCACTCCGACGGTGGCAGCTACAAGCCGCTGAACTGGATGAGCCCGCCGTGCTCGATCGAGATGAGCGAGCCGGACGAGGAGCAGACCGTCGGTGGCATCACCGAGGTCTGGACGGTGACGCAGAAGAAGACCCAGGACCGCCTGATCGTGTCCATCCACGAGGTCATCGCGGACCAGACCCACGACCTCGGCGTCGACCCGGGGCTGGTGAAGGACGGGGTCGAGGCGCACCTGCAGCAGCTCCTCGCGGAGCAGATCGAACTGCTCGGCGACGGCCACACGCTGGTCCGCCGCGAGTACATGACCGCCATCGGGCCGGTCGACATCCTGGCGCGCGACGACGCCGGGGCGAGCGTCGCGGTCGAGATGAAGCGCAACGCCAACATCGACGCGGTCGAGCAGCTCACGCGCTACCTCGAGCTCATGAACCGCGATCCGCACCTGCGGCCGGTGCAGGGCGTGCTGGCGGCGCAGACGGTGGCGCCGCAGGCGCGCACCCTCGCCGAGGACCGCGGTATCCGCGTCCTCGTGCTCGACTACGACGCGATGCGCGGCATCGAGGGCGGGCACACCCGCCTGTTCTGAGCGCGGTCGCGTTGGTGGGTCTCCCGCCGGAACCAGGTTCCGGACACGGAACCGCGGAATCGCGTGGTGCTGTGTCCGGAACCTGGTTCCGCCCGACGGCCCGACCGCCCGACCGCCGCCCGCGCCCGACCGCCGCCGCCCGACCGGGAGGCCCGGCGCACGTCCGCCTCGTCGCGCGCGGCACCAGGGTGGTCCCGTCGACCGCCGCCGGTAGGGTGGGCAGGACATGACCAGCCCGTTCTCCGCCATCCTGTTCGACCTCGACGGCACCATCAGCGACTCCGCGCCGGGCATCCTCGAGAGCCTGACGCACACCTTCCGCACCGTGGGCGTCCCGGTGCCCGACCACGACACCCTGATGTCGTTCGTCGGCCCGCCGATCATGGACACGTTCCGGGTCGCGATGGGCATGGACGAGGCGCAGGCGGAGCACACCCTCGCCGTGTACCGCGAGCACTACTTCTCGCACGGCGCCCTCGACTCGACGATGTTCCCCGGCATCGACGTCGTGCTCCGGACGCTGCACGACGCGGGGCTGCCGATCTCGACCGCGACGAGCAAGCCCGAGACGCCGGCGACGTACATCCTCGAGCACTACGGGCTCACCGGCGACATCGACATCATCACGGGCGCCAGCGACGACGAGGTCCGGTCGAGCAAGGCCGACGTCGTCGAGGAAGCGCTGCGCCGCCTCGACGCCCGCGGGTTCGACATCAGCCGCCCGGTGCTCATCGGCGACCGGGTGCACGACGTCGAGGGCGCCACGGTGCACGGTGTCCCGGTGGTCTTCGCGGAGTGGGGGTACGGCTCCCCCGCCGAGGCCGAGGGCACCATCGCCACGGCCGCCACCCCGCTGGACCTGCTCCCGATCCTGCTGCCGTGACGGACGGGACCGACGCGACCGGCGGGACCGACGCGACCGACGCGACCGGCGGGACCGACGCGACGAGCGGGCACGGCCGGACCGGCGCGACGCGGCAGGGGCTGCGTGCCGCCGCGTGGGTACTGCCCGCCGCCATCGTCCTCATCGCACTGAACTTCCGCGGGCCGATCGTCGCGACGGCCCCGGTCATCGGCGACGTCCGGCTCGACCTCGGCCTGACGTCCACGATCGCCGGGCTGCTGACGACGATCCCCGTGCTCTGCTTCGCCCTGGCGACGCCGTTCGCCAGCTGGGTCATCGCGAAGGCCGACCCCGAGCGTGCGGTGTCCCTGTCGCTCGTCATCGTGCTCGCCGGCACCGTGGTGCGCTCGATGCCGTCGTCCGCCGCACTGCTCATCGGCACCGCGGTGATCGGCATCGGCATCACGATCGGCAACGTGGTGATTCCCGTCGTCATCCGGCGGGACACCTCGCCGGAGCGTGTCGGCCTGGTCACCGGCGTCTACACGTCGGCGCTCAACGTCGGGTCGATGATCACCTCACTCGCGACCGCTCCCCTGGCGGCGCTGTGGGGTTGGCCCGTCGCGATCGCCGTGTGGGCGGTCTTCGCGGTCATCGCCGGGTTCGCCTGGACGTACGCAGTGGGTGCCCGGGCCGCGTGGCGCCGCCCCGTGCGCTCCGACGACGACGAGCCCCTGCCGATCACCGGTCCGATCGACCAGGTGCTCGACACCGGGGCGATCCGGACGATCCGCGCCGACCGGGCCGCGGCGGCCGCTGCTGCCACCGCCGCCGAGCCGGTCCGTCCCGCACGACGACTCATCACGTGGGGGCTCACGCTGGCCTTCGGTGGCCAGGCGTTCTCGTACTACGCCCTGACCGCCTGGATCCCGACCCTGCTGCACGACGAGATCGGGTTCTCGAAGGCGTCGTCCGGGGCGAGCTCGTCGGTGTTCCAGATCCTGGCCGTGGTCGGTGCGCTCGGGGTCCCGCTGCTCGCGGCGAAGTGGCGGCCGCGGGCGATCATCGCGCTCGTCGCGTTCCTGTGGCTGGCGATGCCACTCGGGCTGCTGTTCGCCCCGCAGCTCTGGTTGCTGTGGTCGGTGCTCGGCGGCGCGGCCCAGGGCGGCGGCATCACCGTGATCTTCATCGTGATCGTGCGGATCGTGTCGAGCGACGCCGATGCCCGTCGGATGTCCGCGTTCGTGCAGGGCGGCGGGTACCTGATCGGCTCGGCCGGGCCGCTCGTCGCCGGGGCGCTGCACGGTGCGACCGGGGACTGGACGGCACCGCTGCTCGTCGTGCTCGTGTCGGTGCTGACGCTCGGGGTCGTCGGCACGATCGCCGCGCGCCGCGTGTCCTGAGCGGCGCTGCTTGTTCGCCCGCTGCGCTGCGCTTCGTGAGCAGAAATGGTCGGGTCGCCGCACCTGACCCGACCATTTCTGCTCACGAAGTCCCGCCCGCGCCCCGCCCGCGCCCACTACCGCGCGGCGAGCACCTCGCGCAGCGACATCGGGCGCCGCCCCGTGATCCGCTCGACGTCGCCGGACACGTGCGCGAGAGCCCCCTCGGCGATGGCCGTGTAGGTGCTCACCCACGCATCGGCCTGCCACGGCTCGGGGTTCCACTGCGCACGAGACGCGTACGCCTCGTCCAGCGTCTCCGGGTGGTACGTCACCGTGCGGCCACGCACCTCGGTCACCACCGCGGCGGCTTCGGCGAGCGTGATCGCCGCCGGCCCGGTCAGCTCGTACGTGCGGTCCACGTGCGCACCCGGGTCCCGCAGCACGGTGGTCGCGACCCGTGCGACGTCCGCACGGGCGACCGCCGCCATGGCGCCGTCGCCTGCTGGCCCGCGGATCACGCCGTCCTCGCCGACCAGGTCCTCGACGAAGTCCAGGTAGAAGCTGTCCCGCAGGAACGTGTACGCCGTGTCGGTCGCGCGGATCGCCTGCTCGGTCGCCCAGTGGTCGCGCCCGAGGGTGAAGGTCGCGTCCTCGGCCGCGCCGAGGAACGACGTGTAGACGACGTGCCGCACACCGGCTTCGGCAGCTGCTGCGACGAAGGTGCGGTGCTGGTCGAGCCGGTCCTCGGCCTCGGCCGCCGACACCATCAGGAGCACGTCGACCCCCTCGAGCGCCGCCCGGCTGGCGTCGGCGTCGGCGAACGTCGCGACCGCGACCTCGGCGCCGGGCAGCTCCGGCGCGCGCGCTGCGTCGCGCACGATCATCCGGAACGGCACGCCGTCCGCGGCGAGCGCGCGTGCGACGGCGCCCCCGATGTTGCCGGTCGCTCCGGTGATGGCGATGGTCATGGTCGCTCCTTCGATCGGTGTCGCGTCGGTCTGATGGTCACGTCCGCACCGTCCTGGAGGCACGGATCACCGTGGGCGCGACCCTCGCCGCGTTCACGCCGTCGACCTCCACCGCCCATGCGCGCGCGGCGTCGTGGTCGCGTCCGTGGCGCATGTGCCGACCGACCAGGCGGTCGACCCGCACCCCGTCGTCGACGGCGCAGAACCAGGTCTCGGTGAACAGGTCGCCGAGCGCTGCCCACGGTTCGGCATCGTCGAGCAGGTAGTTCCCCTCGGAGACCACGAGCCGGGCGGCCGGCGGGACGGCGATGCTGCCGGCGACGGGCTCGTCGATGCGGCGGTCGAAGTCCGGCGCCCACACGGTGGTGTCGGCAGCGACGAGTCGTCGGACCAGGGCGACGTAGCCGTCGGCGTCGAACGTGTCGACGGCGCCCTTGCGGTCGTGCCGGCCGAGGGCGTCGAGCGCCGCGTTCGACAGGTGGAAGCCGTCCATCGGCACCTGCACCGCCGTGCCGGCCCCGAGTCGCTCGTCGACGGCGGCGACCACGCGGCGGGCCAGGGTCGACTTGCCGGCACCGGGAGCACCCGCGATGCCGAGCACTGCCCGGGGCCCCGCCGAGGCCAGCTCGACCGCACGCTCGACGGCGTCGTCGACGCTGCTGTCCGGGTGGCTCACGGCCCCATCCTGGCAGAGCGCGCCGACACCGGACCGGGGTGGTTCACTGGCGGCATGGTCGATGCGACGAAGGCGTTCAGCGGGTTCTCGGTACGGGACGTCCCGGAGGCGAAGGAGTTCTACCAGGACGTCCTGGGGGTCGAGGTCTCCGAGGACCACGGCATGCTCTTCCTGCAGCTCGGCGACGGCCACGGTGTCCTCGTCTACCCGAAGGGCCCTGCGCACGAACCGGCGGCCTTCACGGTGCTGAACTTCCCCGTGCCGGACGTCGACGCCGCGGTTGACGAGCTCACCGCGAAGGGCGTCACGTTCCTGCAGTACGAGGGGATGACGGACGAGAAGGGCGTGAACCGCAAGGGCGGCCCGCTCATCGCCTGGTTCACCGACCCGTCGGGCAACGTCCTGAGCGTCGTCGCCGAGTGAACATGTTGTGTTCAGAAAGCTCGCGTCGGCCCCACTGACCGCCCTACCGTCGTCCCACACCGACGAGAGGACGGCCATGACCGCTGTGGTGGGACGACACTGGACCCGCGAGGAACTCCTCATCGAACGCGCGCGGGTCCGGGCACAGTGGGACCTCGATGAACGAGAGTTCGCGCCGACCGAGCAGTGGCGCGATCTCTTCATCGACGAGTTTCTGGCACAGGACTGGCTCGACAGCATCTCCTTCCTGCTGGGCGAGCGATGACCGGCAGTGCGGAGTCAGCGGCGCAACAGCAGATGGAACTCGCGCAGGCTCTCCTGGACGCTTGCCTGCCCGGACACGGGGCGCGAGTCGACTACGACCTCGACGTGCCGAGCGCGACGATCGTCATCCAGCCTGCTGCAGAGGCAGGAAGCACCCCGCGAGTCAGTCTGACGGTCGGAGGCGTCCACACCGCCGACGTCACGCTGTCGATGCGGTTTCGCTGGTTCGACCACCTCGACGCGCTCGAGGTGAACGAGAGCCGGTTCACCCTGTTCCTCGCAGACGACCGGCAACCGCTGGTCCGTTTCGAGTTCCAAGAAGCGTTGACCGCCACCCCGCAGTCGCACTGGCACCTGCACGCCGAGCGCGGCGCGTTCAGTGCATTGCTGGCCAGGGCGGGCGACAACGGATCAGGGCGTCGCGACGCCGCTCGGCTGTCCTCGTTGCACTTCCCGCTCGGCGGCCCGCACTTCCGACCGAGTCTCGCCGACGTGGTCGAGTTCGTCATCGTCGAGTGCGGCGTCGATTCGCTCCCGACCTGGCGGTCAGCGGTGCACGAATTCCGGAAGCAGTGGCGCCGAGGTGAAGCGGCGGCGACAGCTCGTCAGTTCCCCGCCGAGACCGCCCAGGCACTCCGCGCACTCGGGTGGTCCGTCCAGCCGCCGGCACCCGCTGAGATCCCGGCGCAGTTCGCGACGCTGGCCGCCGGATGAGGGGTCAGCGGGTGAGCGCGCCCGCCCACGCCAGTGCGACGGGTACGAGCAGCCCGTGCCGGTGGTGCGGGAGCTCGGCGATGGGCAGCCAGCGCGACTCGTCGGTCGACCCGTCGATCTCGTCGCGCAGCGTGCCGCCGACGACCGTCGCGCGGAACACGACCTGCACGGCCTTCATCGGGCGACCGTTGGCGTGGATCCGGCGCTCCGCGGGGACGACGTGGTGCCGGACGCCGAGCAGCGCGCCGACCTCGGACTCGTACCCGGTCTCCTCGCGGACCTCGCGCACGACGGCCTGCTCGACGGTCTCGTCGAACTCGACGCCACCGCCCGGCAACGTCCACGTGCCGGCTTCGGGGAAGCGCAGCTTCGCCAGGAGCACCCGGTCACCGTCCGTGATCACGCCGTACGCGGCGAGCCGGGTGTCGTAGTCGGTGTACTCCATGGGCCGACCATGCCAGGTGGGCGAGCCGACGCACGCAAGCCGCGCCGTGCCTCCCGTCCGTGCTCCCGCTCGGAGTCCTCAGGCGTCGACGCGCGCTGCTGCCCAGCCGACCCGCATCCGGGCGACGGCGCGGTCGAAGCCGCTCAGCGGCTCGGCGTCGTCGCGGACCATCGCCTGCAGCTGCAGCCCCTCGAACAGTGCCATGAGCTGCTCGGCGGCGTGCCGGGGCGAGGCGCCCCGTGGCTCGCGGGCAGCGACGACGTCACGGACCAGGGCGAGGGTGAGGTCCTCGAACGCCCGGGTGTACTGGGTGCGGAACCACCCGGCTGCGGGGTGGCCGGGGTTCGACGCGGCGCTGAGCACGGCGATCCGGAGCCGGACGAGGGCCGGGTCCGTGACGCCGGCCTCGAGCCGGGCACGCAGGTACGCGACGGCACCGTCCCGTTCGGCGACGGGCCACAGCGCGAGCCGGCTGCCGTTGTTCCACCGGTCGATGACCGCGACGACGAGGAGTTCCCACATCGGGAACGCTCGGCTGACCTCGGCGACCGGCACCTCGGCGTGCTCGGCGACCTCGTCCGGTCCGACCCGGTGGAAGTCCGTCGCGCGGTACGCCGCGATCGCACCGGACACGATGCGTGCACGGAGATCGGCGTCGGGCGTGGGCATGCAGACGATTGTCCGGTCCCGGGGGCGACCACGCGACCGCCAGTTCAGGGGGCGCGAAGACGGCCAGTGCCGGTCGAACGTCAGAGCCGGTCGAAGGTCAGGGCCGGTCGAAGGTCAGCGTCTCGTCGTCCGGGGCGGTGACGGCGCCGGTCCGGGCGAACTCGGCCCAGATCGCACGGAAGGCCCGGCCGCGCCGCTCGACCTCGGGCCAGTCGCGCTCGGGGACGAAGCGGGTGCCGGCCCAGGCCTCGCGGCCGCCGAGCAACAGCGGCAGGTCGCTCATGTGGACGGCGCCGGTCGGCGCGGTCGTCACGCCACGGAGGAGCCGGTAGGACGTCGCTCGCCCGCCGGCTCGGCGGTGCCGCGCGGTGAAGCGTCGGACGTCGCGGCCGTAGATGACGTCGGAGAGCGGACGGACCACCCACCAGCGGAGCGCCGGGCGCAGGATCCGTGACCGAGCGACCCGCGACAGACCGCGGACCAACGGCACGTACATGCCGGTCTCGTCCGTCGCGGAACCGATCAGGACGTCGACGTCGGGAGCGACTCGGCTCCAGGCAGCGTCGAGGTCGCGTTCGGCGGGCAACGGGGCGAACCCGTACTGGGTGCCGAACGGCATCCCGCCCGCGAGTCCGTACGGCGCGGCCGCCCGGGCACCGAGGGCCTGCCGTTCGAGCAGGTCGTCGAGCGGGGTGTCGGCGTGCACGGCACCGACGGCCCGGATCATCGCGCGGTTCATCCGGGACCGACCGCGCGACAGCCCGAGCGGTGCGCTCTGGATGATCGCCCGGCGGAACAGCCCGGCCGCGCCGTCGCTGATCATCAGGTGGGCTGCTGCGTCGCCGCCGGCCGACTGCCCGAACACCGTGACGAGGTCGGGGTCGCCACCGAACGCGGCGATGTTCGCCTGCACCCAGCGGAGCGACTCGAGCAGGTCGAGCAGTCCGAGGTTCGCCGGGATCGACGCCCCGTCGCCCAGGAACCCGAGGACTCCGAGCCGGAAGGTCACCGACACCACGATCACGCGCTGCTCGGTCACGAGGTCACGGGCGTCGTAGATCGGCAGGTCGCCGCCGCCGATGACGTACGAGCCGCCGTGGATCCAGACCATCACGGGCAGGCGCTCGTCGGGCGTCACGTCGGCGGGCAGCGTGATCGACAGGCGCTGGCAGTGCTCGTCGACGGTGATGTCCTCGACCTCGCCGAGCAGCTGGTCGACGAACTGCGCGTGCGGCTGCGGCGCCACGGGGGACGGCGTCGACGCGTGCAGTTCGCTCGCGAAGGGCGGCATCGGCTCCGGCGGCGCGAACCGGTCGGCCCGCGCGTAGGGGATCCCGAGCACGCGGACGACGTCGCCGTCCACCGTCCCGACGATGCGACCGGCCGGGGTGTCGAACGGGGCAGGCGTCGCGTCGAGCATGGGCTCCACGCTACCGAGGGTCGCTGACCCGCTCGTGGGTCGGTTCGGCGACCGGACGCAGCGACCCGGATGCGGCGAAGGCGGCCACGAAGAGCACGGCGATCAACCAGAGTGCGCTGAGCGCGCCGACCTGCTCGGCGATCGCGCCGATGACGGGCGGGCCGGCGAAGTTCGCGAAGTACCCGATCGACGCGACGACGCTGACCCGGGCAGCCGGGTTCGGGCCGCTCTGCGCCGCTGCCGACATGCCGAGCGGGAACCCCATCGAGACGCCGACCGCCCAGAGGACCACGCCGATGAGCGTGAGCCACCAGGTCGTGCCGACGATGAACAGGACGGCGCCGAGGATGCCGAGCGCGGTCGTCCAGCGGACCGTCCGGACCCGTCCGAGTCGATCGACGACGGGGCCGGCGAAGACGCGCGTCGCGGCCTCGGAGACCGCGAACACGGTGAAGAAGAGGGCCCCGATCGTCGCCGTCTGGCCGTGTCCGTCGGTGGCCGCCAGGGCGAGCCAGTTGTTCGCCGACCCCTCGCCGAGTTCGACGCCCAGCATCACGACGCCGATCAGCAGCAGGCGGACGTCCGCCCAGCCGCGCGCCCACTGCCGCAGGCGCTGCCGCGGGGTGAGCGTCGTGTCGTGTTCCTCGGCGCGCGTGCCGTCCGGGATCGCACGCATGGCGATCACGCCGACCACCAGGATGACGACGGCCTCACCGATCAACTGGGCCGAGGGGGTGATGCCCAGCCATGCGCAGAGGGCGGCGATCCCGGCGCCGAGGGCCGCGCCTCCCGACCAGGCGGCGTGCATCAACGGGAGCAGCGTGCGACCGGCGAGCGCCTCGATCGCCGTGCCCTCGACGTTCGCCATGACGTCGAGCGCGCCGATCCCGGCACCGGCGACGACGAACCCGACGCTCGCGAGCGGCACGGAGTGCAGCGCAGCGGCGACGCCGATGAGTGCCAGTGCGGCAGGGACCAGGACGGCGACCGCCGTCAGGGCACGTCGGCCGCCCAGGCGCCGGAGCAGCGGGGCGGCGCTGAGCAGGCCGCCGATCGAGCCGATCGTGACACCGCCGAGCATGAGACCGATGGTGCCGATGTCGACACCGAGCTCGACGCGGAGCTCCGGGAGCCGGGGACCCCAGCCGGCCAGGCTGATCCCGCCGATGGCGAACGCGACGATGATCGCGTTCCGCCACCCGGCGAGCTGGCTGCGGTCCACGTCGACCCCGGAGGTGTGCATCCGGCTATCGAACCCGCTTGATGGGGATCACCACAAGGGCACCGATGATGGCGATCGCACCGGCGGCCCAGCACATGAGCGTGTAGTTGTCGGCGGCGTCGCCCGACCCGATCTTCAGGAAGAACAGTGCGACGGCCGGAGCGAGCGACTGCGGCAGCGCGTTGGCGATGTTGATGACCCCGAGGTCCTTGCCGGGGCGGTCGGCGTTCGGCAGCACGTCGACGACGAGCGCCGTGTCGATGGCCGAGTAGATCCCGTACGCGAAGCCCATGATGACCTCGGCCACGTAGAAGCCGTTCACGGTGTCGGCGTGCGCGAGCACGACCAGGCCGACGGCGAACATCGCCGTCGAGCCACCGACGAAGACCTTGCGACGGCCGAGCTTGTCGGACGCCCACCCGGACAGCGCCGCGCTGACCAGGAGCGCGATCGTGTAGAGCAGCACACCGAAGGCGACGGCCGCGGTGGCCTCCTTCGCGTCCTCGATGCCGAGGTGCTTCTCCATGTAGAGCAGGCGGTAGGTCGTGAACATGAAGGTGGCGAAGATGATCAGGAAGCGCGACCACCAGGCGAACGCGAAGTCCGGGTTCTTGATCGGGTTCGTCCAGAACGACGCGATGAGGTTCAGGAACGTGAACTTCTTCAGCTTGTACGTCGGCAGGTCGTCACGGGCGACCACGGCGTACACCGCGACGAGGATGATCGCCAGGATGCCGGGTGCGATGAACAGCACGGGCAGGTTCGCGACGAAGAACACCGACAGGTAGGTGCCGGCGAGCACGGCGATGTTCTGCGCGAGGGCGATGATGCTCGACGAACGGCCGCGCTGCAGCTGGGGGACGTTGTCGGCGAAGCTCGCGAGCAGGGTGGCCAGCGTCGCGTTGGCGGCGAGCTGGGCGAGGAGCCAGGCCAGCGTCAGGTTCAGGACGTCGGGCGAGTAGGCGATCCAGGCGAGGGCGATCGCGAAGACGACGACACCGCTCAGCAGCCAGGGCCGACGACGACCCCAGCGGGTGCGGGTGCGGTCGGACAGCGCGCCGGCGAGGGGGTTCATGATGAGCGCACCGAACGCGCCGATCGGCAGCACCGAGCCGATGACGTTCGCCGCGTCGTCGCCGACCAGGGCCTGCGCCTTGAGCTGCATGCTGACGTAGACCGGTGCCATGAGTGCGACGAAGAGGCCGAACTGCCCGAGGAACAGGGCGATCTGGTAGCCGATGCCCACCTTCACGGTGCTGATCGGCTGGGTGATGCCCTCTTCGGGGTGCAACAGTGCCGGGCTGCCGGGTTCGGGTGTGCTCATGACGCCTCCTCGAGTCGATGCTGGTGGCCAAAACCGTCCTGTGCACGGTTTTGACTGGCTGAGCATACATCGACAGGTGTCGCTCATGTACCGACGTGCGACACGGGGGGACGCAAAAACTACACACCGGGTGGTTTTTGGGGTAGCGTCGTCATCGATCTCGCCGTGGAGCATCGCTCCTCGACGGACTGCGACACCCGGTGCTTCGACACCTGGTCGCCGCGACCCCCAGACAGGACCGAAGGAGCCTCTGCAATGCCCACCACTTCTGTGCAGCTGTACTCGCTGCGAGACGCCATCGCCGAAGACCTCGACAAGGCCATCGCCCGCGTCGCCGAGATCGGGTACGAGAACGTCGAGCCCTACGCGTTCGTCGAGCGTGCCACGGACCTCGAGCGTACCTTCGCCGCGACCGGCCTCAAGGCGCCGTCCGGCCACGTCGCCGTGATCGACGCCGAGGACACCGCGCCGATCTGGGACGCCGCCGAGCGCCTCGGCATCCAGACGGTCATCGACCCGTTCATCCCGACCGACCGCTGGCAGACCGCCGACGACGTCGCGAAGATCGCCGAGCGCGTCAACGTCCTGACCGCTGAGGCAGCCTCGCGCGGCCTGCAGTTCGGCTACCACAACCACCAGTGGGAGTTCACGAACAAGGTCGACGGCCGCACGGTCTACGACCACTTCGTCGAGCAGATCAGCCCGGAGACGGTGCTCGAGCTCGACACCTTCTGGGCGACCGTCGGTGGCGCCGACGCCCCCGCCGTCCTGAAGGCACTCGGCGACCGCGTCGTCGCCATCCACGTCAAGGACGGCAAGGTCGACGGTGACATCCTCACCGCACTGCCCTCGTCGGAGAGCGCGCTCGTCGTGCCCGAGGCGCTGCAGCGTGCGTTCGAGAACCAGACTCCCGCGGGCCAGGGCGACGTGAACGTGGCGGGCATCCTCGCCGCGGCGCCGCAGGCCATCCGCGTCGTCGAGTTCGACGCCTACTCGGGCGACGTCTTCCAGGGCATCACCGAGTCCCTCGCATGGTTGAAGGACAACGACAAGTGAGCCGCATCGGAGTCGGCATCATCGGTGCGGGGAACATCTCGGACCAGTACCTGACGAACCTGACCCAGTTCGCCGACGTCGAGGTCCTGATGGTCGCCGACCTCATCCTCGAGCGCGCCGCGTCCCAGGCCGAGAAGTACGGCGTGCCCGCGTCCGGCACGGTCGAGGAGCTCCTCGCCCGCGACGACATCCAGATCGTGGTGAACATCACGATCCCCGCCGAGCACGCCAAGGTCGGGCAGCAGATCATCGCTGCCGGCAAGCACACCTGGAGCGAGAAGCCGGTCGCGACGAACGCCTCGGACGCGCAGGAGCTGCTCGCAGCCGCTGCCGCCGCCGGTGTCCGCTACGCCTGCGCCCCCGACACCGTCCTCGGTGCCGGCATCCAGACCGCCATCCGCGCCATCGCCCGTGGCGACATCGGCACGCCGCTCACCGCGACGACGATGTTCCACGTGCCCGGACCGGACCAGTGGCACCCGGACCCCGAGTTCCTGTACGCCCAGGGCGCCGGTCCGCTGTTCGACATCGGCCCGTACTACGTCACGACGCTCCTGCACGCCTTCGGCGCCGCCTCGCGCGTGCAGGCCGTGTCGTCGAAGTCCCGCGAGACGCGCGTGATCGGTTCCGGCCCCCGCGCCGGCACCGAGTTCGCCGTCGAGGTGCCCACGCACCACGCAGCGCTCATCTCGTTCGAGGGCGGCCAGTCGGCGCAGACGACCCTGTCGTTCCAGCACGCGCTGCCCCGCAACGGCTTCGTCGAGATCAACGGCTCCGAGGGCACCATCGTGCTGCCGGACCCGAACGTCTTCGACGGCGACAACACGCTGTGGACGCTCGGCAAGGACGAGCCGACCACGCTGACGCACAAGGGCTCCACCTGGGGCCGTGGGACGGGTGTCGTCGAGCTGGCCCGCGCGATCGCCGAGGGCCGCCCGGAGCGCGCCTCCGGTGCCGTCGCGTCGCACGCGCTGGACGTCATGCTCGGCATCCGCGACGCCGCCGAGTCGGGTCAGTCCGTCGAGATCACCTCGTCGATCGACCCGATCCAGCCGCTCCCCGAGGACTTCGACCCCGCCGCCGCGGTCCTCGCCGAGGCCGCGAACGCGTAGTCACGTCGTGCGTCGCGCACCGCGCCGCACCTGGTGAGCAGGAATGGTCGGGTCCCGAACGGGGACCCGACCATTTCTGCTCACGAAACGCACGCGCCACGCACGGACGCGCGCACCACGCGCGCACGCGCCGCGCTCACTCCGGCGGCGCGGGCACGATCTGCTCGAGCAACCGCAGCACCTTCTCGCCGTCGACGGCCTCGGGGTCGAGCAACCACTGCACCTGCAGCCCGTCGGACGCCGCGATGCTCAGCGAAGCGAGGTCGACCGGGTCCAGGTCGCCGCGGATCCGTCCCGCCGCCTGGTCCGCCGCGATCAACGCGGCCAGGTCGGCCCGGAGCCGCGTGAACCGCTCCCGCATGAAGTCACGGGTCGCCGGGTGCCCCTCCTGCACGGCGTCGGCCGCGAGCGTCGTGTAGAGCTGCACCAGGCCCGGCACCGCACGGTTGCGCGAGGCACTGTCGCGCATGTCCCCGATCGCCGACTTCAACCGGTCGGGCGCCCCCTGCTCGCGCACCTCGTGCTCGCGGTAGACGGCGAGCAGCAGTTCGTCACGGCTGGGGAAGTAGTGGCGGAGCGCCGCGTGGGTGATCCCGAGGGCCTCGGCCACGGACCGCAACGACGATGCGTCGACGCCCTGTTCCGCGACCATGCGGATCATCTCGTCGAGGATCTGGGTCCGGCGCTCGGCTCCCTTGCGGTACCCGCCGCGTCGCGGCGGGGCCGCGTCGTCGTCGGCGGGGTGCGTCATGCACCCAACTTACCGCTGGAAGGTTTTTCCGCCACCGTCTGGAGGCCCGCAGCGATCCGGTACCGTGCCTCCCGTCGACGGGTGGTCGCGTCGACCGCCTCGGTCGCGTCGGTCCGGTCGCGTCGGCCCGGCTCGCTTCAGCCCGGGCTCGTCAGTCCTGGTCGTCGACGGTGTACTCGTCGACCGGTGCCGGCTCACCGTCGGCGAGCGCGTCGACGATCCTGGTCAGCGACTCCGCGAGGACGGCGTTGTCGGCGTCGGACAGGTGGTCGAGGACCCCGACCACGGCCTCGTGGAAGCGGGCGTACGAGGCATCGATCTTCTCGGCGGCGAGGTCGGTGGGTTCGAGGACCTGCGCACGACGGTCGGTGGGGTGCGCGGTGCGGACGAGGAGTTCCTTGTCGACGAGCGCGTCCACGAGCTTCGTGACCGAGGCGTTCGACACGGTGAGCATGACGGCGAGGTCCTTGGGGCCCATGGTGCGGCCGTCGCGGTGGGCCTGGAGCATGTACCGGATCGCCAGGGACTCGTTCTTGCTCAGCCCGCTCTCGATGCGTGCGGACTCGATCTGCTGCTCTTCGGCGTGCTGGAGGCGCAGCAGGGCGTCGACGGCGGTCTTCGCGGCCTCGGATCGGGGCTCGTGGGCGTAGAGGTGGACGTGCTCTCGACGGACGACGGTCAACGGCATGTGATCATGCGCTCCTTGCTACGCGGCGGGGACGGTGAAGAAGTCGGCGTACGCCGGCTCGGCGCGACCGGCGAGGAGCGACGGGTCCTCGATGCGGCGCTCGACGTAGGCGTCGATGACGGCCGGGTCGGTCAGACCGATGCGGGTGTGGCTGCCACCGATCCGTGCCGCCCGAGGCATCCCGGAGTACGTGCTGTGCATGTCTGATCCCGCCCTTCTGCGGCCGTTCGTCCCCTGCGGACGCTCGAACTCTTTCACGACGTGAACGTTTTGCGCAACGAACGGTTCGCAAACTGTACGTTTCGCGCGCCGAACCGTTCGCTTCGCACATCAGCGCGCGGCGGGGGCCTGCGGTCGAAGACCCTCCGATACGCTGCACATCAGATGCCACTCTCGCCGGGGAGTGCATCCGGGCAAAGTTGAAGCCCACCACCGCAGCAACGGTGGTGGGCTTCGATCAGCTCTCCGAGTGGAAAGCCAGGGAAACAAGTCTTCCCGAGCTGAGCGCTCGGGAGCAAGTGTACGCGGGCACGCTCGCGTACGCATCCCTGGCTCTCCGCTCTTTCGTGTCGGCCGGCTGACACCGAGAGGAGGACTCGATGTCGAAGGACAACGAGTCCGACCGCAGGCGTCAGGTTCCGTGGTTGGGGATCGCGAGCTTGCTCGTGACCGTGGCGCGGTTCTTGTACGACCTGGGGCGGAAGGGCTAGGTGCTCGAGGCATCCCGCGGCGATTCCATCGTCGCGGGATGCCTTCCGGAGCCGTCAGACCATCGCTGCGGCCATCACCGCCACCGCGATCCCCATGGCGAGCGTCTCGACGACGGGGAGCGCGCGGGTCCGACGCCGGATGCCGTCCCGCACCATGTGGGCGGTGAGCAGCAGGTAGCCGGTGGTCAGGCCGCCGAGGACGACCTGCCACGTCACGGCGACTGCGCCGCCGTGTCCGTGCACGCCGACACCCGTCATGCCGGTCATGCCGGAGTCGTGCGCCATGCCGACGCCCAGCGCGCCCATCACCAGCAGACCGAGCGCCGCGTGCAGTCGCCCGAACCGACCGTGCGCCGACGCGACCCGGACCGCCGGAGCCGACCCGGGCCTCCCGACCGAACCGGACGCACCAGACGCGCCGGACGCACTCTGCACCCGGTGCACCGCGGCGACCACGACGGCCAGCAGCGCGAGCACCACGAACCAGAGCACCCCGGGCAGTACGCGCGGCCCGAAGGCCCCGTCCACCATCGCGGCCACCATCACCACTGCCGCCACCACGTCGACCGCACGGCCGGGGCGCCACGCCCCGACCGTGCAGCAGGCTCCGGCGGACGCCGGCACGATCGCGGCGAGCCCGAGCAGGTCGGTCACGTCAGTGTCCGTGCCCGTGGTCGTGGGCGGCGACGTCGTGCGCCGCCTCGACGCCACCGGACGCGTGGTGCGAGCAGTGCGACGCCGCGGTCGCGCCGATCGCGGCCGGCACGTTCAACGCCGGGTTCCGCGGGAAGAACCCGTACGGCTTGAGCGTGAACTTGGCGTAGTCGACCGGCATGACGGGCCAGTCCTCGGGCCGCGGGAAGTGCGTCGGGCCGAAGGTGTGCCAGAGCACGATGTCCTCGCCGTCGAGCGGTCGGTCCCCCTCGACGTAGCGGGCGACCCCGTCGCCGCCGGGGTTCTGGTGCACGAAGTCGCCGGCGGCGAAGCGCTCCGCCGGGTCGTACTGCGTGACGTACAGGTGCTTGCGGGCGAACTCGGCACGGGCGGCGACGGAGGACGAGCCGTCGGCGAGCAGCACCGGGGCGTCCTGCGGGTACAGCACGTAGCCGGTGGGGCGGTCGAGGTGGTTGCGCTCCTCGGTGTTCGAGACGAACCACGTGCGTGCCTTGGAGGCGTCGGCGAGACGGCCGGACGACGACTCCGACGCGATCCGGGTCACCGACTTCGTGAAGGCGTTGCCGTGCTCGTTGCCCGGTCCGACCGGCACCCGGACGGCGTCGACCTCGTCCACGGCGTTCGACAGCCCGTCGACCATCATGTCGAGTCGCGCCGAGAACAGGTGCTGGTGGTACGGGGCACCGAGGCCGGGGGCGACTTCGGAGGCGTAGGGGTAGTCGTCGCCGGACTCCGAACGGCCCGGGTACGAGCTGGTGAAGAGCACGCCGGTGAGCTTCGCCTCGCACTCGATCGTGCCGTCCAGGTAGAGGTACCAGTAGAAGCCGTAGTCGTAGTTGCCGACGGTGGTGAAGAACGAGATCACCAGGCGGCGGGACCGACGGACCTCCTGCGAGCCGGTGTAGATGTCGCCGTGCTTCCAGAGCGTGCCGAAGTCCTCCTCGTGCATGCAGATGCCGTTGCGGATGGTCTGCGGGTTGCCGAGCTCGTCGGCCAGGACGGCGTCGAAGTACTGGATCTCGCCGACGCAGTCGCAGCCGAGTTCGAGCGAGTTCGTGAAGCGACCGAACAGGTACTCGCCGGTGTCGAAGTAGTTCTGCCAGAACCGCACCGGCGACGGGTCGCCGTACGGCACGAGCATCTCGTCGATCGACGCCCGGTACACGATCGGGCGCAGCCGCTCGCCGTCCTGCCACGAGAGCTGGCGGAGCACGAGTCCCTCGCGGGCGTCGAAGCCGACCTGGAACCGCCAGTTCGCCCACTCGACGAACTCGCCGTCGACGCGGAACGACGGCCCTTCGGGCTGGGTGATGACGATCGGCTTGAGGTCGAGCGGTTCGCCCTGCATCGCGGGGTCGTCGAAGTTCCCCGAGGTGGTCGGAACCGGCATCTCCGCCACGTCCACGATCCGCGTGACGGCCCGGTTCGCCGCGTCGACGTACGCCGACAGGCCGTCGACGGGGTGCGCCCACACGTGGTCGGCCGGGTGGTCCTGCTTGAAGGCGAGCACGCGCAGGATGCGCCGACCGACCTCTTCCGGGTAGTCGTAGTACCCGGCGGACAGCGGCACGCACTTGACCTCGTCGGCGGACAGTCCGCGCTTCGCCAGGGCGGCGACCCAGCGCTCGTCCGCGTTCGCGATCTCGCCGACGGCGTCGAACTCCTCGATCAGGACGGGCAGCTGGCCACGGGACCCGTCCAGCACGTCGGTCCGCAGCACCGCGCCGGTGGTGATCGACACGACGCGGTCGGTGGAGCGACCGGTCGCCATGTCGAGCAGCATCACCCGGGCCGTGCGGTCCGGCAGGGGGCCGTCGCCGGCCTGCCACGCCAGGACCTCCTGCTTGTGCGGCTCCTCGAGGCCGACGTAGGCGAAGCGGGTGGTGTCGGTCCAGTCCGGCTGCGCCGTGACGAGGTCGCGGACGGCGGTGAACTCGTCGGGCGTCAGGCTGCCGAGCGGGTGCGCGGTGGTGGCTGCGTCGGTGGTCACGGTGGTCGGGTCGGTGATCGTCATGTGCGTGGTGCTCCTTGCGCGTTGCGTCGTGCGTGGGGTCAGGTCGGTTCGGCCGGGAGGCGCGTGGTGCGCCCGGCGGGTCAGCTCTCGGTGGCGAGACGGTCGAGCATCAGCTCGTAGCGGCTCCGACTGCGGCGTCGCAGCACCACGGCCTGCACCACGCCGATGACGGGGACGACCACGACCAGGCCGGTGAGCACGATGCTCACGACGCCGAAGACGCTCGCGCCCGAGGCGTCGACGTCGCCGACGAGCGTCGGGAAGTTCACCCAGATCAGGACGGCGGCGGCGACGAGCCCGAGGAACCCGAGGACGGGGGCCACGATGGTGTTCCAGACCCGCCGGTCCCCGGGGTTGCGGCGGAAGTACACGATGACGGCGAGGCTCGTCGCGGCCATCAGGATCGCGACGCCCAGGGTGGCGACGCCGGCGAACCAGCTGAACACCTGCAGCACCGGGTCGAGGCCGAGCACCGCGAACAGCACCATCAGCACGGCGGCGGTGACGGTCTGCACCAGGCTCGAGGTGTGCGGCGACGCGTGCTTCCGGTGCACGTCGCCGAGCCGGCCGGGCAGCAGCGACGCGTTCGCCATCGAGTGCTGGTACCGGGTGATCACGTTGTGGAACGACAGGACGCAGGCGAACATGCTCGTCAGCAGCAGCACGTTGAGCACGGCTTCCCCGGCGCTGCCGATGTACTGCGCGGCCGTGGTGAGGATGAGCGATCCGGGGTCCTTCGCGACCTCGGCGAGGATGCCGTCGGGGCCCCACGCCATCACGAGCCCCCACGACGCGAGCGTGTAGAAGACGCCGATGCCGATCACGGCCGTGTAGGTCGCACGGGGGATGGTCCGCTCCGGGTCCTTCGCCTCGTCGCGGAAGATCGCGGTGGCCTCGAACCCGATGAACGCGGCGATGGCGAACATCAGCCCGACGCCGGGCGACCCGGACATGATCTGCGTCGGCTCGAACGGTGCGAGGGACAGGCCGTCGGCCCCGCCGCGGAACACGATCGCTGCGACCAGGACGAGCACGATGCCGACCTCGCCGACGAGCATCACACCGAGCACCTTGCTCGACAGGTCGATGTGCCGGTAGCCGAGCATCCCGACCAGGGCCACGACGACGAGCGACCAGACGTACCAGGGGATGTCCGGCCCGCCGAGGCCCGTGACGGTGACCCCGAGCAGGTACCCGATGTACCCGTGCACGCTGACCTGGATGGTCGTGTACGTCAGGAGCGCCAGCGTGGCGGCTCCCGCGCCGGCCGGACGACCGAGCCCGTGCCCGACGAACGTGAAGAACGCGCCGGGCCGCGGCACGTGCCGGGTCATCGCCGCCAGGCCCACCGAGAACAGCAGCAGCACGACGGCCGACGCGGCGTACAGCGACGGGAACCCGACGCCGTTGCCGAGCAGCATGCCGAGCGGGGCGGCGCCGCCGACGACGGTGAGCGGGGCGGCGGCCGCGACGACCATGAACACGATCGCGGTGACGCCGAGCGAGCCGCGCATGGTCCGCTGCGGCGCGGGTGCGGCTCCGAGTGACGCGGGGTCCTTCGTGATGCTGGACATCGTGGCCTTCCGGGTGGGTGGAACGGAGTGGGTGGGGATCGCAGGTGGTGGTGCTGGGTGTGACCACGGTCCCGTGCCGCCGTTGCGGTGCCGTTCCACCGGCGTGAAGCCCTGTCGCCGTCGAATGGGACGTGCTCGTCGAAGGCGTCTCATTTGCGTGAGACGCGGCCGAAACACCACCGAGACACGGGCGCAACGGCGCAGCCCTACGGTTGCCGCATGACCGCGCTCGACCGAGCCATCGCCGACCCGCCACGGGTGCCCGGCGTCGGCACGCGCTCCCCCGTCGACGGGTTGTCGCGGCGGAGCATCGGCCCGGTCGACGTGCTCGCGCAGTCGGTGTCCGCCGTGGCACCGTCCGCTGCCGCGACCACGATCCCGGTCCTCGTCGCGACGGTCGCCGGCCAGGGTGCCACGTGGTCGCTGCTGGCCGCGATGGCGCTGTCGTTCCTGGTCGGGCGGACGGTGAACCAGTTCGTCCGACGCGTCGCCGGCACCGGGTCGCTCTACACCTACGTCTCGCTCGGGCTCGGCCCGGTCGCCGGGGTCGTCGCGGGCGCAGCACTCCTGCTCGGGTACGGCTTCATCGCGATGTTCTCGCTCACCGGCAGCGGCTACTACCTCGACTACCTGCTGTCCCGCTTCGTTCCGGCCGCCGGCGACGACGCCCTGGTCACGATCGTCGTCGTGCTGGTGATGGGCGCGGCCGTCTTCGCGGTGATCGCGCTCGGGGTCCGGTTGTCGACCCGGCTGACCCTGCTCGTGGAGTCGCTGTCGGTCGCGGTCATCGTGGTCCTGATCGTCGCGCTGGTCGCGCGCCTGCACCCGGCAGACGCCTCCGCCGTCGCCCTCGGGCCGACGCAGCCGGCGTCGTTCGCGGTCGGCACCGCCCTCGCCGTGACCGCGTTCGTCGGGTTCGAGAGCGCGTCGGTGCTCGGTGTGGAGGCCCGGCGCCCGTTCCAGGCGATCCCCCGCGCGATCTCGTGGACCGTCCTGGTCGCCGGCGTCCTCTACGTGGTCAGCGCTGCGGCCCAGCAGATGGGGTTCGCCGCCGTGGGCGCCGACCTCGCGTCGAGCGCCTCGCCCGTGAACGAGCTGGCGAACGCCTTCGGCATGCAGTGGATCGGGTGGGCGCTCGACCTCGGGATCGCGGCGTCGTTCGCGGCGTGCGCGATCGCCTCGACCACGGCGCTCGTGCGGGTCCTGTTCGCGATGGGCCGCGAGGGAGTCCTGCCCCGGGTGCTCGGTCGGGCGTCGCCGCGCTTCCGGACCCCGTTCGTGGCCGGCGCGGTCGCGTGCGGCGTGCTCACGGTGCTGCCGGTCCTCGGCCTGGCGAGCGGGATCCCGACGTGGACGCTGATGGAGGCGGAGCTCGTCGTCGCCGCCCTCGGGTACATCGCCGCGTACGCCCTGACGTGCTTCGCGGCCCCGGTGTTCCTGCGGCGCATCGGCGAGCTGACGACGGGGGTCGCGGTCGTCGCCGTCACGACCGGGGTCCTGCTGACCGCCGTCCTGCTCACCTACCTCGGGGTCGAGGCCGCGTCGTCCCGTTGGCCGGCCGTCGCCCTCGCCGTCGGGACGGTCGCTGCGGTGGTGGTCGCGTTCCTGGTGGCCACGCGTCGGCGACCCTGGCGGCGGGGTCGGAGCCGCGCCGTGTACGACGTGCCGGTCGAGGCGGACCTGCTGGGGGCCTCCCGTCCGTCCGCCGGAACTGGCCACCAGGCGGAGGTGCGGTGAGCGAACCCGGACTCCGCGCGCGGCAGCCGAAGGCGATCCAGAACGCCCTCGCGGTGCTGGAGGCCGCCGCGCACGCGGGACCGGGCGTCACCGCCCAGCAGATCTCGGAGGCCCTCGGGATGCCGCGGGCCACCACGTACCGGCTCATCACGCTGCTCGTCGAGGACGAGTACCTCGTCCGGTTGCCGGACCTGCGCGGCTTCGCCCTCGGCCACAAGGTCGCCGACCTGGCCGGGGTGTCGCCGGCACCGGCACTCGCACCGCTGCCCCGGGCCGTGCGGTCGGTGCTCGCCGACGTCCGCTCCGCCGTCCGGGCGGGCGTGCACCTGGCGCGCTACGACGCCGCCGGAGTGCGCGACATCGACGTCGACCCGGACTTCCCGCTGCTCGACGAAGCCGCGCTGCGGGCGACGCCCGGGTCGAGTGCGATGGGGCGGTTGCACGCCGAAGGGGGCCTCGGACCGGTCCACCAGGTCGGCGCGTTCACGGCGGGGTTCGGGTGCCTGGCGCTGCCCGTCCGCGGCGAGCGCGGCGAACTCGTGGCAGGGCTGACCCTGTCGGCGCCGGCCGCCCGGGTGTCGTCGCCGGGGGACGCACTGGTGCACCTGCGCCGGGCGGTGACACGGCTCGAGCCGCTGCTCGGGTGAGGAAGGACCTCGCTCAGGACGCAGCGCAGTCGGCGACGAACGCCATCAGCGGAGTCGCATCGTCCCGCGTGAAGAGGACGTCCAACGCCTGGTTGAACTCGAACTGGCGCACGAACGGGATGCTCACCGCGTCGTACCCCTCCGACATGAGCAGACCCGTCATCATCAGGCGAGCCGTGCGCTTGTTGCCGTCGAAGTAGAACTGCGATCGCGTCGCCGCTGCGAAGTAGGCCAGCGCACGTTCCCGGGGGTCCTCCAGCGCTCCGACGAACGCACAGATCGATGCGAACCGCGCTTCGAGCTCGTCCTGCTCGATGGCCTCGTGCACCGCGACGCGGCCGTGCAGGTCGTCCGAGACGACCTTCGACAGCACGAATCCCTGTGACGCGACGAGCGCATCGAGATGCGTGTAGCCGTCGACGAGCGCGAACACCTGGCGCTCGTCCTCGATGGGGTGCCCGCCGACGGTGACACCGTCCAGGAGCGTCCGGACCTCGGGCAGGGTGAAGGTGTTCCCCTCGAGCGCTGCGGCGTTCCACACGAGGTCGGGGAGCACGGCGCTGAAGCGGTGGCGCGCACGCGAGGACGACGACCGTCCGATGCGACCGAGGTCGATCCGGGCTGCGTCCCACGACACCCCGGTCGCGGCGAGGGCCTCGTCCGGTGCCGTCCGGACCGATCCGGGGCGCTCATCGGGTGGGACGGGCGTCGGCCGCCCCGGCCGCTTGACGTACGAGCCAGGGCCGAGGTCCCACGGCTACTGCGGACTCATCGGCCACCCCGCGCGTACTGCGCCACTGCGCTCCGGGCGGACTCCCCGAGGCCGGCGGCGTCGATGAGGCCCTGGCGTGGGTCGACGAGGTGGACCGCCTCGATCTCGGTCGCGCCGATGAACACGGACGGGTGCGCGGGCACGACGGCGACGTCCACGGCCTCACCTCGTCCGCGGCGGAACGTGTCACCGAGGAGCTGGGCGAACGCGCGGGGATCCTCGGTCCAGACGATCGTCGGCGCGACGATGCCGTCACCGATGCCGAGTGCGTCGAGCGCCGCCCAGCCGGACAGCGCCCACGGCGCGTTCGACGCGCGCCCGGCGGACACGAGGCGATCGATGTCCCACGTGTCGGCGGTGAGCAGGACGGTTCCGTCCCGGTGGAGCGGACCGGCCGCAACTCCGGCCTCTGCGATCACGGCACCAGCGTCCGCGTGCTCCGCAGTCCCGACGAACCGCTCGAGACGTGCGACCCACTCGGACGCGGGGTCGGCCCAGTCGGCCAGGCGGTCATCGCCGAGCCGTGACCGCGCCGCCACCGCCGCGAGGGGATCGCTGAGGACGGAGAGGGTGACGTCGAGGTCGAAGCCCGCCGCGATGGCGAGCTCGCGGAGGTCGTCGACCCGCGGCGACGCGCCACCGAGCATGCGGTAGACCGTCGGCCGGCTCACTCCGGAACGGGCAGCGATCCGGGTCGCACCGAAGCCAGCGGTGCCGCGGAGTTCGGGGATGACCTGATCGATCTGCATCCCGCGATCGTATCAAGGATGAGACAGTTGCGGAAAGTTGTCTCGAATTCGAGAACACTTGCGCAGAGTCCCATGACCTCGGCCCGGTGATCGGCATAGCGTGGGCGCGTGGACCTCGAACTCAAGAACCGTGTCGCACTCGTCGTCGGAGGCAAGGGGTACATCGGTGCCGCCGTCGCCGACCGCCTCCGGGCCGAGGGGGCGACCGTCGTCGTCGCGTCCCGCAGCTCGGACGACTCCGACAGCAGCGTGTCGATCGACACCGCCTCGCAGGACTCCGTGGACGCGGGCATCGCCGCCGTCCTCGAGCGGCACGGGCGCATCGACGTGCTGGTCGTGACCGCTGCCCCGAGCGCGAGCACCCTCGACCCGGCCCGGAAGTCCGACCCGAAGCAGGTCCTCGACGCGATCGACGGCAAGGCGCTCGGGTTCCTCCGCGTCGCGAACGCCGTGCTCCCCACCCAGCGCGAGGCCGGGTTCGGCCGCGTGGTCGTCGTGAGCGGGCAGAACGCCTACTTCTCCGGCAACATCACGGCGTCGCTCCGGAACACGGCGGTGAGCGTCATCGCGAAGAACCTGGCCGACGACGTGGCAGGCACCGGGGTCACGGTGAACGTCGTCAACCCCGGGACCGTGACGGACAACCCGTCCGCCGAGGTCCGTCCAGGGGGCCCCGGCGACTCGACCCCGCAGCAGATCGCGAACCTCATCGCGTTCCTGTCGTCGCCGCTCAACGCGGTGTCCGGCGAGTCCGTCTCGATCGCGCACCGCCAGCGGGGATCCGTCGTCGTCTGAGCCCGAGTACCGGGTGCTCGCCCCTCGCTTCACCCGCAGGGACGAAGCGCTTCGCCCCTGCGCCCGATGCCCCGGCGACTCCGGACCGCGAGTCTGGTGACATGGAGTCCTCGACGAAACACACGATCGCCACGCTGCTGCTCTGCGCCGCGATCGTCGCCACGACCGTCATCGCACTCGCCGCCATGACCCCGGGCGCGTGACGTCGGTCCGCGCTGCCCGGCGTGGGCGGCATGCGATGATCGAGCCGTGACGGACCGGCGCACGTTCATCCGGCCGCTCGCCACCCGTTCGATCGTCGTCGACGTGGCGTGGGCGGTCCTGGCGGCGTTCGTCTTCCTGCTACCGCTCGAGGTCGAGCTCGAGCACGCGAGCTTCTTCGCCGTGCTCGCCGCCGCCGGCGCGATCGCCCTCCGCCGGGTCTCCCCGTCGGCGGCGATGCTCATGGTGGTCGTCCTCGGGATCATCCAGGTCGGCGGCGGCGAGCGCCCGTCACTCGTCGACCTCGCCATCTTCGTCGTCATCGGCACCGCGGCGGTCGTCGGGACCCGGACCGAGGTCATCCTCTCCGGGGTGCTCGCGCTCGTCGCGGGTGTCGGCGCGACGTTCTACCTCGCCGTCACCGGCTTCCGGTACCTGGTGCTGCTCAACGGCCCCCGCGACCAGGCGTTCCTCGCGATGGCCGCACCGGTCGCCGCCCTCCTCGGGGTGTGGGCGGGCGGCGTCGCCGTCCGGGCCTTCCGGTCGCGCGACCGCGAATCCGTCCGTCGAGCCGATGCCGAGGCTGCCGCGTCGCGCGCCGAGGCCGTCGCCAGCGAGGCCGAGGCGACCGCCACCCGTGCCATCGACGTCGCGGAGTCGGAGCGCATCCGCGCGGACATCGCCCGTGACGTGCACGACGTGGTCGGCCACTCACTCGCGGTGATCATCGCGCAGGCCGACTCGGTGCCGTTCCTGGCCGACGAGGCCCGCATCCGCGAGGTCAGTGCCACCATCGCCAGCACCGCCCGCAGCTCCCTGCTCGAGGTCCGGCAGGTCCTCGGGCACATCGACGGCTCCGGGGAGACGACCGATCCCGGCTCGCTCGAGGAGATCGTGCAGGGCATCCGCGACGCCGGAGTCGACGTCGACCGCACGGTGCGCGGCGTCCCGGTCCCGCTCCGCCCGGACACCGGCACGGCGGCCCGGCGCGTGCTGCAGGAGATGCTCACCAACGCGCTCCGGCACGGCGCTCCGGGGCTGCCCGTCGTGGTCCGCGAGACCTGGCGGAGCGCCGACGTCGTGCTCGAGGTCGAGAACGTCGTGGGTGACGGCACCACCGGGGGCTCCGGCCGGGGGATCGACGGCATGCACACCCGCCTCACCGCACTCGGCGGGTCGTTCGACGCCGCCGCGCTGGACGACGTGTTCGCCGCACGCGCCCGCATCCCGTTCGACGTCCAAGGGGGACCCGTCCGATGACCGAACCGATCACGATCTTGCTCACCGACGACCAGGCACTGTTCCGCGCGGGTCTGCGCGTGGTGCTCGACGCCCAGGACGACATGCAGGTGGTGGGCGAGGCCGCGGACGGCACCGAGGCCCTCGCCCGCATCCAGGAACTCCGACCCGACGTGATGCTGCTCGACATGCGGATGGCCGGCATGGACGGAGTCGAGACCGTCCGGCAGCTGTTCTCCGGCGCCGTCGAGGGCCCGCTCCCCCGCGTCGTCGTGCTCACCACGTTCGGCCTCGACCCCGCCGCCGCGACCGCGATCCGGCTCGGTGCGAGCGGCTTCCTGCTCAAGGACGCCACCCCGACGTTCCTGTTCGCGGCGGTCCGGGCGGTCCACGAGGGCAGCTCCGTCATCGCCCCGAACGACCTCGCGCAGCTGTTCGGGGCCGACGTCGCGAGGGCACCGGCTCCGCAGCCGCCCGAGTTCCAGGCGCTGACCGAGCGGGAGCGGGTGGTGTTCGGCTGGGCGTCCCGCGGGCTCTCGAACGCCGAGATCGCGACGAAGGAGTACGTCACCGAGTCGACCGTGAAGACGCAGATCTCGAGCATCCTCGGCAAGCTCTCGCTGCGGGACCGCGTGCAGCTCGTGGTCTACGCGCACGACCACGGACTGGCGGGTACCCGCGACGGGTCCTAGGCCGCTGCGACCTCGTCGAGGATCGCCTCGACCGCAGCCGGGTCGTGCGCGAACCGACCGAGGAACAACCCGCCGATCCGCCCCTGCCCACGGGTGAGCAGGCCGGGCCCGGCGCTGCCCCCGTACAGGACCGTGCTCCCGCGCAGCTCGGGTCGCGTGGCGAGGTGCTGCTCGATCCCCGTGAGCACCGCCACGATGTGGTCGTCCGGCGCCGGTGCGGGCGCACCGATCGCCCACACCGGCTCGTAGGCGACGGTCATCGCCCCGGCCAGTCCGTCAGCGATGGCCGTCGAGACACCACGGTCGAGCTGCGCGGTCACCTCCGCCACGGCTTCCGCCAACCGGGAGGCCCGGGTCGTCTCCCCGACACAGAGGAGCGGACGCAGGTGGTTGCGGAAGGCCGCGTGCACCTTCGCGGTGACGGTCGCGTCGTCCTCGTGGAACAGGGAACGTCGTTCGGCGTGCCCGATCTCGACGAGGTCGACCCCGATCTCCCGCAGTTCGGTGCCGGAGACCTCGCCGGTGAACGCTCCTTCGTCGGCCCACGACAGGTCCTGCGCGGCGAGGAGCACCCCCGACCCGGAGAGCACGTCGCGGACGGGCACGAGCGCCGGGAACGTCGGCGCCACGAACAGCGTCGTCGCTCCCGACCGCGTCGCGGGGTGCCGCCGGGCGATCTCCGCGACGGCCCCCGACCACTCCAGGGTCCGGGCGTGCGAGAAGTACGTCTTCAGCGACACCCCGATGGTGATCACGGCGCGAGGGTATCCACGATGAGCGCGAACGACACCGCACCGGGGTCCGGTGTGCCGACGGCCTGCTCGGCGTGGGTGCGTGCGCGGCCCATCTTCGGCACGAGCGACGCGGTGGCGTCGGCGGCCTCGCGGGCGGCGCTGACGGCGTCGGCCCAGGCGTCCGCGAGCGACGCTCCCGCGTCGACCCGGGTGCGGAGCACCTCGTCGAACGGCACGAGCGCGTCCACCATCGTCTTGTCGCCGACGGTCGCACCGAACGCGAGGACCGCCTCGGTGGCGGCGTGCACCGCGCTCTGGACCGTGGCGGCCGACGGACGCTCGTCATCCCCGAGGACGCGACCCAGTGCCTCCAGGGCGGCTCCCCAGATCGCACCGGACGTGCCGCCGGCCTTGTCCGACCAGGCGTCTGCGGCGATCCGCAGGACGGAACCGACACCTGCGCCGGCGGTTACTGCGTCCGCGGCTGCGGCCGCTGCGGCGTGTGCGCCGCGCTGCATGCCGATGCCGTGGTCGCCGTCACCCGCGACGGCGTCGATCCGGCCGAGCTCGTTGGCGTGCTCGTCGAGGAGCGCGCGGACGGCGGCGAAGCCGGCCGCAGCCTGCTCGCCGACCGCGCGCGAGTCGTCGCTCGCAGCGCCGATGGCGACGCCCTCGGCGTCCGCTTCCACGGTGGAGGGGTCGACGCGTTCCTGCGGGACGGCGCCGCCCTTGCGGTACGCGGGGGTGTCCGCGGGCGCTGCCCAGAGTTCCTCGAGTTCGTCGTCGAGCCAGAACAAGGTGAGCGAGACGCCGGCCATGTCGAAGCTCGTGACGAGTTCGCCGACCTCGGGCTCGACGATGACCACCCCTGCGTCGGCCAGCCGCTGCTGCACCGAGCGGTAGACGACGAAGAGCTCCTCGTACTTGACGCTGCCCAGCCCGTTGAGGATCGGGACGACGCGCGCGCCGTCACGGGTCACGCTCTCCGGCAGCTCGTCGAGCAGTCGGGTCACCAGCAGCGACGCCAGCTCGGACGCCGTCGGCACGTCGGTCTCGTCGATTCCACGTTCGCCGTGGATGCCCATGCCGATGGCCATCCGCCCCTCGGGCACCGTGAACAGGGGTTCGTCGGCGCCGGGCAGCGAGCAGCCGGAGAACGCGACGCCGAACGACCGCGTGCGGTCGTTGGCGCGCTCGGCGACGGCCGTGACCTCGTCGAGGCCGCGGCCCTGCTCGGCGGCGGCACCGGCGACCTTGAAGACGCAGAGGTCGCCCGCGATGCCACGCCGTTCCTGCGCGCGGTCCGCGGAAGCGCTCACCACGTCGTCGGTGACCCGGACCGTGCGGACCGGGATGCCGTCGGCCTCGAGCGTGCGGGCCGCGGCGTCGAAGTTCAGGACGTCACCGGCGTAGTTGCCGTAGCTCAGCAGCACCCCGCCGCCGTGCTCGGACGCCCGCGCGACACCGGCGACCTGCTGGGCGCTGGGACTGGCGAACAGGTTGCCCATCGCGGCACCGGCTGCCAGGCCCGGCCCGACGAGGCCACCGAACGCCGGGTAGTGGCCGGAGCCGCCACCGATCACGACGGCGACCGTGCCGTCGGGGCTGGTGGTGGCGCGGGCGACGCCGCCGTGCACCTTCCGCACCCATCGCTCGTTCGCGGCGACGAAGCCGTCGGTCGCTTCGTCGGCGAAGTCCGCCGGGTCGTTGAACAGTCTGGTCACGCGTTCGTCTCCTTCGACGTCGTGGTGCGGACATGCGAGGTGTCGAGGAGATCATCCGCCTTCGACCCCCGGAAGAACTTCGTGCAGAAGATCATCACGGCCGCGACGAACGCCAGGACCCCGAGCGAGACGATCCCGAACGCACCGCTGTCGGTCGGCACCACCTCGTTGATCGCCGTGCGCATGATCGGGGCGACGAACCCGCCGAGGTTGCCGAGCGAGTTGATCAGGCCGATGCCCGCCGCGGCGGCGGCCCCGGTGAGGAACGCCGTCGGGTACGCCCAGGTGATCGGGCCGACGGCCAGGAAGCTCGCGACCGCCAGCGTGATGAACACGATGCCCAGGATCGGTTGCCCGTTCGCACCGGCCCACGCCGACCCGAGGATCGACAGTCCGGTCGTGATGTAGAACATGGTCCCCCAGCGACGACGACGGCCGACCGAGTCCGCCTTCGACCCGACCAGGTAGCAGGCGACGAGTCCGACGAGCCACGGGATCGCGGTCACGAGCCCGACCTGCCACCCGACGTCCTGCCCGAGCAGCGAGGAGACCTGCTGCGGCAGGTAGAACGTCGTGCCGTACACGGCGACCTGCAGGCAGAAGTAGATGATCGTGAAGTACCAGACCCGGCCGCTCGCCATGGCCTTCCAGATGCCGGTCGGGCCGTCCGCGCTGCGGGCGGTGTCCTCGCGCGCCATCGCCGCGGTGAGCGACTGCTTCTCGCCCGGTTCGAGCCACTTCGCCTGCTGCGGACTGTTCGTCAGGAACACCAGGGCCGCGATGCCGGCGAGCACCGCGAGGATCCCCTCGCCGAAGAACATGACCTGCCAGCCGTGGAACGGGGTCGCCTGGTCGCCGAAGCTCAGCAGTCCGCCGGACAACGGGGCACCGATCATCTGCGAGAACGGCTGCGCCAGGTAGAAGATCGCGAACATCCGCACGCGCACCTTGTTCGGGAACCACTCCGACAGGTACATGATCACGCCCGGGAACAGCCCCGCCTCGGTCACACCGAGGATGAAGCGGAGGACGATGAACATCGTGTCGTTCGTCGTGAAGGCGAACAGCGCGGCGACGATGCCCCACGTGACCGCGATGCGGGCGAGCCAGAACCGGGCACCGAAGCGCTTGAGCAGCAGGTTCGACGGGATCTCGAAGATCGCGTAGCCGATGAAGAAGATGCCGGCGCCGAGTGCGAAGGCCGCGTCGGAGATGCCGCGGTCGACGCTCAGGGCCTCTTCGGCGAAGCCGACGTTGGTGCGGTCGAGGAACGCGACGAAGTACAGGATGACGAGCATCGGCATCAGGTGCTTCGTCGCCTTGCCGATGGCGGACTTGAGGCCGGGGTCGTTCGTCGACCCGAGCGCGGGGGCAGGGGGAAGTGACACGGGTTCGCTCCTTTGCGAGCACGGTGCGGTTTCGGGGCGTCCGGCGGTCGGGCCTGGTGGCCGTTTGGCCGTTCGGCCGTCTGGCCGTCTGGCCGTTCGGCCTGTCGGACGGGAGGCACGGATCGCGTCGCGCGGACGGCGCGCGATCCGTGGCCGGTCGGCTCTAGTGCATGTACAGGCCGCCGTCGACGTTCAGCGTCTGGCCGGTGACGAACCCGGCGTCCTCGCTGATCAGGTACGCGATCGCCGCGGCGATGTCCCGCGGTGTGCCGATGCGCGACAGCACGCCGTCCGCTGCCATCTCGGTCTTGCGCTCCTCGGTCAGGGTGCCCCCCATGATGTCGGTGTCGATCGGGCCGGGAGCGATCGCGTTGACGGTGACGCCGCGCGGGCCGAGCTCGCGGGCCAGGCCACGGGTCAGGCCGATCACGCCGGCCTTCGCCACCGTGTACGGGGTCTTGCTGAAGGTGCCGCCACCGCGCTGGGCCGAGACCGACGACAGGTTCACGATGCGGCCGTAGCCGTGCTGCACCATCGACTCCGCTGCCCGCAGGCTGGCGAAGTGCACGCCGTCGAGGTTGATCGACAGCACGCGGTGCCACTCCCCCTCGGGCAGGTCGAGGTAGGCGTGCGCGGACGAGACGCCGGCCAGGTTGACGAGAGCGACGACGGGGTCGAGCTCGGCCTCGATCGTGTCGAACGCCGCCCGGACCGCGGACTCGTCGGCGACGTTCGCGCCGACGCCGACCGCACGGACGCCGTGCTGCTCACGGATCTCGGCGGCGACCTGCTCGCTCGCCGTCTGGTCGAGGTCGATGATGCCGATGTCCCAGCCGGCCTCGGCCAGGTGGTGGGCGGTGGCGCGACCGATGCCACGCGGTGATGCCGCTCCGGTGAGGACGGCGGTGCGGGGCTGGTTCTGCGTGTTCGTGTTCGTGTTCATGCTCGTCCCCCTCAGTGGATCGGGGCCGGGCCGAGGTCGTCGAGCAGCTTCTGCATCGCGACGTAGGCCTTGTTGCGGTAGGCGACGAGTTCCGGCGTCCGGTCGGCCGGCACCTCGAGGTACCCGGCGCCGGACTTCGTGCCGAGCTCGCCCGCGTCGACGTGCTGCTGCAGCGACGGCGGGGTGGCGAAGCGCTCGGGCCAACGGGTCTGCAGCGACTCGAAGCAGAACGCGTAGACGTCGAGACCGGCCATGTCGGCGATCGCGAACGGGCCGAAGAACGGCAGGCGGAACCCGAACGTGGTCCGCACGATGGTGTCGATGTCGTCGGGGGTGGCGATGCCCTCGTCGGCGATCTTCGTGGCCTCCTCGAACAGCGCGTACTGCAGGCGGTTCAGCACGAACCCGGTCGAGTCCTTCACCCGCGCGGACTGCTTGCCGGTCGCGGCGACGACGGTCTCGCCGACCGCGATCGCGTGCTCGTTCGTGGTCGGGTGCGGGATGAGCTCGACGCCGGGGATGAACGGGGCCGGGTTCGAGAAGTGCACACCGAGGAACCGCTCCGGGCCCACGACGGCCTCGGCCAGCGACTCGATCAGGATCGTCGAGGTGTTCGAGCCGATGATCGCGTCGGGGCGGGCGGCTTCGCTGATGCGGCGGAGGGTCGCGTGCTTGATCTCGATCTTCTCGGGGACGGCCTCCTCGATGAAGTCTGCCTCGGCGACCGCTTCCTCGATGGAGGCGGCTGCGCTGAGGTGGGCGTCGACGCGCGCCACGGCGTCCGCGGGGAACAGGCCGTCCGTGACGAACTGCTCGGTCTCTGCGATGAGCCGGGCGCGGTTGGACGCGGCGATCTCGGCCGAGACGTCGGCGATCCGGACGGTGTGGCCGGCGAGGGCGAGGACCTGGGCGATCCCGCCGCCCATGTAGCCGGATCCGACGACGGCGATGTCGAGGGTGCTCATCGGGTTGCTCCTTCGGTGCTGGTTGCTGCAGTCGGGGTCGCCGTCGCCGTCGCCGTCGCGTCGAGCTTCGTCGTCGCGAGGACGGATCGGATGTACTGCTGGTTCGTGGCGCAGACGCCGAGGCTGTCCCCGCCGTACTGCTCGGTCATGACGATCCCGCGGAACCCGTCGGCGACAGCGTCGCGCAGGACCTGGCGGTAGTTGATGAGGCCCGTCTCCATGGTGCTCGGCGCGCTCGTCGCCCAGCTGCCGTCGCCGGCCTCGTCACGCGTGTAGTTCTTCACGTGCAGGTAGTTCGTGTGCGGCATGGTCTTCGCGAAGAGCTCCCGCCAGTCCTCGATCGGCCGGTGCAGGCGGATGAGGTTCGCGACGTCCGCGTTCAGGCCGACGTTGTCGAGCCCGATGTCCTCGACCAGTCGCACGGCGCTGTCGGCGGTGCCGAGGTAGGTGTCCTCGTACAGTTCGAGGGCCATCGGCAGTCCGACGCTCGCAGCGTGCTCACCGAGCTCCCGCAGGCGCTTGACCGCGGCGTTCCAGACCTCGGGGTCGTCCGGGTCCTTCGGGCCCTGCGCCGTCCAGAACCACAGCGCCCGCTTCTGGGCGTCCGTGAACGGCTGGTGCAGGCCCGTCGAGAACACCTGCATGCCCCACTCGGCCGCCGCGTCGATGGTGCGGTGGGCGTAGGCGAGGTTGTCCTCCTCGTGCCCGGGCTGGATGACGCTCCTGCGCTGCAGGTGCACCGAGGGGATCCCGATGCTGTGCGCCTTCGCGACGGCGAACAGCTCGTCGCGGCGGGAGCGCTCGAGGTCGGCGGGGCGGATGTGGCTGTCGGCGAGTTCAGCGAGCGAGAACCCTGCGGCTGCGATCTGTGCGAACACGTCGTCCCAGACCTCAGCCGGGGCATCGTGGAACGCAGTGCCGTCGCGCGTCACCTGGGCGAAGCCGTGCAGACAGGCGGCGATCGGCCAGGTGTCCGACGTCCAGGTGGTGGGGTCCCAATCCTGGTCGACCCAGTCCTGCGGTGTGCTCACGGAATGCTCCTTCGCATGTCGGGGTTCGGCGGTGAACCTCTTTCCTATAGGAAAGATACTCGCACCGCGACAGAGCGCAACCCCTGCGGGATCAGCTCGTGTGCGAAGCGTCCTCGCGCGACCGGAGCCGGACGGCGTCGATGTGGTGCCGCATCGCCGCGACCGCTTCGGCCGGCCCGACCGCGAGGGCATCGACCACCGCTCGGTGCTCGTGCACGGCGCGGTCGGTGTCGTCCCCGCCGCCCTCGACGATCTGCCGCATCCGGTGCACGCGGGTCGTGATGATCTCGGACATCTCCTCGAGGAACGGGTTCCGCGTCGCGTCGAAGATCAGCTGGTGGAACTGCCAGTCGCTCCGGAAGAACCGGGCCATGACTTCTTCCGACGCCTCAGCCGCACCGACCGCCGCGACCTCGTCGGCCACCGCAGCCTGCTCGTCGAGCGCCGTGCCGAGCCGCTCCCGCAGGGCGTCGACGTCACCGCGCGCAGCAAGCTCGACGGCGCCGCTCTCCACGATGAGTCGGGCGTCGAACAGTGCCTCGAGTTGGTCGCCGGCCAGGGGTGGGGAGACCCGGTACCCCTTGTTCGCTTCACGGGTGACGAGGCCGGTGCGTTCGAGTTGCACCAGGGCTTCGCGCACCGGCGTCGGGGAGACGCCGAGGGTTCGGGCGAGCCCATCGATCGACAGCCGCATGCCGGGTTCGACGTCGTGGCCCATCAGGACCTCGAGCACCCGGTCGTAGACGCGGTCACGCAGGCCGAGCTGCGCGATGCGTTCCGTCCCGAAGCCGGGCATGGTCGTCGACATGGGTCGATCCTAGAGAATCCACGACTCGGGCTCAGTGTGGGGGCTCGGAGTCAGCGTGCGCCATCAGGTCCAACACCTTCTTCGATGTCGCCTCGACGTCGCACTCACGTCGCCCATGGGTTGGTCACCCCTCCCCGCGCGCCGATATGGCGCTCTTATGTCAACTCGAACGACACTCAGCTCAAAGAGGTTGTCGGTTTCTCTCGCGGCGAGGATTACTGAAGTAAGCCAAATCGCACGCGCAACTGGTCAATTGCCGCTGTTTCAAGCTGGTGCACGTTCCCGTCGACTCGGCGGTCTTGAGCCCCCCCCCGATAGGGGAAAGCTCATCGAGCGCTAGAGATCCGGCATACAGGAACGGGATCAGTTTGCCCCGAATTCTTCAAGTTGTCCGAGAAGGGTCTTCACATCGTCGCAGACCTCCTCAACGAGCAATTCCTTGGCAACCTTCACGGCGGATACTCCGAACCTGCTAAGAATGTCCTTCGCATGGATGTCACAGAGCGTCGCGGGCACGTCGGCGTCGGTGAAGTTGGCGCCAATCGCAAGTGCGAATTCGTTTTGGAGAATTTCTCGGACCTGCTCTTCCGACATGCCTGACGCACGTGCCAGGGCAGCAGGATGGACTAGATAGGACTCGATGTAGCGACGACGCCACTTGCGAGTAACGAACCCGTGGACACTTGGCATTCGCTTGTCCTCAAGATCCCCGCCGACTGTCATCATTGGGTCCTCGTCACGATCCCGAAGGCTAAAGGCATCGATGGAGCCAAACTCATCGTCAAGTGCTCGCCATAGAACCTTCCGCTCTTTGTGCTGGTCGCTGGTCTGCCAATGTGCAATCCAAGTCGGGAGAGGGAACCCGATAGTCTCTCCAATCGCCCTCAGCACCGACGCATCGCTAGTACCCTCGTAAAAGAATACTTTTTTGCTATCCCTCACCTTTTCGATACGTGGCGCGTAGGTTGACCCGATCCCAACGAGTAGGCCAATCTTCTGTTCTTCGCTTTTTAAGTAGCGAAATTTTCCTCCCGCGCGAACCTCAAGAACGTCCGTCGGATCGGTGGTCTTCAAAATCTCGCTCGAATGGGTTGCGAGGAGCACCTGCTTTTCAAAACGGGAAGCAAGGTATCGAAGACGATCTACGAGCTGAGCTTGCAGCGAAGCATGTAAGTGAGCGTCTGGCTCATCGAAGAGGAGAATGTCCACGCTGCTGGACGTTGCAAGCGTGTAGACGCTAAGCCACTGCAGAAATCCGCTTCCTTCCACCATTAGGTCTCGGGAGTTATATCCCGCGTGGCGGGTTAGTAGGTAACCGTCGACCTCACCCTTCACCACGTTGGCCTGAATATAGGTATGGTACTCATCGTCGAAATCTGCGATCGATATTTCGGCGGAGAAGACCTCACGGAGCGTCTGCTGGAGGAGCTCCCAGGGATCGGACGCTCGTAAAGCCCGCAGATCGGGATCCGAGATCTTTTGCTTTTCTCCGCGAAGTCGCTTCCGTTCGGCAGTATTCGCGTCTCGCATGTCGAGCAGCAGGTTCCGCAGAATGGCACCAGCCAAACCTTCCCCAATGCGCCTGCGGCGTAACGCCCCATACGTTCTTTCTTCGCGAGCCGAGATCCCGGCAAACGGGGGTAGATACGCGAGCACGGGAGGCCGATCTCCCTCATGCAGGGTGGTTTCGGCAACCTTGATAAACAAGCGATCGTTCGCTAGCGCTAACGAGAAGGCGAGCTTGTGCTCGGTCTCGCCGTCGTTCCACTCGCATGCGATCAGGAGGGTATAGCCGTCAGGGTCTGTATCAGTTTTCTGCGTCTTGAGGTTGCTCCACAGGTGCTTCAGCGACGGGACGTTGATCGGAGAGAACTCGTCATCTCCAAGTCCGAAGCCCTGGCTGCTTGTCATGCCGTTTAGCAGCGCATTGCTGCCCTTCTGAGCAACTGTCGCGACCTTGCAGAACTCCCAGACGGCGAGGGCTTGAAGCAAACTCGACTTGCCGGCGTTGTTCCCACCCGCAACGATCGAGAGACCTGGCATGAGAGCCACGTTGCTCTTGCCAAACTGCTTGAAGCGCCGAAGTTCCACACTCGTGAGATGCACGTTCGCCGTCCCCCTGGTCTCATGCAAGTGAATACTTGTCATAGCTCATCATGGATCCGGCAGGTAGTCCGTTCCCCGCGCCGCGACCTTGAGGAAGCGTCTCTTAGCCCCACGGTTGGAGACAGTCTCGCAGCGGAGGCCGTCGTTCTGGGGTATACCCCACCGCCGCCACTGCGACTTCACGCGTCGCTGTAGTTCTAGGGCCCGTGGTGGGGCTTCTCGACACACTTGCTGGCGGGTCCAGAGGCCGTGCAACAACCGCTCGAGGAGGCGGCAGGCCGCGTCAGCAGATGCGCAGCGAACCAAGGTGCCGAGACGGCGAGGTGTAACCGTTACGGCTGAGCTGCTGCTCGTCGACGTGTTGAGATGCTGACGGCGAGGATGATGCACAGTGCTACAAGTGTCAGCCCAGCGCAGATCAGGAACATGTTCCGGTAGCCGCCGATGAGCGTCGTGAGCGCGACGAGTCCACCGGAGACGACTGCACCGACCCGTCGAACGTTGGTGAACAACCCTGACGCCAGCCCTGGTCGAGGGATGACGTCCTGGAAGAGCGTCAGTCCGACACCGGCGATGACGGCAAAGAACGCGGCGTTGAGTAGTTGTGCGGCGACAAGCTCGATGGGCCCTTGCACGAAGGCCATCGCGACGTAGTAGCAGGCGCCGACAACGCAGGCAGCGGCGATGAGGGTCAGGTTCGAGAAACGGGTGGCGAGCCTGCCAGCAAAAAGCAGCGCTGGGATCTCGGCGGCGGCGGCCACAGCGAGCGCAACGCCGGCCCAGACGACGGGCAGGTGCAGGGTGCGGCTGACGTAGAGCGCGAGAACGGACGTCACGACGTAGTTCGTGGCCTGAAGCGCCACGAACGCGATGCCGATGCTGCCGATCGCGATGACGGGAAGCTGCCCGCTCGCGGCCTCGTTCGTGGCGGCCGCGTGTCCCACGTCGAGTGCGGAGGACCGCCGTCGGAGGATGAATGTCGTCATCAGTCCGAGCGCTGCGATCACCGCGATCGCGAGGAGGACAGCGCGGTCTCCGAAGGCTCCGGCGAGGAGGGTGGCGATCGGAGGGCCCGCCACCCAGGCGAAGGAAACGACCGCGCGGGTGTTGATGATGGAGCGCTGTGGGAACCCGGTGGACCGGAGGTGCGCGAACAGCAGAGACGAGCCGACGCTTGCGGGACCGCCGAACACGATCAGCGCAGCGACCGCTGCGATTAGGTTCGTTGTGAGCCCCAGGACCGCCATCAGCGGCATGGTTGCCAGTCCCGACCACATGATCGGGGTGAGGTAGTTGCGTCGTCGGTCCGCGAGTAGCGGGATCACGAGCGAGCTGACGAAACCGCTGACGTTGTACAGCCCGAGCGCGAGACCGATCTGCGCTGCGGTGGCGTTGAAGTGGCCAGCGAGGATGAGGGCGAGCGCCGGGTTGAAAAACGCGAACTGCAATCCCCAAGCGAACGCCGCGGTCGGGACAACCCCTGCAATGCGCGGAGCCTGAACGTGTCCCGGTAGGGGCGACGCAACCGCTCTTGCGGAGTCGGCTGGCGTGGTTGCATCGGTCGGCTCTGAACTTGGAGGTCGGATGGCTCCCCCTGGACTCGACGGTGAACAAGACGTAGCGTGCAGGTGAACGATACGTTCTACGGCGCTGAGCGCCAACCAATTCGTACCAGGCCAAGGGGGGCCTCTCACGATGTGGAAACCGATCAACACCGCGCCGTCGACTGCTTGGGGATACCAGTCGGGAGTGGGCCGATGAGCTTCATCCGGGGGCGAACCTTCGATCCTCGGAACTCGATCGCCGGCGCAGCAGTCGCGTATCTGGATCCGAAGTCGTGGGATGTCAGCGCGACCTGCTGGGCGTCAAGCCAGGACGCCAATGCTGCCGCTGCGCGTTGGTTCGGACTGGTCGCTCGCGACCTCGGAGAACCTGTCGACGCTGCCGCCCTGTTCCTTGAGCTCCGCGCCGAGCTCGAGATGCAACCGGCCAGCGCGGAGATGGTGATGCTCGCGGATGAGATCGAGTCGCACAGTCGGCTCTTGTTCCACCGCTCCACAGCCGAGCAGGCGGCCATGCCGCCCGCTCGGCCCGCCAGCCAGCACGTCGCGATCGTGATCCCGTTCCGCTCGAGCAGTGACACGCCCCTGCGTACCGCGAATCTCGACACGGTTGTTCGTGCCCTCGAACGTCAGCAACTACCAAGAGATCAGTACTCGATCATCGTTGTCGAAGAAGCAGCAGAGACGGCCGTTCCAGACGATCTCGTCTCTCGAGTCGATACGTTCATACGGCTTCCCTACACGGGCCCGTTCAACAAGGCGCTCGCCCTTAACACGGGTGTTGAAGCAGCGCCCTCCGATGCGGTTCTCTGCTTGCTCGATGGCGACATCGCACCGGACGAGCACTTCGTTGCCCGGAACGCATCTCGCGTTGCCACGCGACCTGACGAGGCGCACCTGCCGTACTCGGACATGTTCTGCCTACTGACCGAGGACAGCGCAGCGATCCGACGGGGTGAGCAGCCCGGAGACGCCGGCCGTACTGGCTACGTCATCACGCATCCTCCCGGTGGATGCGTGTTCCTCACGGCCGCGCTCTACCGAGCTGTCGACGGCTTCGATGAACGGTTCATTGGCTGGGGCGGGGAGGACCGCGACTTCATCAACCGGATCGAGGCCCGGACCAACGTTCGTCGACACCCCGAGCTCCTCAGCCACCTGCACCACGAGCGTCCGAGAATGCGCGAAAGCCGGGAGGAAATCATGACGACGATCGCCCCAGCTTCCGGAAACCGGATCAACTGATGGACGTCTCGTTCAAAGCCGTCCTCTTCGACGACGCAGGACGAGTGCTCCTGGGCACTAACCCTCGCGACGAGTGGGAATTGCTCGGCGGGCGAGCAGACCCCGAAGACTCGGGACCCGCCGACACCATCGCCCGCGAACTCGTCGAAGAAGCTGGCGTTCCCATCCGCATCGACCATCTCATCGATATCTGGTACTACGACATACCTCATGAAGGCCGCGTTGCAGTTGCCAGCTACCTCGCCCACTTCATCGGCCCCGCGACCATCCAGGCGAGCCACGAACACTCGCGGCTTGCGTTCTTCACCATCGACGAACTCGACGGGCTCAGCATGCCCTCGCAGTACGCCACCACCATCAGAGCCGCTGCCACGTACCTGCACGACCGTCAACAGAAAGGGATCCAATGACGGACACCATCGAACTGACACGACCCAGCGACGTCGACCGCGCAGCAGAACTCAAGCAGCAAGTCGATAGCGACGGCATCGCACTATTCAAGCTCGCTTCCCGAGACGAACTCCTGACTTTCAGTCGAGGATTCGGGGACCTCCTCATGCACCGCGATGCGGAACCCGACACCGTCACCGTCGTGAAGCACGTTCCCGACAAGGAGGGTCTAGACGGCTACGCGGGGCTCGCGGCCGGCCCACTGCGTCCGCATACTGACGGGTCCGGGAACGACGTCGTGCCGAAATACATCACACTGTGGTGCGCGAAGAACGAGGGCAGCGGTGGACAGTGCACGATGGCGGATGGTCAGGCCGTGGTTGAAGACCTCCTGCGTGACACTCCTTGGGTGGTCGAGAAGCTCGCTGCTGAGAACGCTGCGATCTACAAGTCCGGTTCGGAGCAGTACAGCGGGCCCGTGATCTGGAAGGACAACGACCGCTGGAAGATCCGGCTTCGGATTGACTCGAACGGGTTTTTCTCCGCTGAAGCTTTGCATGCCGTCGAAGTGCTCCGTGAAGCCATCGCGGCGAGGACGTTCACCTTCCCGCTCGAACCCGGGGACGGATACATCATCGACAACGAACGCTACCTCCACGGCAGGCTCACGTTCAGTGGCGCACGTGAGATGTTGCGGACGCTAATGCTCTAATCCTCACCTGATCCTCCACAGCGCTTTCGACAGGATGAGCGCCCGACGGCTGGCACCTGGTAGGTGCCAGCCGTCGCCTCTCCGCTCATATGGCGCTTGCGGTCAAGAACAGCGATCGGGTGTCAGACTTCCCAGTCCGACGAGTATGTTCGCCCCTGGAGCAGGGTTGCGAGTTCGGCGTGCACCGTCATGGTCTTCTCCAGCCGAGCGGCTCGATCAACGGTCAGCGATCCCGCGTCCCAGTCTCGTTCTGAGAAGTACGCCGCGTACGGGTTCACGACGCACTTGAAGTCGAGCATCAGGGACTGTCCGAGCGCCGCGGTCGCCATGTAACTGTGCGGCAGGCCCGCGGCACAGACGAACGTGATCACTTTGTCGAACCACGCCGCACGACGCCCGTTTCCGGTTGCGCCCGTGGCCTCAAGCAGTGACTTGACGATCGAGGACGGCACCCAGTTGTAGATCGGGAACGCCAACACCACTCCGTCAGCCTCACGGATGAGAGCGTGTAGAGTGCGGATCGAGTCACTCTCGAAGATGCGGTCGTTGTCGAATGGCGGCAGGTTAACTGCTGCGAGATCTATGACCTCCGATTGGTGTCCAGCCACAGTGAGCAGCGTGGCCGACCGCTCGGCAAGACGGCGACTGATGCTCGCCGGGTCGAGGCTGCAGGAGATGACCGGCAAACGCAGAAAGCTCACCTCTGCACAGTACCGAGCGGAGACAGTACACAGCGGTGACATTGCCCAACTGTCGTCTCGTCAGCCCGCCAACCGATGAACCAGGTCCACGCCGACATCGAGGTGGAAGACACCGGCTAGCTCGGGATATCTGGCGCTAGCGCCCGCTCGTGCGGAGTAGCTGCGTGATCCAGATCAGAGTCGAGCGCTTGCGCGTCGTTCCAAATGGCGGTGAGCCTAGCGAGCGCGGCGTCAACGGCAGCGTCCGTGGCACCGAGCTCGGCGTAGGTCTCCTGCAGTATGACGCGTCGAACCGTGACGGCTGTCGCGCGATCACGCCGACGACTTCCGCGATTGGGCCGTCCGCGGATTGAGCACGTCGTGTCGGGATGATGCTGGTCATGGACCGTCCCGACAGGCTCACCCCGGTGCGCGCCCAACCGTGGACGTCTAACGGCTCTGAGCATGGGTCTGGACCCATACGCATCAGCCGAGCTGCGCGTCGGCCTTCTGGTACGCGGCTTCGACGATTTGCTGCACCTCGGCGTCCTTTGGCACGTCGAACGAGTACGCGGCGCCAACGAGCACCGTGACGCCGTATCCGTCGCCAGCGATCATGCATGTCGTTCCCGCGACCGTGGTGGCCCCGCGCGCTTCGAATCCGCCGCAGTACGTGGCGGAGCCCCACGAGCCGAGATCCTTCACCGTGGTGACAATGGTTTCCTCGGCACCATCGATGGTGAAGGTGCTCCCCTCGGTCGGGCACCCCCGCACAGCATCAGTGATCGCTTGCACATGCTCGGCTGCGTCCGGGTCCGCAAACGTACCGACGTTGAGGTACGCGCCGGTGGACTCTCGAGTCCAGTCGCGACCGCTCTGTGCAGTGTTCTCGAGATCCTCGCCAAGTAGATCGGAGAAGTCGGCGCCACAGGCGCCGGGCCCTTCCGCATCGGTCGACGTCGCACCGTCACTGGTGGAGTCGCTGCTGGGTTTTTCGGCCCAGCCGCCAACCGGTAATTCCGTTGTGTTCAGCACCGCCCCAGACAGCACGTCCTCCGTCAGACCGGCAGGTGCGGACGGTGTTGCAGTCGCCGTCTTTGCTCCCTCGCCCCGGTCAGTGTCGGCGTTGCCGCTCGAGGCGCATCCGGTGAGTGCGCATCCCACCGTGATGGTGATGGCGGCTCCGATGGCCCACGTTCGCTGCTTGATATCCCCCATGGGCCCATCCTGCCATCCCGACGGAAACCGGGACAGGCTGCACAGCCCGAGCAATTCGCATGTGCGAAGCGGCTACCGCAGCCGTCAACCCGGCCGATAGGCCGGTGCGGGGGTTGGAAATGCTGATCGTGTTCGCGGTGCTGGTGGCCATTGCGGTTGTTGGGTGGCGCAGTTCTTCGCGCGCGCTACCGCCATACGCGTCGGGAGCCGGCACGCTCGTGCCTTGCTCCGAACCGGTCTCGTGGCCGGAACGTGTACTGCCAGAACCCGACGCCACATGGCGGGTACTGCAGCATCCACCATGACCAGCACAGCCGTGACAACGGCATGGTCATCTCCGCAAGCCTCTTCGCTGCGATCGTCGTCGCCGTCAGCATCTGGCTTCAAGCCCAGCAGTAGGCACCTCCCGAGCGGCGCCAACGTGGTGCCGCTCGCATCGTCACCCCATCGGAAGGCGCACCCGTGACACTTGAAGTGATTCCCTGGCTGTCACTCGCTACCGCCGTGATGTCAGCCGTGGCGGCGATCGCGAGCGTGTCGATCGCGTCGGGGAGCCGCTACACCGGCAGCGTCATGGCCAGCTTCAACACGCTTTCCACCGATGCTGCTCGCGCCGACCGCGCCACGATCGTGGACGCAACCGCCGCGCGACGGATCAGCCGACGCAAGCGGCGGGCCGTGACCGCGGCATACGCCCACCAGGTCGAACGCCTCGCGCAGCTCACCGTCGTGGTGGACGGTATCAAGGGCAACGGGTGGGTCACCGCTCAGGCCCCAGTGCTGTACATCGAGGTGTCGAAAGTTGTCCGCGAGTTGAACGCTGTCCAGGACCGCCACAAGGTGAGGGCCCCGCAAGCCGACGTCCGCCGCGCTAACGAGCTCCTCAAGTCGCTCCCGCCCGTGAAGAACTCCTGGAGCCGCACGGTTGCGAAAGCGCCAAAGGGCCGAGTTCACGCATAACCGGGCGCTGCCTGAACCGGCGCCGCGGACGTCGTCAAATCAAAGAGGCCTTATCGCTCAGCTGCTGCTGTCGCAGTACGACCACTCGTCCCGGTCGAGCACCACGGTGCGGCCGTCGACGCGGAGGTAGAGGCCCTTCGGTGACCAGCCGGTCGGGATGCCGGCGATGGTTTCGGACTCCCACCCCTCGCGGCCACGCCACCACCGAACGAACTCCGCCGGCTGTCGCATCGCGAATCCCTTCGCACGCTCGTTGATCACCGCTCCTCCCCCATGACGCGCTCCGTAGCGGCCTGGTGGCGGTACAGCGTCGCGCGTGACCATCCGACGAGGTTCGCAGCGTCCGCCGCGGTATGGCCGGCAGCGCGAGCCTCGTTCACGATCGCGAGCTTTCGGCCAATCACCGCCGGATCCGGCGGCGGCCGGCCAAACCGAGTCCCGGACTCCCGCGCTGCAGCGATGCCGGCGGTGACGCGCTCGACGATGAGCTCGCGTTCGTACTCCGCCAACGTCGCCATCAGGTTCAACATCAGCCGACCCGTCGACGTCGCCGGATCAATCCCATCCGACACACTCCGAACACCGATCCCCCGCTCCCCCAACATCGCCACCGTGCTCAACACATCAACGAGCGACCGCCCGAGCCGGTCCACTCGCCATACCACCACCGTGTCCCCGCTGGTCGCGTGCTCGAGCAGCCGCCCCATGCCGGGACGAGCCGCGGCCTCCTTCCGGCCCGAAGTGACGTCGGCGAAGATGTCCCGCTCCTGCACCCCCGCCGCCACCAATGCATCAACCTGCAGTTGCGCATCCTGTGCACCAGTACTGATACGCGTATACCCGAGAAGCCTCACCCCGCAAGTGTCTCAGAAAACCCCTCCACCGCCGCGAAACACCCCGATCATGTCGAGACGACTTTCCGAGACACAGTGACCCCGCTTGGATGCTGATCTCGCCGATGTGGCGATCTGTCTCACGCCCGCGTCTCGAAAAACTATAGTTTCCCGAGACGTTAGGGTCTGTAGCGTTTGACGCCCCAGCACCGGGCAGTTTTGCGGGGCAGTCATACGGCAATACCCCCGATCAGGCAGCAGTAGACAACGGGACCCTCCCAAGGTGACAGCTGTCGTGTAGCGGTGAACGACCGGCTATCGGACGCGCTGAGGTCCGCTTGATCGGCGGCGACGGCGGACCCAGAGCGCGAGGAACACGACCTCCATCGCTGCCAGTGGGAGCAAGGACCAAACGGCCCATGTCGCGCCCACCAGGATTGCGACCAACGCCGCCACACTTAGAACTGCGGCGATGATGACACCGCCGCCCACGAAGCCCCGCTTCATCGCATCGACTTCTTGTTCAGTGACCATCGCCGGACCTCCGAAACCGCGTCTTTGGCGTGGTGTCGATCATCGGCGGTACCGCGCAGGGGACCGGCGGCCGCCGGATCAGGCGCCGAGACCATTCAGGATCGCCGGAAAGTTCGTTGACGTACTGGGCGTCACAAGCGTCGTCACGGCGATTTCTTCGGGGCGATGCTGATCCTCGGCGCGCGACTCGCTCCGTCAGCGCTCCGGCTGATCCTTCACGCAACGGCTGCTGGACCAGCCCGGTCACGAGCTCTCGCAGCCTGGAGCGCCGTCGGCGCCGCAGCCGGCGCAACCGGGTTCCTTACCGGTGGACTGCTCACTACAGTGCTCGGCTGGCCGTCGGTGTTCTGGGTCAACGCACCGGTCGCTGCGCTCCTATTCGTCGGAGTGGCCCTCGTCGTGCGGGAGGAACCGGAGCCGCATCGGGCCGAACGGCTCGATGCCCTCGGCGCAGTCCTCCTCGTCGCCGCCGCGATGCCGGTCATCGCAGGCACGACCCTGCTCGAGGCACAGGCCACGCAGCCGCAGGGTGTTGGACTGATCCTCCTCAGTCTGGTGATCGCTGGGTTGTTGGCCTGGCGGCTCCGCCGCGCACGTGCACCGCTCGTGCCGCGGGATGCGTTCCGCGACACCAACCTCCGACGTGGGTCGGTGCAGTCATTCCTCAACACCGCGACCACCAGCTCATCGTCGGTGCTGGCAACACTCGTGCTCCAGGACCGCCTCGGGATACCAGCACTGCTGTCCGGGCTGGTCCTCATGGCATTCAGCCTCGCCGTCATCGTCGGATCCGTCGCAACCGGCCAAATCGCTCCCCGACTCGGACCAGACCGGTTGGCCGCAGTGGGGGCTGCAACCATCGCATGCGGTAACGCGGTCCTCGCTGTTCTAGGCCACTCGTGGCCGTGGATCGCGGCCGGCGTCGCCGTGATCGGCCTTGGCCTTGCAGCGGCTTCGGTCGCAGCGACCGGCCTGGGTATCAGCGTCCCGGCAGCCTTGGCCGGCAGCGCAGCAGGCATCGTGAACACCGGAGCGCAGCTCGGCACAGCGATCGGGACCGCCCTCATCATCCTCATCGCAACCGCATCGACCCCATCGGTCGGATGGGCGGTCGCCGCAGGAATCGCACTCATCTGCGCAGGGTGGTCCCGCCTCCGCCGCCAATCCGCCGCCACAACCTGACGACCCGCACCGACATGTCCGGTCACCGATCGGCTACTGAGACGGTCAGTACCTTGCCTGGACTGGCCAGTCGTGGCAGGTTTTGCCTGCTGACTCATCGACAGCACGTTTGAGAACCTTCGCCCCTTGCGGTGAATCAGAGCACCTTGCAACAAGCGGCGCTCACGCCTCAATCGCTCAACCTGCACGACCGGTCCGAGGCGGTCACTCGCGACTTGAACAAGTAGACAATAACCGTTGCGCAAGAACAGTTGAGCAACTACGTTACTTGCATGGCCTCTCGCGACACGCTCCGTTCGACCCTCACCGACGCCGCTTCGATGCGGGTGCTGGCCCACCCGACGCGCCTGCGCCTTCTCGGATTGCTGCGCGAGCGAGGTCCCCAGACTGCGGCGCAGCTCGGCGACGTCGTAGATGAGGCCCCGGGCACGGTCAGCTACCACCTATCCAAGCTCGCCACGAGCGACCTCATCCACGCGGCCGAGCCGCAAAGCGCCGACCGGCGTGAGCGCTGGTGGCAGGCCGCAGCACCCCTCACTTCGTGGGAGCCGGCCGACCTGCTCGACGACCCAGCTCGCCTCAGCGCATCGGCCGCCCTCGAGAAGTCGATTGTCCAGGCGAACGCCGCGCGCTACCTCCAGTACGTCGACGCCAGACCGGCCCTGCCGCGGGAGTGGGTCACGGCAGCGGCTGGCGGCGACCGTGCGATCCGCCTCACCGTGACGGAGCTTGCCGCCCTGCGCGCCGAACTCGAGTCCGTCGTAGACCGCTGGGTAGATGTCGGCGCCGCGCACAGCCCCGACGCCGACGACGGGGCCGAGACGGTCGTCCTCGCCTATCACGCCTACCGGCACCCAGGTGGCGCGGGCGCGTGACTAAGAACACCCCGCCCACTGAGACGCCCGCTCCCGACGAGCGCCCCGCGCACGTTCACGCCGCGCAGAGCGACGCATCCGACAAGGGTGGCGACGGCAAAGCCGGTACGTCGAGTCGCGCGGCCCGCGCAGCCCTCGTCGCCCTCGTCGCCGCTCACGCGGTCTCGCAGACGGGCAACGTGGTCACGGCCTTCGCGGTCCCCTTCTACGTCCTCGCGCTCGGCGGCTCCGGCGTCGAGATCGGCGTCGCCGCGGCGTTCGCGACCGCGCCGGTGATCATCGGCGGCCCACTCGGCGGGGTCGTCGTCGACCGGGTCGGCCACCGTCGCGCCGCAATCGTGGCGGACGTCGTGAGCGGTGCCTCCGTCCTCGCGATGCCGGTGTTGGCGCTGACGATCGGTCTGCCGTTCTGGGCGTTGCTGGCGCTGGTCTTCGTGGGAGGCCTCCTCGACACCCCAGGGCAGACCGCTCGCCGCGTGATGCTGCCGGGCCTGACCGAGCGGGCGGGTGTCCGCATCGAGCGCAGTGTCGGCCTCCTCGACGGGTCCGAGCGCTTCGCGAAGCTGGTCGGCGCTTCCCTGGCGGGCCTCCTCGTGGCGGCCGTCGGCCCGATCGCGTCACTGTTCGTCAACGCTGCGACCTTCGTGGTGTCGGCGGTACTGACATGGGCGCTCGTCCCTCGCGATGCGAAGGCAGCAAAAGCAGACACGGGGATCGGGGGCGCGCGGCGCGCGTCCTTCTGGGGCGACCTCGCAGAGGGTGCTCGTTTCGTCGTGCGGGACCCGCTGATGCGGCTGCTGGTCGGGCTGGTGCTCATCACGAACCTCCTCGACGCCGCTCGCGGATCGACCCTGCTTCCCCTCTACGCCAACGACCGTCTCGGAGGCGCGGCAGCGCTGGGGCTGCTCGTCGCGACCATGGGTGGTTGTGCTCTCCTCGGCAACGTCGCCTTCGGTTTCGTCGCCCACCGGGTGCCGCGGCGGGTGACGTTTGCGGTGTGCTTCACACTCGCCGGCGGGCCGTCCAGTCTGGCGTTCGCGCTCGGGGCGCCGTTGCCCGTGCTCGTCGCAGCGACCGCGCTGGCAGGGCTCGCCGCGGGATCGCTCAACCCGATCCTCGCGACAGTCGAACTCGAGCGGGTGCCCGAGCACATGCGCGGCCGCGTCTTCGGCCTCATCAACGCGGGAGCGTGGGCTGGCGTCCCGTTCGGCGCCCTGCTCGGAGGGCTCGCCGCCGACACGATCGGACTCGCTTTCGCATTCGGCATCGTCGCGGCGGCTTACGTACTGACGACTCTCACACCGCTGACAGGCGGGTCGTGGCGATTGATGGAGAGGGGCAACTCAGCGCACCACGGCAGAAACGATCGTTCCTGACGTGTCCGGTGACCGATCGGCTATCGAGATGGTGCTTGGCCGGACATGGTTGTGTCCGGCCAAGCCTCACTCACGCGTCGATGTCGGTTAGCTCCGCAACTTGCACTCGTTGCGGCAGGCCTCGTACCGCTTCGCGCCAAGCCCATGCGGCAGTGAGGAACACACCTGTGGCGATGAGCCACAGCAGCCACGGCGTCCGCGAGTCCAACAGTCCGAGAGTGAGCGGGAACAGTGCCATACCGATCGAGCTCGCGGTCTGGAACACCCCGATCGCTCGGCCCCGGATGCGCGGGTGAGGGGATTCGGCCATGACCGCGTTGGCCGCGGGCAGGTAAATCATGTCCGCCGCGGCCAGCAAGACCGCGACCACGACGACGTAGGACCATGCGGCCAGCCCGTGCAGTGAAGGAAGGACGATCAGCGGCGCTGCCGTCGCAGCGGTCAAGACCGCACCGAGTGCGATGAGCGTCCCACGCTGCCGCCCAGCAATCCACCTGGTGACGGAGGTCTGGAGCAGTGCACACAGGCCGGTTGCGATAGCGAACTGAACGGGTGCGACCGCTGGGGACATGCCCCAGCGGTCGACGAACAGGACGCTGAACGCGACGTTCGGCAGCACCATGGCGGGACCAATCAGGAACTGCCCGAGCGTGATGAGTCGCATCGACCGGTCAGCGACGAAGGCGCGAAGGGATCCGGAACCGTCGACCTCGCCTGCATTGGTCGGTACCGCTGTTTGCGCGGATCGGTGCCCGGTGCGTTGCGTTGCGAACACGATGGCCGCTGCCACGCTGGTGACGACGTTGGCGAGAACGAGCCACCGCAACCCGTCCTGGTGACCGTTCGCGAGGGTGATTGCGGCGACGATCGCGCCAGTGCCGAGTGCTGCGGCTTTCGTCGCTTCGAGGAACGCGAACCACCGCTCGAATGGGCGGCCTTCTGCGAGGTCGTGGACGTAGGCAGTCCACGACGTCCAATAGAGCCGCTCGGACCCGTTGGCGAGGAAGATCGCTGCGAAGATCATCACCGGGTCGTGGGCGAACAGATAGAGCGTGAAGCCCGCTGCTGAGAGGAGGTTGTTGAGGATCATCGATGCCTTCGCACCGAACCGGTCGGTGAGGACGCCGCCGACGAGTCCGATCGGGAGGGCGACGAGTGATGCGACGGTGGAGAGGACACCGATCACCGCCAGTGGCACGTCGGTGGTGATGGTGAAGTAGACGATTGTCAGCGGCAGCGTGAGGCCGGCGCCGATGGTGTCGGTCAGGACTGCGAACGTGACGAAGCGGTGTTCGCGCAGGCTCACGAGTGAGGCCCGAAGCCGGGCAGGGGTGAAGAGCATGGATGTGATCCCGTGGAGTCGTCGCGCCGCCGCCAGGCGACGGCGCGGGCATGCAGAAGCACGCGAGCAGAATGCTCGCGGCGAGGAGAGGCCGACCGTGCTGGTCAGCTCAGTACTGCGTTGCCATGACTCCGGGAGAGATCGGACGCGGTCCGACAAGCTCGGGCGCAGGCTTCGTGGGGAACAGTCCACAAGGGGCGCAAAACGGCATCGTTGCCACCCTTCCCCATCGTCGGACCAGTTGCTCGAACGCTAGCAGCGTTCACGTTGACAGATCAACGTTTCCGTCTCGGTAACCGATCGGCTAACGAGACAGCCGGCCCGTGGAGCAGGATGTGCTTCGATACCCCGATGAAGCTCCACGTTGAGGTGCATGGCCAGGGGGACCGCACGGCGGTGCTGCTGCACGGGATGATTGGTTCTCGCGAGAGCTGGTGGCGAGTGGTGCCGCTGCTGGTCGCGAGCGGCTATCGCGTCTCAGTGGTCGATCTTCCGGGCCACGGACTGTCACCGCGCGACGACACCATGACGGTAGATCGGGCCGCCCGATCGATCGCGGAGTCCGTTGCCGACGAATGCGGACCGACGCCTGACCTCGTGATGGGCCATTCGTACGGTGCGATGCTCCTCGCCGCGGCTGTGGACGCCGGGCTGCTGGCCCCGGCGCTCTCGGTCTACATTGATGCTCCCTTCACGTCGCGCGGCGGCTGGGACCGCACCGAACTCACCGCCGAGTACGAGCAGGACAAACGAGCGCGCACGTACGACGGGCTTCGAGCATCGCGGCCGTTCTACAGCGACCAGGACTGCGTTGTCGAGGCTCGTGCAGCGGACCACTTCGATCCGGCCACGGCGGCGTCGCCGGCAACGGGCCCTGGGGTGTCCTTCGAGCCGGAGCCCGGATCGATCATCGTGCGAGCGAAGCCGAGCCTGTACGTCGATGACGTGACAGCGGCGCACCACGAGAGCCGGGGCGTGATCGTCCGGGACGTCCCCGGAGCAGCCCACTCCGTCTGGTACAGCCACTTTGACAAGTTCGTTGGCGCGCTGCCCGAGGTGTTCCAGTAAGCCATCGATCACTGGACAGCAGTCTGGACGCGCTCAGACCCGTCGGAACAGTTGCTGCTTACTTAGACCCATCCGAGCAGTTAGGGAGTGCCGCGATATCGGTGCACTCGTACTCTGTCCAACTGCCCTGGCCGTAGGTGTCGTATGCAGCGGTCGAAGCGACAGTGGCGCCCGAGCCCGCCGTCGTGACGAAGGAGGGGACCGGATCACCCTCGGTCGTTCGCTGGATCCATGTGAGCATGCCGACGTCGCCTGCTCTGCTTGCATCCATGAGGCACTTCAGGTTTTTCTTGGGAAGCGTTCGCTGGTGTCCTAGCTCCACGCTGCCGCAATTGGTGCCAGTCGGCGAGCTCACCCATCCAGGTGCGTCTGCGAGTTCACGAGCCGACGCAATGGGGTCTCCGGGAGACCCAGCGCACGCTGAGAGCAGCGGGAGCGCAGCCAGCACGATTCCCGCGGCGGCAACGCTGAGAGTCTTCTTCATGGGACGAGCATCGCCTACTCGCGCCGCTCGCTTGGTCACAGTCGAGCAACAGTCAAGCCTGCGGCATCGACGCAAGGCAACCGTTCGACAAGGCCACTGTCACTCACTCGTATCACCCGTGTACCGATAGCGGATCCCTCCGCGGGACGCAGCCACGCCGTCCGCGCTCGGCGCGCTGACCGGCTCGTTACTCAGAGGCTTGGGCGTTCCGTCGTCACTTGCTGGCTTCGTCGATCAGCGTCGTCAACACACTGCGGTTGATTGGTCCGAGGATGCGGGCGCTCACTCGGCCCTCCTCGTCGAGAACGATGGTCGCCGGCGTCGAGTTGGGTGCGTTCGTACCGGAGAACGCGAGCTGCACGGCCGCGTCCTCATCGACGGCGTTGCTGTACGAGACGTCGTGCTCCTTCACGAAAGCACGCGCGGTCGCTGCCGAGTCCCGGACATCGACGCCGAGGAAGGTCGCCTGCGCGTGCCGATCATCGCTGACGGCTTGGAGATCCTTCGCCTCGATCCGGCAGGGCGCGCACGACGCGTACCAGAAGTTGAGGACGAGCGCCTTGCCGCGGTACTCGTCGGCGCGGATGACCTTGCCGTCGAGGTCGTGCGTTTCGAAAGTGACCGGAGCACCACGATCGTCTGCGGCGTACTCCGTGACAGCACCGTCGCCCGAGATGTAGTTCTTCGTGTCACCGTCCCGGTACTGCTCGGCGAGTCCGTCGTTGCCGGTCGTACAGCCCGTGAGCGTCACGGCGACGCCGACCAACAGCGCAACACCCCAGACTCGAAGCACCCTCATGACGCCAGGGTACGCAACCTTGCGGGCAGAAGCGTGCCGCCCTCCCTCACCTCACGACGGGCCAAGGCCATCACGCAGCGAGCAGACGGAGAGGCTGTCGGACACTAGGCACCCGGGGCATGGGCCGTTGTGCGGTCGGGCAGCGTCCTTCGTTATGACCGTGATCTTCAATCTGACCGGAGTGTGTGACTCGGGCGTTCCGTCAACGATCCGGACAGTGGTGACTTCTCCGTGCCCGAGACCAATGGCGGGCAACAGCACAGCGTTTCGACACTGTCCGACCGCCGACCGCCGACCGTCGACCGTCGACCGTCGACCGCACCACGGCAACATCATCGGGTGGATCGTCCGCGTCCAAAGCTGATATGTACCTCGTCCGCGGCAACGCTGCCGTCCGGAAGCCGATCGGCGACCGGACAGCGCTCAGGTCGATGGAGCGGCGTCGGGGCCGATCGCGGTCACTGTCCCGATGAATCGAGCCGGTTCCTCGTCATCAGTGAAGGTCACGGGAGTGAGCTCGGAAACCGGAATCAGCCCACTCGCTCCTTCATCTGTCCTGAACCACACCGCGGGAACGGGGTCGCGGCCCTCCTCTGCTGCCAGCATCGCAGCGGCTGCGAGCTGTGGCCAATGCGCCTCCTGCTCCGCGGAGACTCCCATCGCTACCGTCTGAATCGTCAACACACGCACTCGTTCATAGTGCGCCGGAACATGCTCGAGCGCGTCCCGTATGCCGATCGGCTACCGAGACGGGATCACGACACGACTTTGAGAACGACGATCGTCATCAGAGCTGCAGTGCTCGTGTCATCTCGAGCAGCCGCAGTGTGCATACGGGCAGCCCTACGGTCCTCCGGTTGTCGTCACCGCTTACCAGCCTGGGCCGCCGCGCGGGTTGAGCATCACCAGCATGATCCTCGGCTTGGTGTCCATCGTCGCGGGCTTCACACTGGTCGTTCCGCTGGTCGGGCTCATCCTCGGCTTCGTCGGCATCCGGAGAGAGCCCGCCGGCCGCGGCATGGCGATCACCGGTCTCATCCTGAACGGCATCATCATCGCCGGCTGGGTGATCCTCTTCCTGATCATGCTCCTTGCCGGCATCGGCCTATTCGGCACCGCCGCAAGCAGCAGCTCCAGCGGCTACTAAGCGTTTCCGCGCCAACACGCGCCGTCGCGTACCGTTGTTCGTCGGGTTACACGAGCTGCACTACTCCCGCTGCTCGCTTTCGCTCGCCAAGTGGCCTCGTCGTTCAGGAGTGACAGTAGAACCCCCCCACCGAACTCGACCGCGTACTTGCCCTTGTCGAGGTACTCGGACTGCAGGTACGCGGCCCACGCCTGGGCGCCCTCGTCCGGTGATGCGCTAGCGATGGCATGGGCGGTCTACAGGACGATGTCGAACATCTGGAAGGGTCCGACCCGTGCGCCGGTACCGATCCGCCAGGTCGTGTCCACGGTCTCTGGGTCTGATGTGACCCCAAGCCAATTCGCTTACGACCGCCCTCTCCCACTCTGAAGTAAACCGCTACGCCACATCACCACTTCAAAAACTAGAAATAATATAAATGCGACGAAGTATAACCCAGTACGTTGCCCGTCAGGCAGGTTCACATTTAACGAGATGACTATTGCGCCAATTAAGAAAGCGAGAAAAACGATTGCGGAGGTGATTGCCCACCCGATCGATACTCGTTTGCGGACTGCCGTGGCCCGAAGGCCCGCATTCCCGGCGATGATCAGCACAAATCCGAACAGCATCACTACGCGCCAGATTCCGTTGGGGTTCTCCGCGGCAATACCGCCGACTAGCACGCCGACTGCGCCAATGGAGAGCCCCACAAAGCTTGCGATCGATTTAACCAATTACGGCACCGCCCAACCGTGGATGGTTCACCAGAGCACACCCCGAGGACGAGCGTCGTTCGGAGGCACAGGCCGGTCCTTCACCAAGTAGAAGATCACGCAGCCGGCTCCGTACGAAAGCCCTCCGATGTAACCGTAGACGCCTCCAATTCCACTTAACCCGGCGACCCCCAGGTTGACAAAAGGCCCACACACCACGTCATATACTTCGGCGGGAGTGGCAAGACCGGTCGAGTCTTGCGCATTGACCGGGTCCCCTCCAACATATGCATACCGGTTGGCGTTGCTCGGGCTGAGGGGTGCGTCGAGGGTGTCGCGTTCGATCCACGCTCCCGTGGTGCTGGACTGCCACCGGTACCCGAACTTCGTCAGACCGTTGTCGGTGCTGGACGAGCGGAGACCAGCCTTAAATCCGTACGGGTTCTGCTGCCACTGCGCACTGTCACCGCCGGCCTTCACGGTTTCGACGCCGTAGGGGTCGTAGGCGACGGTGTACGCGGTCTTGCCGGTGTCCGCGATCGCGGCGGCCGGATTTCCGGTGCCGTCGATGACCCACATGCTCGTGGTGCCGTCCGTGGTCTGCAGGTCCAGGGGCTGCCCCGCGGACGGGTCGGAGATGACCGATGCGGTCCCGGTGCCAGCGATATTGCGGCTGGTCACCACGGGGACACCGTTGGAGTCGGACGTGCCATACGTGTAACCGTATTCCGCTCCCCCGTCCGTGGACTGCCAGAGCAGCTTGTTCATGTCCCCACCGGCGTACTCGTAGCTCGTCGTGACGCCATCCTTCGTGGACGCAGTCATCTGCTGCGCACCGTTGTACGTGAACGTCTGGCCCGGCGCCGTGGTGAGGTTGCCGACCTTGTCGTACGCGTACCCGTCAGACGTGATCTGCCCGACCGTGTTGTACGTCAGCGTCTGCGAACTCGTGACATCCCCGGTCCGCTTGGCGGTGAGCCGGTTCCCGGCCACGTCGTATGTGTACGCCCACGTGACGTTCGTCGCCCCGCCGGCTTGTGCGGCCTTGGTGAGGCGGCTGTTGGAGTCGTACCTGTACATGGTCGTCTGCTGGGTGATGTTGTCCTTGACCCACTGGATCTTGTCCGTCGCGTTGGCGCTCTTCACCGCCGAGCAGTCGCCACCGGCGTCGATCCCGGTGATGTAGCAGTACGTCAAGCTCACCACGGGCTTCGACGGGTCGTCAGCGTTCACAGCCCGAACACCGGTGACGTGGTTCGACGCGCCGTAGGTGATCGTCTGGTGCGCCTGCCACGACGTCGGGTCCTTGGTCGGGTCCGTGTTCTCCACAGCACCGAGCCAGGTATCGGTGCGGCGGCCGTGGTCGTCGTTCTTGTAGACCTGCTTCGCCGTGCCGCCGTTGGCGGTCGGGTACGTGGTGCGAGTCAGGACGTTGGCGACGTCGTAGTCATGGGTGACGGTGCCGTGGCCGTCGGTGACCTTGGCTGTGTTGCCGGCGAGGTCGTAGCCGTAGGTCACCTGCCCGCCGCCGGCGGTGTTGACCGTGGAGGTAAGCCGGTTCCGCTGGTCGTACGTGTTGGTGATGGTGCCGGTCGCGGACTGCCCGGTGAGCTGGTTGCCGTTGCCGTCGTACGTGTTCGTCACCGTCGCGGTGCCGTCATCGAACGCGGTCGTCAGGAGCCGGTCGTCGTTGTCGTACGTGTACGTCGTGACACCGCCACCACCGTCGGTGTGGTTCTTCACGCGGCCGAAGTCGTCGTACGAGTACTTCTGCACCCCCACCGTGTTCGCCGGCGCCGTGATCGACCCGAGCTGGTTGTTCGTGTCGTACGCGTACACCGTCCCGGCGGTGTTCCCCGGGGCGACCGCGGTCTTCACCGCACCCCAGGCGTACTTGTCGCCCTTGTCCTTGTCGTTGTAGGTCAGGGTCGCGGTTGCTGCTTCGGGACCGGTGCCGGTGCCGGTGGAGGACTGGTTGCCGGGCCCGTCGTAGCCGTACTTCGAGTCATTTCCGGAGCTGTCCTTCGTTGCTGATGGCAGGTACGCTGTCGGCGCCGCGTTGCCGTACGTCGCAGTGCTCGTGCTGCCAGAGGCGGACTGCGACTGGGTCAGGGACTGCCCGCTGTTCCCGTCGAACTTGTTGTTCGTCGTCGACGCGGTCGTACCCGCGCCGACCGTCGAGCTCTCGACACCATTGTTGGTCGACTTGTACGTCCGGGACTGCTCACGCTTCGCCGCGTCTACGGCCTTCGTGACGAGGTCGTTGCCGTCGACGGTGTAGGTCGTGTGCGCTGCGTCCGCGACCGCCTGGGACTGGTTCGACCGCGGGTCCGCGACCAGCGTCGACGTGTCCGATGCGTAGGAGAACCGCGTCACCGCAGTGCCCGGGGAGCCGGTCGTGGTGTTGCGCTGTTCGACCTTCGTGACCCGGTCGGACGAGTCGTACGTGAACGCCGTCACACCACCCTCGGGCGCCGTGATCGTGGTGAGGTCCCCGCTGGTGTACCCGAACGTGGTCTTCTTCCCGAGCGCGTCCGTGTACGTGGTGATGTCTCCGGTGCTGTTCTTCGTCCACGACACGCTCCGCTTGCTCGAGCCGGAGGTCTGCGAGAACGTCTGCACCCCGTTCGCGTACGACGAGTTCGCCGTCCGCGCCCCCGCCACACCGGCGGTCGAGACGAGTGACTTCAGGGTGAAGCCGGGCTCGTCGGAGTTGAAGCTGATCTGGTTCTTGTTCCGGTCCACGATCGACGTGGGCTGGCCAGCGAGGTTGAAGTGCGTCGTCGAGTTCGACGTCCACCCCTTCAGTGTGTACTCGTGCGTCGTGGAGTTGTCGACGCGGGTCAGGGTCTGCTGCAGACCGGCCGGGCTGATGAACGCACCCTGCGCCCCCGACGGCCGGAACTGCCACGCCGTACCGACAGCGTCCGTGTAGATGACGCCCTGTGCGTTAGCGGTGAGATCCCCCGCGCCGGCGAGGGCGTACTGCCACCGGTTCGCGTCCATCGTGTTTGCATCCCCGACGGTGGTGCTGCGCGAGTTGTACGCGGCGCCGATCGTGGTGTTCTGCGTCACACCCGGCAGGCTCATCGCTGTCGTGGTGACCAGCAGGTTCCCGGTCCCGACATCGACCGAGGCGTTGGTCTGGTCCGTGATCGGGAACGGCAGCGTCGTCGCCGACGTCCGCTCACCGGTGCGGTTCGTGTTGCCAGGGCCACCAGGGAGCGAGTTGTACGCACCCTGCAGGTCGACGAGGTAGTCCATCGCCCCCTTGCCCATGTTCTTGATGCGGATCTTCCCGTTCGCACCCACCGGCGCGACCACGGTGTTCGTCATCTTCGACGTCCGGTCGGAGCTGATCGCGGACGACTCCGGCTCAGCCGCACCATCGGCCCACATCTTCGCGTACGAGTCAGCACCACTGTCGTTCACCGCGGTGAACGTCACCGCGGCAGCCGACAAGCCGCCCTCGACCGTCGGAGCTCCCTGGACACCGCCGACCTGCACCGTGAACGATGCACCCGAAGCGATGCTCCCACCGTTGCGGGTGTCGATGAGTCGACCGTTCAGCGGGGTGAAGCCGCCACCCGGGTTCGACTTCAGGAAGTAGCCCTGGATGTCGACGACGAGGTCGATCTTCCCGCCACCCTCAGCGGTGTCGATGCTGAACTTCCCATCGGCGTTCAACGCGACCTGCGCGTTCATCGCGGTCGACTGGCCCTCGACTGAGTTGTAGTTCAGGACACCCGTGCTGCGAGTCTCACCGGTCGGGGTGGGACGGACGTAACCGGCCTTGGCCTCGCGGTTGATCACGATGATGTTCACCGCGACCGCCGCCGCACCCGCCGGAATGCCGTTCGAGCCCGTTGCCTGGATGGTGCGCTGCGAACCTGCTGGGATCTGCCCCTGCGCGGCACCGATGCCGCCACGGGAATCGAGGACACGGGACGGTGACATCGCGACGAACCCACCGGCAGACACGCCGTTCTTGGTCGACGTGTAGTAGCCGGTGATGTCGATGACGACCTTCGACTGCGCCGTCTCGGTCCGCACCTGGATCGTGCCGTCATCCGCGACCGCGAGCAGTCCCGTGTTCGACGTGTTCCCGCCGACACCAGAGTTGTAGATCATCATCAGCGTCGTCGTGTCGTCATCGTCGGCGCGCATCTGCAACTGCCCAGACCCCGACGGGTCAGCAATCGTGACCATCATCGTCACCGCGCCGATACCCGACGACGGCAGTCCGGCTACTCCGGCGACCTTCACCGTGCGGAACACGCCCTTCTCGGTCGCACCGCCCAGCACGCGGGCGTTGGAGGGCATCGGCACGTACTGCCCGCCCGTACCGGTCACCACAGCCTGCGCCGGTGCCGGCTGCGACACCACCACCAGCAACGAACCCAGCAGCGCGACCAACGTCACCACCGCCAGCAGAACTCCACGAACACGACCAGACAACGACGCAGCGAACACGCGAAAAGAACCCCTCAGCACGTCGCACCAGCGCACAGCCCCCATGGCTGCACTGTGCAACTCCGCAGAACGTTACGGAGCATCGCTCACCACCGCACCCCCACATGTGGGGGTCGAAACGACGAGCGTCGCACCGATAAGGCCGGAACCTTCCCGTGTCTACGTAGACGAAGGGACCACTCAGTACAGCGCCGCGATCCCCCGCAGATCCCCGAGCCCGAGCGTCCGCTGCGCCGTGTCGCACACGGTCGACGACGGCTTCATCACGAGCCCCGACTTCTGCGCTGTGTGCCCGAGCCCGTACGAGTGCCCCCACTCGTGCGTCGCGATGCCGCGCAGGTCGAACCGGTTGCCCGAGCAGGTGCTGGTCGATCCCCACCGGTGGCTCGTCGAGTACCGCTGGTCGGTCTCGAATGCGTCCCCGCCCGTGAAGGACCAGATGCACGTCAGCGCCAGGGTCTTCGACGGCAGCTTGCCCCACCCGACGACGCTCGTCCGGTTCGAGGTCCCGCAGCCACCATCGGCGGTGACCGCAGCCTGCTGCTTCGCGGTGCCGAGGTACTCCTGTGCCGCCGTCGACTGGACTTTCTCACCGCACGCCGTGATCGTGCCGGTCCATGCCTCGGCACCGCGCTGGATCGCTGCGACCTTCGACACCTTCGCCCCGGTCGGGTTGTACCGCCACCGGATCGGCGACTCCCAGTGCGCGCCGGTCAGCACGTACGCCTTGCTCCCGCAGCTCGCGGACGTCGTGGCGCCGCCGTTCGAGGCAGTCCCGCGGATCGTCGCCCCGAGTGTTCGCCGTTGCTTCGCTGCGCGTTCCTGCCGGACGGCGGTGGGCGATCCGGCCCACACCTCGTCGACCTGCACGGCGACGCCCGCGGCACCACGGTTCGCGATCACAACGTCGCCGGGGTCGGTGTCCCCTTCGGCGACCGGGGCAGCGGTGAGCGTGACGCCGGCTGCGGGTATCGCGAAGGTCCGGCCGTCCTCGAGCGCGACCACGCCGGAGGTGACGCGACACCCGGACGCCAGGTCGTGGATCGAGATGCTGCTCCTCTGGCAGCTTGGCGCTCCCGCGATTCCCGGTGCGGCGACGACCGCCGTCAGGGCGAGCCCGAGTACGACCGCGGCTGCGGCCTTCGACGACGTGCGCACTACGCCCTCCTTGATCACACCGCACCCGAACCACGGTGGCGGACGGCTGCATCAGTGTCCGGGGGCGCGGGAGGGCCGACAAGCCCCCAGAACGGCCGCGGTGCGCAGAGCGGACCGGGTAGCGTGCCGCCATGCACTGGGGCGACACCGGACTCGACGACCACCAGATCGCGTTCGTGCTCCGCACGCTCCCCGACGCGGTCTTCGTGGCGGACGACTCGTGGGGCCTCCTCGACACGAGGGTCCTGCGCGTCGTCGACGGCGACGACAGCTACACCGTGAAGGCGTCCGGCCGGGACAACACCCACTTCCCCCGGGAACTCGAGGCGCACCGGACCGTGACCGACGCCCTGCGCGCTGCCGGGGACGCCGGTGCCCTCGTGGCCGCGGACGAACAGCACCGGGTCCTCATCCTCGAGCGCGTCCCTGGTCACCTCGCGCTCGGCACCGTGGACGAGCACGCCCCCGACGTCCACCGGCAGGCTGGCGCGGTCCTCCGGCGTCTGCACGACCACGGCACCCGGCACGACCCGACGTTCCTGCTGCACGAACAGGCGAAGGCCCTCCGCGCGCTCGATGCCCCGCACCGGATCTCGGCAGACGTCGTCGCCCGGATCCGCGCGGCGCTCGAGATGCTCCCCACCGGCCACCCGGACGAGCCCCTGGTCCCGACCCACGGCGACTTCCACCCGCGCAACTGGATCGTCGACGACGAAGACGACTGCCACGGACGGTTCCGCGTCATCGACTTCGGCCGCTTCGGCTGGCGCCCGGCATCGTTCGACCTCACCCGCCTCGCGGTGCTGCACTGGCAGGACGATCCGGCCCTCGAAGCGGCGTTCTTCGACGGCTACGGCGACGATCCGCGCGAGTCGGACGCCTGGCGCTGGCTGCAACTCCGCGAGGCCGTCGGCACCGCGACCTGGGCCTACGCCGTCGGCGACGAGGGCTTCGAGGCGCAGGGCCACGACATGCTCCGGGGTGCCCTCGCCGCCTTCTGACGGTCAGGAACGAGCCCAGCTCACGGCACCCGCACGAACCGCGGCGCCCCGCGATCCCGCAGCCGGAACCCGAGGTGCTGGTACAGCCCGATCGCCCCGGTGTTCCCGGCGGCCGCGTGCATGAGCGGGGTCTCGCCTCGCTCCCGGATCCCGTGCGCGACGGCGAGCACCAACCGGCGCCCGAACCCCTGCCCCCGGTACGCCTCGTCCGTGCACACCGCGCTGATCTCGGTCCACCCCGGCGGGTGCAACCGCTCCCCCGCCATGGCGACGAGCCGCCCGTCCCGCCGGATGCCCAGGTACGTGCCGAGCTCGATCGTGCGCGGCAGGAACGGCCCGGGTTTCGTCCGCTCCACCAGGGCGGTCATCTCCGGCACGTCGTCGGGCGTCAGCACGACGGCTTCGTCGTCCGGCGCACCCTCGATCGCCTCACCGGTGAGCTGCACGCCGCCGGCACCCTCGACGAGCTCCCACCCCTCGGGCAGGACGGCAGCCGCACCGACGCCCAGCATCCCGCCCGACCCGAGCAGCGCCCGGACATCCTCCCAGTCCTGCGCGGTGGGTCGCTCGGGGATCCCCGTCCACACCGACACGTCGGTCTGGTACCGGACGACCTCGCCACGCCGCTCGGCGAACCGTGCGTGGTGGCTGTTCAGCGCGACCATCGCGGGTGCGTCGAGCACGCGCGTCGGGGTGCCGTCGTCGGCGATGGTCAGGTCGAGCGTCCGGAGTGCTTCGCCGCGGGCATCACCACCACGGAACCCGAGGTCCTCGATCCGCCGACGATCGCCGTCCGCCCACCCGGCGGTGTCCGCGACGACCCCGGAGGCGTACTGGTTCGTGGCACGGTGGACGACCTGCTCGACCTCCGCTGCCGAGGTCACGAGGACCTCTCCGGGTCGGATCAGGTCAGTCGTCGTCATCCCACCATTCTCCGACGCGGCGAGCGCCGCCGACGCATCGTTGCACCCGGTGACGCCGTGCTGCGGCTCGCACGGTGCGAGGGGCTCACGGCGCGTGCGAGCCGCCTCACCCCAAGCGCGCCGCCACGAACTCCACCATCCGCCGCACCAGCAGCGCCCGCGACGACGCCCGCCGGTACTCGTGCCCTTCACCCGCGAGCTCGAGGTACTCGACGTCGTGCGACCGCTCCCGCAGCGCCGCGACCACCTGGTGCGCCTCGCCGATGGGGACGTTCGTGTCGAGCTCACCGTGCACGACGAGCAAGGGCGCCGTGACGTCGTCGATCGCCCGCATCGGCGACAGGGCCGCGAGCAGCGCTTCGTCGTCGACGGGGTGCCCGTACTTCGTCGCAGCGGCAGAGGCGATCCACGGTTCGGTGTCCCGGTAGAACGTCGCGAAGTCGCTCATCCCGCACACCGCGACCCCGGCCGCGAACACGTCCGGGGTGAACGCCAGGGATGCGAGGGTCGCGTACCCGCCGTAGGAGCGGCCCTCGACGGCCACCCGGGAGCGGTCGGCGTACCCGTTCGACACCAGGAACCGTGCGCAGTCGACGACGTCGGCGAGCGCGTTCCAGCGCAGGGCCAGGTCGTCGGCGTGCACGAACTCGTGTCCGTACCCGGACGAACCGCGGATGTTCGGGGCGAGGACGGTCACGCCCGCTGCGGCGAGCGCCTGGTGCTGGGGCGAGAACGTGGGTCGTTCCTGCGACTCCGGTCCGCCGTGCAGGTGGACGAGCGCTGCGCGCGGGCCGGGAGGCACGGCAGCAGCAGCACGAGCGCCGACGGCTGACGACGTGGCCGGCTCCACCGCCCGGTACAGCCAGCCGGTCAGCTCCAGTCCGTCACGCGCGGCGAACCGCTCGAGCGTCGGCTCGACCAGCTGCACATCGGGCAGCGTGGGGACGTCGGTGACCCGGCTCCAGGTGAGCGCGTTCGTGTCGAGCCGCCAGAGTTCCCGCGGTCGCGTGGGTCCCTCGACGGCGAGCAGGACGCTCCGGCCGTCACGGCTGAGCACCGGGTCGGTGACGACGTACCCGGGCAGGTCGGGCACGGGGGTGCGCGAGGCGTCGTGGGTGTTGATGAGGTCGAGTTCGCTGCGCCCGTCGACGTTCCAGACGAGCAGCAGCGTGCGGCCGGCGTCGTCGGCGTCGAGGTACTCGAGTTCAGCGTCGGCGCGCTCGATGATCCGTCGGGGCGTGCCGCGCCAGCCGTGTGGTCCGACCGGCTGGGCGACGAGTCCGCGGCGGGGCAGTCCGGCCTCGGTGGCGACGTAGGCGACGAGGGGGCTGGTCTCGCTCGCGGGCGAGGGCCGCAGGAACGCGATCTCCGCGGACCCGTCGGGGTCGTCGGCGAACAGGGCGTGGCTCTCGTCGGTCAGCCGGTCGACCACGACGACGAACTCCTGGCCGCGCTGCCCGTCACTGAGCACGACGAGGCGTTCCTCCACCGACAGGTCGAGGATGTGGATGAGTTCGCCGACGGCCAGGTCGTCGCGGTCGCCGGACACCGGGTCGACCAGGTACGAGCGGGCCGGCTGGTCGGCTTCGGTCGAGGGCAGCGTGATGACGACCCGGTGCCCGCTGCGGCTCCACGGGCCGAGTTCGGCGTGCTGGTACCGCGAACCGGCGATCTGCGCGGCGTCGGTGCCGTCGGGCCGGACCACCCAGACCTGCTGCTTCACGCCACCGTCGGTCGCGATCGCCACGGCGAGCCACTCCCCGTCGGACGACCACGACACCCGGATCACGGGGTCGTCGGACAGCGCGATCCGGACCGGTTCGGGCAGTTCGCCGTCGACGACGACGTCCTGCACGAACACCTCGGGGGTGCCGTGCCGGTCGGACACGAACGCCACGCGCCGGGCGTTCCGGGTCATGGTGGGGCCCCACGACCCCCAGGCGGCGGCGAGCCGCTCACCCAGGTCGGCCGCGGCCCTGGTCGTGACCGAGGGACGGACGTCGACCGACGACGCGACGCTCGCCGAGCCTCCAGTCCGGATCGAACCCACGTTCACAGCACCCCCTGCTGCTGCAGCCACATCTCGATCAGGCCGAGCTGCCAGAGCGCGTTCGCGCCGATCTCGGTCCGCGTGCTGTTCGGGTCCTGGAGCATCCGCTCGACCGTACCCGGGTCGAACAGGCCGCGCTCACGTGCCTCCGGCGCGTGCAGTGCCGTGCGCACCCGCTCCAGGTACGGGCCCTCGAGCTGCCGGATCGCGGGCACTGGGAACGACCCCTTGCTGCGGTCGATGACGCTGTCGGGGACGATGCCGCGCGACGCCCGCTTCATGACGCCCTTGCCGCCGTCCGACAGCTTGAGCGCGGGCGGGATCGCGCCGGCGAGCTCGACGAACTCGTGGTCCAGGAACGGCACGCGGGCCTCGAGACCCCACGCCATCGTCATGTTGTCGACCCGCTTCACGGGGTCGTCGACGAGCATCGTCATCGTGTCGCTGCGGAGCGCAGCATCGACGCTCGTCTCCGCGCCCGGAACCGCGAACGCAGCGTCCACGAACGCCGACGGGGTGTCGTCGTCGCTCTTCCAGCGCTCCCCGAGCAGTCCCTGCAGCGCGGGCCACCTGCGGTCCATGAACACGGAGCGGTAGGCCTCGGCCGCCTGGTCGCGGGGGACGTCGGCGAGCGGCGGGTACCAGTCGTAGCCGGCGAGCACCTCGTCGGCACCCTGGCCGGACTGCACGACCTTGACGTGCTGCGAGACCTCCTGCGACAGCAGGTAGAACGCGACGCAGTCGTGGCTGACCATCGGCTCGCTCATGGCGGCGACCGCGCCGTCGATGCCGTCGAGCAGGCGCGTCGAGGGGATGTGGATGCGGTGGTGGTCGGTGCCGAAGTGCTTCGCGACCTGGTCCGAGTACTCGAACTCGTCGCCGGACTCACCGCCAGCGGCCTCGAAGCCGATGCTGAACGTGGCGAGGTCCTGCTGCCCGGCCTCGGCGAGCAGTCCGACGACCAGGGACGAGTCGATGCCGCCGGACAGCAGCACACCGACGGGGACGTCGGCGACCATGCGGCGCTCGACCGCGGTGCGGAGCGACCCGATGAACGCCTGCTCCCAGTCCTGGTCGGTCCAGTCGGCCCTGGCGGGGTCGCGTTCGAACCGTGGCTCCCAGTAGACGGTGTCGCGGGACGTACCGTCGCGCTCGATCACCCGGACGGTGGCGGGCGGGAGCTTGCCGACACCGGACAGGATCGTGCGGGGTGCCGGCACGATCGAGTGGAAGCTCATGTAGGACGCGAAGGCGACGGGGTCGATGGACGTGTCGATGCCGCCGCCGGTCCTGCTCGCGCCGCCGTCCCCCGCCAGGATCGCGGGCAGGGAGCTCGCGAACCGGAGCCCGCCAGGTACCTGTGCCACGTACAACGGCTTGATGCCGAGCCGGTCCCGCGCGAGCACGAGTCGGCCGCTGGCGTGCTCCCAGATCGCGATGGCGAACATGCCGATCAGGTGCTCGACGAAGGCCGTGCCCCACTCGGCGTAGGCCACGGCGATGACCTCGGTGTCCGACGTCGAGAAGAACTCGTGCCCCTTGCCGCGCAGCTCGTCACGCAGCTGCGCGTAGTTGTAGACCATGCCGTTGTACGCGATCGTCAGTCCGGCCCGGGGCAGCACCATCGGCTGCGCACCGGCGGTGGACAGGTCGACGATCGACAGCCGTCGGTGCCCGAGCGCGATCGGCCCGCGTGCCCAGAGCCCGTCACCGTCGGGGCCGCGGTGCACCATGCACCCGGTCATCCGTGCCACTGCTCCGACGTCCGGGGCCGTGCCGTCGAACCGGATCTCGCCCGCGAGTCCACACATCAGCGCTCTCCCTCGGCCGCCGCCTTCGCGGCGGATCCCACGATCCACGTGTCCTTGGCCCCGCCGCCGCGCGACGAGTTCACGACCATGCTGCCCTCGGGCGCCACCCGGGTCAGCGCGACGTCGGCCAGCTGCGCGTCGTCCGCTCCGGTCCCGGTCAGGTAGACGAACGCGCGCAGGTCGACGTGCCGGGGGTCGAGGCCCGCCGGTCCGATGGTCGGGTGCGACGACAGCTGCACCACTTCCTGCCCGACCCAACCGGCCGGGTCGGCAGCGATCTCGCGTCGTCGTTCGGCGACCTCCGGGGCGCTCGCGCTCGGCCCGATCAGGACCCCGCGACCGCCTTCGCCGTCGACCGGCTTCGTCACGAGTTCGCCGACCCGGTCGAGCACGGACAGCCGTTCGCCCTCGATGCTCGTGCGGTACGTCGGCACCGACTCGAGCAGCGGCTTCTCGTCCAGGTAGTACCAGATCAGGTCCGGCACGTTGACGTACATCGCCTTGTCGTCGACCAGGGCGTTGCCCGGGGCGTTCGCCAGGTGGACGTGTCCGGCCTCGGCGACGTCGAGGACGCGGGCGCCCAGCTCCGGCGCGTGGTCCGCGGTCAGGGCCCGCACGTCGCGGTCGATCCGCAGGTACAGCCCGTCGAGCACGTCGCCGGTCGTCGCGTCGACCACGCGTCCGTCACGGACGTCCAGGTCAGACCCGGCCAGGAGGCGCAGCCCGGCTCCGTCGGCCAGCCTGCGGTGCTCGAACCACGCGCCGGCGGCGGGGCCGTCGCTGACGAGTGCGAGCACCGGGTCCGGGTTGCCGGTCACCGCGGTCGCGTTGGTGCGCAGGGTCTCGCGCAGCCGGTCGGTCACGCCGTGCGGGTCCCGCAACAGCGCCGGACGGGGCGCGTCGGGCACGACGGCGTCCATGAGCTCGCGGAGGGCGATGCCGTACGCCACCCCGGAGGGCGAGCGCACGTTGTCCTCGAGCACCCGCCAGCCGCCGAACTCGTTCCGCACCAGGTCGAAGCCGAGCACGGGTGCCCGCACCGCGTGACCGGGCAGGCGCGAGGCGTCGGGGTCCCAGCCGTTCGCACCGACGAACTGGTGCTCGTCCATGACCCCGTCGGCCACGATCCGCCGCTCGCCGTACACGTCGCGCAGGAACAGCTCGATCGCCCGTGCGCGCTGCCCGAGGCCACGCTCCAGCTGCGACCACTCGTACGCGCTGATCGTCCGCGGCACCAGGTCGCACCCGAACGCCTGCACGCCGCCGTCCACGACGAAGCCGACCTCGTGCTCGCGGGCCCAGGCGTCGCGTGCGGCGCAGTGCTCGTTCGTCGTGTCGGCGTCCCAGGCGGTGAAGTACGTCGCCAGGTCGCGGAACGCCGGACGGGGGCGGGCGCCGGGGCCGACCGCTTCGTCGCCGGCGCGCACGCGGTACCCGGGGACCGCGACCGCCGGGTCCTCGTCACGTCCGGACGGCGTGCCGGCGGTGTCCTCGACCACCAGGGCGACGACGTCGTCGAGCTCCCCGCGCTCGGCGTACGCGGTGCGCTGTCGATCGGTGGAGTTGCCGCGGGCCAGGGTGTCCTCGAGCAGGTCCGTGACGGTGCCCCAGTCGCCGAGCTCCTCGAGTTCCGGACGCAGGCGGGACACCAGTTGCCGGACGGCGACCTCGGCGGGCAGGCGGTCCGGGTGCTGCCCGAGGCCGAGCAGTTCGCCGCTCAGCCCCGTGCGCGCCGCCTGCCACATCGCTGCACGGTGCAGGGGTTCGCTGCGGGGGTGCCACTCGGCGCCGGACTCGACGGCGATCTCGGCCTTCCGCACCGCTGCCCGGAACAACCCGGCGATGAGCACCGCGTCGTCGACGATCGGGGTGGCGTCGCAGACCCGGAGTTCGAGTGTCGGAGCGTGCGACGACGGCCGCACGTCGAAGTACGCCATCTTCTTGTCGGCGATCACCCCCGACGCGATCAGGTCGTCGAGCACCTTGTCGTACTCCGCCGCGTTCGACACCCGCCCGAAGCTGCCGGCCGACGGCCACCGCTGCCAGATGATGCTGCGGAACGACGAGTACCCGGTGTCCTGCCCGTTCCAGAACGGACTGGACGCGCTCAGGGCCAGCAGCACCGGCAGCACCGGCGCGACCCGTTGGGCGATCTGCACCGCCAGGTCGCGATCGCTCACCCCGACGTGCACCTGCAGGCCGCAGATGAGCTGCTCGTCGACGAGCATCCGGTACTGCTCCTGCATCCGGCCGTAGCGCCCGCCGCTGGTCAGTTCGAAGTCGGCGTACTCGGACCGCGGCGCGGTGCCCACCGACGCGATGGTGACCCCGGCCGGTGCGATCGCGGCGCTGAGCTCCCGGCGCAGGTCGACGATCACCCGCCGCAGGTCGTCGAGGGTGCGCACCACGGGGGTGTTCGTCTCGATGGTCGTGCGCTGCAGTTCCGCGCCGAAGCGGTCGGCGGGCAGCTTGGGCAGAAGGCGCGGGGCCTTCGCGGAAAGTCGGCCGGACTCGAGGTCGATGAGGTGCAGCTCTTCCTCGGCGCCGAGCGTCAGCTCTGCACTCATGGCTGGAACCTACGCGCGGCCGCTGTGGCGTGCGCCGCGGCACACCGCCCGACTCGCGTCCGTAACACGCCCGTCAATCGAGCGTCACGAGCGCTGCGCCTCCCGGCCGCACCGTGCGCCCGTCGCCGCCCCGTGCGAGGTTGCACGCTCCGTGCCCGGTTACAAGCGCGCACCACGCGCGCAACCTCGCACCAGCTCACGCACCTCGCACCGTGCGACCCGCGCGGATCGCGCACCGGTCCGCGAAAGCCGCACCGTGCTGTGGACGCACCGCACGTGCGGACGGGAGGCACGGCGCCAGCCCGCCACGCGCCTCCCGCCCGCACCGTGCGCACCTCGCCACCCCGTGCGAGGTTCCACGCACCGTGCCCGGTAACGAGCGCGCACCACGCGCGCAACCCCGCACCAGCCCGCGAAAGCCGCACCGTTCTGTGGACGCACACCACCCGCCGGACGGGAGGCACGGCGCCAGCCCGCCACGCGCCTCCCGCCCGCACCGTGCACGCTTCGTCACCCCGTGCGAGGTTGCACGCTCCGTGCCCGGTTACGAGCGCGCACCAAGCGGTCAACCTCGCACCAGGCCACGCACCTCGCACCAGGCGGGCCGGCGCCTACCCGCGCGTCCGGGCCAGGCGCCGGTTCAGCGCACCGTTCAGCAGCGCCACGAGCAGCCCCACCGCGAACACCAGCGTCCCGAAGCAGAGCACCTGCGGCGGCATCCCGGCCTTCGCGGCGCCGTACACGAACAAGGGGAACGTGACCGCGGGCCCGGCGACGAACGAGGTGATGACGTAGTCGTCGATCGACATCGCGAGCGCGAGCAGCCCGGCCGCGAGCATGCCCGGCGCGAGCAACGGCAGCGTCACGAGCCGGAAGGCCTGGAGCGGCGTCGCCCCGAGGTCGCTCGCGGCCTCTTCGAGCACCCGCGACGTGCCGGAGATCCGGGCGCGGAGCACCACCACGACGTACGCGACGTCGAACGCCACGTGGGTGATGAGCACGGTCAGGAACCCGGTGCCGAGCCCCACGGACAGGAAGAACGACAGCGACGCCGAGCCGACCACGATGGACGGCGCCGCGATGTCCGCGAACACCACGGCGTTCACAGCACCGCGGCCGGGGAACCGGTACCGCTCGAGCGCCAGGGCCAGCGGCAGCCCGATCGCGACCGAGATGATCGCGGCCAGGAACGCGACGACGACCGAGGTGACGAACGCGGCTCCGAGCCCGGACACGTTGACCAGGTTCGCGTACCAGTACGTCGTGAAGCCGTTCCACGCGAACGACAGCCGGTTCGTCGGGGCGTCGTTGAACGAGTACACGATCATGTAGACGATCGGGACGAGTGTGATCGCGATGGTGACCCAGTAGACGATCGCGAGCCAGGGCCCGCGACGGTTCACGCCGTGGCGGCGGACGACGGGCGACGAGGTGGTCGCGGTGGACGGACGAGACGGTGCGACGGCGGTCATACGAGGTCCTCGAGGTCGTCGGTGCCGGAGACGCGGGCGTAGATGAACAGGATGATGCCGAGCACGACCATGAGCACGGTCGACAGTGCCGCGGCGACGTTGTACTGCTGGTTGCCGGAGTACGCGTCCTGGATCGCCTGACCGATCGTGTAGGTGTTCGTGCCGCCGAGCAGCGCCGAGTTCACCGGATCGCCGACGCTGTCGATGAACACGAGCAGGACGCCGGCGAAGATGCCCGAGCGGGACAGCGGCAGCGTGGTGTGCCAGAACGCCCGGAACTTGCCGGCGTACAGGTCGTTGGCGGCCTCGCCGAGTCGCGGGTCGATGCGTTCGAGCGCGGCGTAGATCGGCAGCACCATGAACGCCAGGTCGTTGTAGGCGTCGCCGAAGATCACCGCGCCGCCGGTGCCGAGGATGTGGAAGTCCTTGCCGGCCAGGCCGATCGCCTGCAGGAAGGTGACGACCGGACCCTGCGACGCGAGCACGAACGCCCACATGTCGGTGCGGATGATGAACGACACCAGGAAGCTCACGAACACGAGCATGAGCAGCGGGTTCTTCCACCGCGGGGACACCCGGAAGGCGATGAAGTACGCCACCGGGTACCCGACGATGATGGTCACGACCGTTGCTGCGGCGCCGTACCAGAGGGACCGGAGCAGGAACGTCAGGTAGGGCACCTGCGGGTCGATGAACAGGGAGCCGTAGATCCCCCAGTTCCACGTGAAGGTGTACCCGTCGTCCGGGTTGCCCGACATGAGCGAGACGATGAGCCCGGAAACGAGCGGGATGACGAAGAACACGCAGAGGTAGGCGGTCCCGACCAGCGCGAGCAGGAAGGGCGTGCTGCGACGGCGCCCCCGACGGACCGGTGCCGGACCGGCGCCCGGTGTCGGTGCGGCACCGGGCCCGGCGACCCCGACGGCCGTCACGACTGCACCACCGCGTTGAAGATGCCGTTCCACTCCGAGTACTCGTCGTAGTTCTCGAACACCCGGAACTCGTGCGACTTGTCGAGCACTTCGGACGAGGGGAACACCAGCGGGCTGTCCGCCACCGTCGCGTCGTCGAGCTCGTCACGGACGTAGGCCTCGGCGCTGGGGACCGGGCAGACGTAGTTGACCCAGTCCTCGACGATGCCCGCGATCTTCGGCGTGTAGTAGAAGTCCATCCACTCGAGGGCGGCCACCGGGTTCGCTGCCTGCCGGGGGATCATGAGGTTGTCGTGCCACATCATCTGGCCCTCCTCCGGCGTGACGAACTTCAGGTCCTCGAACCCGGACTGCTGCGCCTGGAAGACGTCGCCGGACCACGCCTGGGTGATCCAGGTGTCGCCGTTCTCGAGCTTGTTGATGTAGCTCTGGTCGTAGAAGCCGGTCACGCTCGGGCGCAGTTTCCGCAACCACGCCTGCGCTTTCCGCCAGTCCGCCGGGGTGGACGTCTCCGGGGCGATGCCGTTCGCGAGCAGCCCGAGGGAACCGAGCTCGGTGTTGTCGCTCATCAGCCCGACGCGGCCCGCGAACGCCGGGTCGAGCAGGTCCTGGAACGACGTGATCTCGCGGTCGATGTACTTCGGGTTGTAGGCGATCCCGGTGAAGCCGGTCTGCCAGACGACGGAGTGCTTGTTGCCGGGGTCGTACGTCGGGTCCTTCACCGAGTCACCCGCGTTCGCCGCGAAGTTCGGCAGCCGCGAGTGGTCGAGCTCGCACACGAAGCCGTTCTTGATCATCTGGGTCAGCTCGAACCCGTTGGTCATCACGACCAGGTCGTAGCCGGTGGCACCCTGCGCCCGCAGGATCGGCGAGACGGTTGCGTAGAACGTCGCGTTGTCCTGGATCACCGCCTGGTAGTCGACGCTGATGCCGGTGGCCTTCTGGAACAGCGCGAGCGACTCGGACTTGCCGTGGTCGGAGTCGATGTAGAGCGGCCAGTTCGCGAAGTTCAGCTGCTTCGTCGCCGTGGCGTCCTGCCAGAACGCGGTCCAGTCGACGGCGTTCTCGGCGCCGGAGGCGGCTGAGCCCTTGATGCTGCACCCGGTGAGCAACGCCGCGAGCGCGGCGGCTCCTCCGCCGGCCAGCAGGCCGCGTCGGCTGACGCGCGCGGACGTCAGTCCGCGCAGCAGGTCCGGGCCGGGTCCCCCGCCGGTCACGCGAGCGATCCTGCCGTGGCGGGTGCGGACTGGAGGCCCGTGGCGGCGTGGGTGGTGACGGTCTGGTCGGACGCGGGGTGCGCCTCCAGGCCGAAACCGTGGTCGACGCCCCACGTGAGCCAGACCTCGGTGCCGGTCGCGATCCGCGGTCCGCCCTTCGAGTTCTGCGCGAAGACGGAGACGCGGCCGGCGCCGGGGACGTCCACCAGGTACTGCGTGCTGACCCCGGAGAACGAGACGTCGACCACGCGGCCGGGGCCGAGGATGTTGCGGCCGGCTTCGGGGGTGGCCTCCGAGGTGCGGATCTTGAGCTTCTCGGGACGGACGCCGACGACGACGCTGCCCGAGGTCCGGACGGCGCGGTCGGCCGGGACGGCGATGGTGCCCGCCGGGGTCGCGACCACGAGCAGCGGACCGTCGGTGCCGCGGACCTCGCCCTCGAGCAGGTTCGACTGGCCGAGGAAGTTCGCGACGAACGCGGTGCGGGGCAGCTCGTACAGGTCCTGGGGGCTGCCCATCTGCTCGATCCGGCCGCCGTTCATGACGGCGACCGTGTCGGCCATCGTCATCGCTTCTTCCTGGTCGTGGGTGACGTGCAGGAAGGTGAGTCCGACCTCGGCCTGGATCGTCTTGAGTTCGAGCTGCATCTGGTGCCGGAGCTTCAGGTCCAGCGCACCGAGGGGCTCGTCGAGCAGCAGGAGTGCCGGCCGGTTCACGATCGCGCGGGCCAGGGCGACGCGCTGCTGCATGCCGCCGGACAGGGAAGCGGGGCGCTTGTCGGCCGAGGCGTCGAGCTCGACCAGGTGCAGGGCCTCGCGCGCCTTCGTCATCGGGTCCGGGATCCGTCGCCGCTTCAGGCCGAACGCGACGTTGTCGAGCACGCTCATGTGCGGGAACAGCGCGTAGTTCTGGAACACCGTGTTGACGGGCCGCTGGTAGGGCTTCGTGTCGGTGACGTCCTCGCCGCCGATCGTGATGGTGCCGCTCGTGGGCTCCTCGAGCCCGGCGACGAGACGCAACGTCGTGGTCTTGCCGCAGCCCGAGGGGCCGAGCAGGGCGAAGAACGAGCCGGCCGGCACCGTCAGGTCCAGCGCGTCGACCGCGGTGTGGCCGGGGAACGACTTGGTGATCTGCTCGAGTCGGAGATCGGCTCCGGATTCGGCGAACGTGCCGGTCATTGCCATGGTGCCTCCTGCTGCTTCGGAAGGATCGGGGTCAGCCGATGTAGGACATGACGTGCTTGATGCGGGTGTAGTCGTCGAACCCGTACTGGGACAGGTCCTTGCCGTAGCCGGAGTGCTTGAAGCCGCCGTGCGGCATCTCGGCGACGATCGGGATGTGGGTGTTGATCCACACGCACCCGAAGTCCAGGTCACGGGCGAAGCGCATCGCCCGCGAGTGGTCGGTCGTCCACACCGAGCTCGCGAGCCCGTACTCGACGTCGTTCGCGGCGCGCAGTGCGTCGTCCTCGGTCGTGAAGCGCTGCACGGTCTGCACGGGGCCGAAGACCTCCTGCTGCACGATGCGGTCGGTCTGGCGCAGGCCGGACACGATCGTGGCCTGGTGGAAGTAGCCGACGTCGCCCTGCCGCCCGCCGCCGAACTCGATCGTGGCGTGGTCGGGGAGCGTGTCGACGAAGGACCGGACCTGGGCGAGCTGGTTCGCGTTGTTCACCGGGCCGAAGTACGGAGTGGCCGTGTCGGCGCCGGTGGTCGCGGTCGCACGCGCCGAGGCGGCGAGCGCCGCCACGAACTCGTCGTGGATGCCGTCCTGCACGAGCACCCGGGTGGCGGCGGTGCAGTCCTGCCCGGCGTTGAAGAACCCCGCGGCGACGATGCCGGCGACGGCGGACGGGATGTCGGCGTCGTCGAACACGATCACCGGGGCCTTGCCGCCGAGCTCGAGGTGGGTGCGCTTCAGGTCGCCGGCGGCGGCGCGGGCGACCTCCATGCCGGCGCGGACGGACCCGGTGATGGACACGAGCTGCGGGGTGGGGTGGTCGATCATCGCGGCGCCGGTGGTGCGGTCGCCGACGACGACGTTGAGCACGCCGGGCGGCAGGAACTCGGCGGCGACCTCGGCGAGCAGCAGGGTGGAGAGCGGGGTGGTGTCGCTCGGCTTGAGCACGGTGGTGTTCCCCGCGGCGAGCGCCGGGGCGAACTTCCACACCGCCATGTTGAGCGGGTAGTTCCACGGGGTGACCTGGGCGACGACCCCGATGGGCTCGCGCCGGACGAACGAGGTGTGGTCGGCCATGTACTCGCCGGCGCTGCGGCCCTCGAGGTTGCGGGCGGCTCCGGCGAAGAAGCGGATCTGGTCGACGGACAGCAGGATCTCGTCCTCGACCAGGGTGGCCCGGGGCTTGCCGGTGTCGAGGGACTCGAGGTCGGCGAACTCCGATGCCCGCTGCTCCATGGCGTCCGCGATCCGGAACAGCGCGAGCTGCCGTTCGCCGGGGGTCGTGCGGCGCCAGGTCGCGTAGGCGGTGCTCGCGCTCGTGAACGCGGCGTCGACGTCGGCGGCCGTGGACACGGGGGACGTGCCGTAGACCTGCTCGGTGGTGGGGTCGACCAGGTCGAACCGGGTGTCCGCGCCCGACTCGACGAACGACCCACCGACGAAGTTGCGCACCTCGTGCGTCGTGGTCACCGTTTCCGTCGTGTCCAGCATGGCGGTGATCCTGACACGGATTCCGGCGGTTCGGAAGACGGATTCGGAGGTTGTGGAGAACCGTAACAACGGAAATCGTCGCGAAACACGGTGTTCACAACGGAATCCCTTGCGCGCTCCGAGCCTCGCTGCCATGCTGTCCGGCATGGCGGCAGCACCACGACGTCCGGGACCGATCGACGACACCTCGAAGCGGATCATCGAACAACTCCAGGCGGACGGCCGCCGTCCGTACGGCGAGATCGGCAAGGCCGTCGGTCTCAGCGAGGCGGCGGTCCGGCAGCGCGTCCAGAAGCTCACCGAGACCGGCGTCATGCAGATCGTCGCGGTCACCGACCCGATGCAGCTCGGCTTCCACCGGCAGGCGATGATCGGCATCCGGGTCAGCGGTGACACCCGAACCGTCGCCGATGCCCTCGAACAGCTGCCGGCGGTCGACTACCTCGTCATGACCGCCGGCAGCTTCGACCTGATGGTCGAGGTCGTCTGCGAGGACGACGACGACCTGATCGAACTGCTCAACGGCACGATCCGGGCCATCCCGGGCGTCGCCGGCACCGAGACCTTCGTCTACCTGCAACTCCGCAAACAGCTCTACGACTGGGGAACGCGATGACCATCTCAGACCAGACGACCGGACAGCCCACGCGGCTCCACTCCTACGACCCGTTCGCCCCGGTCGACGACGCCGACCTGCAGCGGAAGTCCCGGGACCACCTGTGGATGCACTTCGCCCGGCACGGTGCGAACCAGGCCGGTGCCGACGTGCCGATCATGGTGCGCGGCGAGGGCCACCACGTCTACGACAGCCACGGCAAGGGCTACATCGACGGGCTCTCCGGCCTGTTCGTCGTCGCCGCCGGCCACGGGCGGAAGCGCCTGGCCGAGATGGCTGCGAAGCAGGCGGAGACGCTGAGCTTCTTCCCGATCTGGTCCTACGCGCACCCGGCGGCCATCGAGCTCGCCGACCGCCTGGCCGAGCACGCCCCTGGTGACCTCAACAAGGTCTTCTACTCGACCGGTGGCGGCGAGGCGGTGGAGACCGCCTTCAAGCTCGCGAAGTACTACTGGAAGCTCCAGGGCAAGCCCATGAAGCACAAGGTCATCTCGCGCGCGGTGGCCTACCACGGCACCCCGCAGGGTGCCCTGGCGATCACCGGCATCCCGGCGATGAAGCAGATGTTCGAGCCCCTGACGCCCGGTGGCTTCCGGGTGCCGAACACGAACTACTACCGCGCCGAGGAGATGGGCTTCCCGGGCGGCACCGAGGAGCAGTTCGGCTTCTGGGCGGCCGAGCGCATCCGCGAGATGATCGAGTTCGAGGGCCCCGACACCGTCGCGGCGGTGTTCCTCGAACCGGTGCAGAACTCCGGCGGCTGCTTCACCCCGCCGCCCGGGTACTTCCAGCGGGTGCGCGAGATCTGCGACGAGTACGACGTCCTGCTCGTCTCGGACGAGGTGATCTGCGCCTTCGGCCGGATCGGCACCATGTTCGCCTGCGACACCTACGACTTCGTGCCGGACATGATCACTTGCGCGAAGGCGATGACCTCGGGCTACTCGCCCATCGGCGCGACCATCATCAGCGACAAGCTCTTCGAGCCGTTCTCCAAGGGCGACACGACCTTCTACCACGGGTACACGTTCGGCGGGCACCCAGTGTCGGCCGCCGTCGCGATGGAGAACCTCGACATCTTCGAGGAAGAGGGCCTGCTCGCGAACGTGCGACAGAACGCCCCGCTGTTCAAGGCCGAGCTCGACACCTTGAAGGACCTGCCGATCGTCGGGGACGTCCGCGGTGACGGCTACTTCTACGGCATCGAGCTCGTCAAGGACAAGGCCACCAAGACGACCTTCGACGACGACGAGTCCGAGCGGCTGCTGCGCGGGTTCCTGTCGAAGGCGCTGTTCGACGCCGGGCTGTACTGCCGGGCGGACGACCGCGGCGACCCGGTCGTGCAGCTCGCACCGCCGCTGACCATCGGGCAGCCGGAGTTCCGCGAGATCACGTCGATCCTGCGGAGCGTCCTGTCCGAGGCCTCGTCGAAGATCTGATCGTGAGCGGCTACCGGGGCGTCTCGTTCTGGCTCGACCAGCTCGCGTCCACCGGACGCGACGACCTGGCGCCCCGGCCGCCGCTCGACGGCGACGCGACCGCGGACGTCGCGATCGTCGGCGGTGGACTGACGGGTCTCTGGACGGCCTGGTACCTGCACCAGGCCGACCCGGGCCTCCAGATCGTCGTCCTGGAACGCGAGATCGCCGGGTTCGGCGCCTCCGGTCGCAACGGGGGCTGGTGCTCGGCGCTGTTCCCGCGATCCGCCGAGTCCGTCGCGCGCGAGCACGGCCGCGACGCCGCACTCGCGCTGCGCGCAGCGATGCGCGACACCGTCGACGAGGTCGGCCGCGCAGCGTCCGAGGCCGGGGTCGACTGCGACTACGTGAAGGGCGGCACCGTCCTCTACGCGCGCTCCGCCGTGCAGGAACGCGCGGCGCACGACGAGGTCGCCTCGTCGGCCGAGTGGGGCGACGCCATGACCTGGCGCCCGGCTCGGCCCGGCGACGCCGCCGGATCGGCGGGGGTCGCGTGGACCCCGGACTGCGCGCGGGTGCAGCCCGCCGCACTGGTGCGTGGCCTGGCGGCCGCCCTGGAGGCCCGGGGCGTCCGGATCGCGGAGCACACGCCCGCCTCGTCGTGGGACCACGGGCGTGTGGTCACGTCGCGGGGGACCGTCACGGCCGGCGCGGTCGTCATCGCGGTCGAGGGGTACGGCGCACAGCTCGAACAGACGAAGCGGCGGATCCTGCCGCTCTACTCGCTCATGATCGCGACGGCGCCGCTGCCCGCGGCGGTGTGGGACCGCATCGGCCTGGAGCACGGGCAGACGTTCTCCGACTACCGGCACCTGCTCGTGTACGGGCAGCGCACGGCGGACGACCGACTGGCGTTCGGCGGACGCGGAGCCCGCTACCACTGGGGGTCCGCGATCACCCCCGGCTACGACCGGGTGCCACGCGTGTTCGAGCACCTGCGGAAGTCCCTGGTGGAGTTGTTCCCCGCCGTCACCGACGCCCCGATCACCCACACGTGGGGCGGCCCGCTCGGGGTGCCGCGCGACTGGTGCGCGTCCGTCACCTGGGACGGGCACGTCGGCACCGCCGGCGGCTACGTCGGTGACGGACTCTCCACGACGAACCTGGCCGGGCGGACGCTCGCCGACCTCGTGCGTGGGGTCGCGTCGCCGCTCACCGCACTGCCGTGGGTGAACCACCGCTCGCCCGACTGGGAGCCCGAGCCGCTCCGGTTCCTCGGGGCGAACGCCGGACTCGTGGCGACCGACCTGGCCGACCGCGAAGAAGCCCTGACCGGACGGCCGAGCCTGGCGGCGCGGCTGATGGCACCCCTGACAGGAGGCCACTGATGGCTGCACTCGATGCCGACGTCGTCGTCGTGGGAGCCGGGGTCGCCGGGCTCGCCGCTGCCCGGGCGCTCGCACTCGACGGCCAGCGGGTCGTCGTGCTCGAGGCCCGCGACCGGATCGGCGGCCGCACCTGGACCGACACCGCGCTCGGCGTGCCCGTCGACCTCGGCGCCTCGTGGATCCACGGCGTCGACGGCAACCCGCTCTGGGCCCTGGCGCCCCGGTTCGGCATCGAGACCGTCGAGTTCACCGTCGGGAGCTTCCAGTTCGACGGCCGCCCGATCGCGTGGCACGGCCCCTCCGGTGCGCCGCTGTCCGAGGCCTCGGCCTCGGCGTTCGTCGCGGACCTGCACACCGTCGACGCCGCCCTGGACACCGTCGTCGCACACGCTCCACCGCCCTCGACGTACGCGGCCGCCGTCGACACCGTGCTGCGGTCCCTGCAGTGGCAGGGCGACCGGGCCGCGCGGGTCCGCGAGTACATGGCGCACCGTTCCGAGGACCTCTGCGGCGCACCCGTGACCGTCCTCGACGCCCGCGGCCTCGAAGAGGAACACGTCCCCGGCGACGAGGTGGTGTTCCCCGGCGGCTACGCGCAGTACGCCGCCGCCCTGGCCGAGGGGCTCGACGTCCGGCTGTCCGCGGTCGTGCGGTCGGTGACGCAGTCCGCGACGGGTGTCGTGGTCGGACTCGCCGACGGTTCGTCGGTCACGGCGGACGACGTCGTCGTGACCGTCCCGCTCGGGGTGCTGCAGGCCGGCGACGTGACGTTCGACCCACCGCTCGGCGAGACGGTCACCGGTGCGATGGGCCGACTCGGGATGGGCGTCTACGACAAGGTGTTCCTGCGGTTCCCGGAGCGGTTCTGGGGCGATTCGTGGGTGGTCCGCCAGCAGGGGTCGGCCGGTGTCGACTGGCACTCCTGGTACGACATGTCCCGCGTCACCGGAGCCCCCGTGCTGGCCGCCCTGGTCGGCGGGACCGGGGCCCGGCGCCTCGAGACCCTGCCGGACGCCATGATCGTGGAAGAGGGCATCGGCGGCCTGCGGCGGATGTTCGGCCCGTCGGTCCCCGAACCCGAGGCGTTCCGGATCACCCGGTGGGCCGACGACCCGTTCGCACGAGGCTCGTACTCGTACCTGCACGTCGGGGCGTCACCGGACGACCACGACCTGCTCGGAGCGCCGTCCGGCCGGGTGCAGCTCGCCGGCGAGGCCACGTGGGGCGACGACCCGGCGACCGTGCACGGCGCGCTGCTGTCCGGACTGCGGGCGGCCGGGCGGTTGCTCGGCTCCGAGGTCGACCCGCTCGTGCTCGCGACGCCCGTCAGCGGCTGATCCGTCAGCCGAGGAGGTCAGTCTCCCGGCAGCGGGGGCAGCAACGAGTCGAGCAGCGCGTTCGTCAACGACCCGGCTTCCAGCGCACGGCGTGGGGAGTCGGAGCCGAGCACAGCCTGCTGCACGTTCCACCACTGCAGGGCATCCCACCGCTGCTGCTCTGTCCCGTCGCCACCCTGCAACAGGCGGCGGTTGGCGTTGATGACGACGGGGAAGAGGTCACCAGTCTCGTCGTTGAACTGGAGTGCGGGGTACCGGTGCGCCTGCGCGCCCGGCACTGCGAGTACGGCACCCTGCTTCCGGTAGTAGCCGAGCCGGCTCCGCTGCTTCGATTGAGACTCCTTGTGCCAGAGCCGAGCTGCCGCATCGACTGGGTACAGCAAGTCGATCCCTCGCAGAGCTTCTGCCCGCTCGAGGAGGACGCGGTCTCTCGCGTAGTCGGGCTGCCACACTCGTTCGGCTTCCCACCCCTCCGGGAATCCCATTCCACGCAACTTCTCGGCGCTGTCACCGGCGAACGACTCGATCAGGTCACGGAGCCCATCGCGTGTCTCGTTCGAGCCGTCGATGCGCACGAGGAAGTACGCGAGGACGACGAGTGTGCCGTAGACACGGCTCGACGGACGCGAGACCGGCGTCGTACCGCTGATCTCGTCTGCCTGCTCTCGGAGGTGAGCCAGCTCAGGAGCGCCCTCAGGCACGGCGAGGGGAGCGGTCAGGTTCCGGTTCCACAACCGGGCATGGTGCGCCGCGGTGTTGCGGACCTGTCGCAGGTGCTCGAGCCAGTTGCTCAGGGCAGCTGCGTCCCCGTTGCCGTCGGGGAGGTACAGGTCGAAGTCGATTGCGATCTGTTGTCGGTGCCGCTGGCTCATACCGCCGAACAGCCTGTTGAGCGTGCCGAAGGACATGACCTCCGTTGCCGCCCAAACCGGCAACGGTCTCCCGTAGGTAGCCTCGAAGTGCGGCATGAAAGTCTCGTTCGACAGCTCCTCGGCGCGAGCCTGCTTCCGAAGCCACGACTGGTGGTCGCTTTCAATGTGATCGCAGGAGCTCGTACAGTTCGGCCCGCTGCAACTGCGGTTCCTCGATCGAGTCCAATCTGAGCTCAACGCTGAAGGATCGGTATGGGTGAACGGTCCCGTTCGTCCCAGGAGGTGCCCGATCCGAAATCGGAGAGCGACCTCGACCCGTGACAGCGCGAGGAGAACCGCGGCTCGCAGCGCTTCATCGAACCGATAGCTCGCGATGACGTCGGCCAGACTCGAGCCTGCAACGAAGTCGGACGGGCGCGCCTCATCCTCTGCGCTTGCAGGAACGCGAAAGGGATACCAGTACCCGGAGAGTCGGTAGTACCCGATCGACGCCAGGGCGTTGAGCGCGGTCGTCTTGTCTCCGATCTGAAGACCGCGTCGCTCGATGAGCTCCAGCTGGTCCTCGACGGACAGGAACGGCTTCGCGTAGGTGCTCGTCACACCGTCATCGTAAAGAAAACTGGCCGCCTCCCCTTGTCGGGAATGACGGCCAGTCGTGATGCCGCAACGATACCCCGACGGCCCGCCATTGTCACCCCCTCAGGCGACGTCGTGCTGCACCGCGGTGGGAACCCTTCAGTCGAACGCGGGGGTGTCGACCGAGCACGTCACGGGCTCACCCGCGGCCGCGGTCTCCGTGGCGATCTCGCGCTTGCCGTCGAGCAGGATCCGGCAGGTCGCCGTCGCGCCCCGCGCCGGGGTCGCCCGGACCGAGGCGCGCTGCTCGGCGAGGACGATCGACTCGTGCTCCCAGGTACCCGTCTCCTGCGAACCCGTCTTCTGCGTGCCCGTCTCCTGCGTGCCGAGCCGGTGCACCTCCGGGGCGTCGCCGCGCTTCTCGGCACCCTCGACGCGGACGTCGGTCAGTTCCGACCCGGCCGGCCCGTCGACCTGCACCTGGTACGTGACGGCCCAGGCGTCGCCGGTCTGCTGCTGGATGAAGGAGCAGCCGGTCGCGGTGAGGGCCAGGCCCCCGGCGAGGACGGCTGCTGCCACGAGACGGACGGGGCGGTGGATGCGTTCGGTCATGGCTCCAGCCTCGACCGGTGGCGATCCGGTGTCGTCCGCCGCTCGGTGCGCCGTCGTGCACCTCCGGGGCGACCCCGCGTCCGTCGAGCGGTGGACACGACGGACCGACGCGCCGCCGCGGGTCACCTCCGCGCCCGGCCGGTGCGCGACACTCACACCGTGACCCCGACCAGGACCCGCCACCGCCACGAACACCGCGCGCCGGTGGCGATCGCCGTCCTGGTGAACCTCGGGCTCAGCCTGTTCCTGCCGAGCGAGGTGCTGTTCTTCCCGTCGTGGGTGGTCCCGGTCCTCGGCGTCCTGCTGCTGATCCCGCTCGTCGTCTTCAACCCGCGACGACTGACCCGCGAGACGACCTGGTCGCGGTGGGTGTCCTTCTCGTTGGCGATCCTGCTCACCGTCGCGAACCAGCTGACCGTGGTCCGGACGATCGAGGTGCTCCTCGGTGGCCAGGCCGACGGCGGTGCCGTGCTGCTTACCGCCCTGCAGGTGTGGGTGAGCACGATCATCGCGTTCGGGCTCGTGTACTGGGAGCTCGACCGGGGCGGGCCGGTGGCTCGTCGTCGTCCCGAGCTGTGGACGAGTGACGAGGCCGACTTCCAGTTCCCGCAGGAGACCGACCCGAAGACCGCCGCGTGGCGACCGGTGTACCTGGACTACCTCTACGTCGCGATGACGAACATGGTGGCGTTCAGCCCGACCGACACCATGCCGATGACCGTGCGCGCGAAGATGATCATGGCCTACCAGGCACTCGGCGGGTTCATCCTGCTGGCCCTGGTCATCTCGCGCGCGGTCAACATCATCAGCTGAGGTCGCTCAGGAGCCGTGTGCTTCCTCCGACACCGGCTGCCACTCGCGCCAGGTCGCCAGGCGGGACTCGTAGTCCTTCTCGGCGATGCCGAGCGGCGCCTTGCCGAAGAAGACGCGCAGGGGCGGCTGCTCGGCGTCGACGACCTTCAGGATCGCCGAGCGGGTCGCCTCGGGTTTGCCGGGGTCGGCGGCCGACGGGCGCTTCGACGCGGCCTCGCGGACGTCGGCGTAGGCGGCGATCTCGTCGCTCTTCTTCGACGACGGTCCGGACCAGTCGGTCGAGAAGCCGCCCGGCTCGATGAGCGTCACGTGGATGCCGAAGCCGGCGACCTCCTGCGACAGGGACTGCGACAGCCCCTCGAGCGCCCACTTCGATGCGTGGTAGGCGCCGACCGTCGGGAACGCGCTGATCCCGCCGATGCTCGACACCTGGATGACGTGCCCGGAGCCCTGCTCCCGCATGATCGGCAGCGCGGCCTGGGTCACCCAGAGCGCTCCGAACAGGTTCGTCTCGAGCTGGGCTCGGACCTCGTCCTCGGTGAGTTCCTCGACCATGCCGAAGTGGCCGTAGCCGGCGTTGTTCACGACGACGTCGAGCGAGCCGAAGTGCTCCGCCGCACGCTGCACGGCCGCGAAGTCCGCGGCACGGTCGGTCACGTCGAGCTGCAGTCCGAGGAACGTGTCCGGGTACTGGTCGACGAGTGCTTGCACGTCGTCGGTGTCGCGGGCCGTGCCGGCTACGGAGTCTCCACGTTCGAGGGCGGCTTCCGCCCACTCGCGGCCGAAGCCCTTCGACGCTCCGGTGATGAACCAGGTCTTGCTCATGCTGTCTCCTCCTGAGATCTGACGCGATCAGGCAACGCTCCCCGCTTCCGTGGCACCTGGAGGTCCGGGTGACGGACGCGGCAAGCGGACACCAGCGGACCGCGACTCAGGGTCGAGGTGCCGCGAACTCCAGGTTGACGTCGTCGGGGTCCTGCACGGACAGGATCACCAGGCCGAACGGCGGCAGGTCGGTGACGTCGCCGTGGTCGATGCCGGCGGCGTCCAGCCGCTCGACGGCGGCGTGCAGGTCGTCGACGGACCCGACGCGGAACGACACGTGGTCGAGGCCGACTCGGTCGGGATCGAACCGGTCCTCGGCGGGGGCGACCGGTCGCAGGCCGAGCGTCTGCCCGCCGAACGTGAACGAGCACCCGCCGTAGGTCCGCCACGGGTCGTCGTGGATCGTCGGGTCGTCGATCTGGTCGCTGAAGTCACTGCCGGGCGACATGCCGAACAGCTGCTCGTAGAAGGCCTTGCTCCGGCGGATGTCCGTGACCGTGAGGCGCACGTGCGAGAAGCCGAGCGGCGTGACGATGGGTTCGCTCATCACCCCACCCAACTCCCCCTGGGCCTTGCGCTCATTGACCATGCGATCAACAATGGCGGGATGGACGTCGTCATCGCTCCCCCGCACCCGTCTCCGCTGCACCAGGACACCGGCACCCCCCGCCGCTCGACCCGCGTCGCCCTCGTGCAGGTGCGTTGGCTCGAAGACCCCGCTGCCCACCGAGCACAACTCGCCGACGGCATCGCCACCGCCGCGGCCAATGGCGCCGCGGCAGTGTTCCTGCCCGAGCTCACCCTGCGCCGCTACCCCGGCGACACTCCGGCCAGTGGTGTCCCGAAGGACCTCGCCGAGTCGCTCGAGGACGGCCCGACGGTCACCTTCACCCGCGCACAGGCGATCGAGCACGGGGTGTTCGTCCACGCCTCGCTGTACGAGCGCCCTGCCGACGACGACCAGCCCGACGACCCCCGCGGCTACAACACCGCCGTCCTCGTCGCCCCCGACGGCACCCTGGTCGGCCGGACCCGAAAGACCCACATCCCGATCAGCGCCGGCTACTACGAGGACACGTACTTCCGCGCGGGGACGGACGACGACGCCTTCCCGGTGTACGAGCCGGCGGGTCTCGGCGCACGCGTCGGACTGCCGACGTGCTGGGACGAGTGGTTCCCCGAGGTGGCCCGGTCCTACGGCCTCGCCGGGTCCGAGGTCCTGGTGTACCCGACGGCGATCGGCTCCGAGCCGACGTTCCCGGACTTCGACACCGCGCCGATCTGGCGGCAGGTCATCGTCGCGAACGGCATCACCGCCGGCCAGTTCATGGTCGTCCCGAACCGCTGGGGCGACGAGGGCGACATCACGTTCTACGGGTCGTCGTTCATCTCGGACCCGTTCGGCCGCGTGCTCGCCGAAGCTCCGCGTGACGCTGACGCGGTGCTCGTGGCGGACCTCGACCTCGAGGCCCGGACGGAGTGGCTCCGACTGTTCCCCTTCTACGTGACCCGTCGCCCCGACCTCTACGCGGGGCTCGTCGCCCCGGTCGACGAGGACCGCCACGCGTACGGCGCACGCGACGCGATCGTCGCGGCCATCGGGGTGGCGGCGACCGACGCCGGACCGGAGGTGCGCGCATGACGTGGGTGATGCCTCCCGAGACGGCTCCGCAGGAACGCACCTGGATGGCGTTCCCGCGCCCCGGCCTGACGCTCGGTGACGACGCGGCGAGCGCTGAGGCGGCGCGACGGACGTGGGCGACCACCGCCAACACGATCAGCGAGCACCAGCCCGTCACGATCGTCGTGGACCCGGTCGCGCGAGCCGACGCTCGTCGCCTGCTGTCGACCGCGGTCGAGGTGCTCGAAGCGCCCCTCGACGACTTCTGGATGCGCGACATCGGGCCGACGTTCGTCGTCGACGACGTGACCGGCGAGCTCGGCGCCGTGGACTGGGTCTTCAACGGCTGGGGCGCGAACTCCTGGTCGACGTGGACCCGTGACGCCGAGGTCGCCGCCACGGTCGCGGCCGCCGCCAGTGCGCGGCGGATCCCGTCGCTGCTCGTGAACGAGGGCGGGGCGATCCACGTCGACGGCACGGGCACGGTCCTGGTGACGGAGACCGTGCAGCTCGATCCGCGACGGAACCCGTACGCCGACCGCGAGCGCGTCGAACTCGAGCTGGCCCGGACGATCGGCGCGACGGACGTGGTCTGGCTGCCCCGCGGCCTGACCCGTGACTACGACGGGTTCGGGACCCGGGGCCACGTCGACATGGTCGCGACCTTCGCCGATCCGGGCACGGTCCTGCTGCACGCGCAGCCCGACGCCGGCCACCCGGACCACCTGGTGATGCCGCAGATCCGTCGGGCGCTCGAGCAGGCCACGAACGCGACCATCGTCGAACTGCCGGCCCCGTCGACCCTGACCGACGACGACGGCCCGGTCGACTGGAACTACGTCAACCACGTGGTGGTGAACGGCGCCGTGATCGCCTGCGCGTTCGGTGACGCCGTCGCCGACGACCACGCCCGCGGCATCCTCGCCGACGTGTACCCGGGTCGTCAGGTGCGTTCGATCGACGCTCGTCAGGTCTTCGCGCGCGGCGGCGGCCTGCACTGCATCACGCAGCAACAGCCGGCGGTCTGATCCATCGCCGCGGTGTACAGCAACTGCCCGACGTCTGTACACCGCGGCCGGTCCACCGAGCACTCGCACATCGGTATGTTGCTCCGAACCAGTCCGGGCGACGCTGCCCAGCCCAGCTCCGGCGCTGCCCACCTCCGACCCAGCAGGGAAGTCCACGCACATGGCATCACCGACCGCGGTCCCCACACCGACAGCACCGGCAACACCTGCGCGCGGCGGTTCCCTGAAGCGGAGCCTCGGACTCTGGGCGATCGTCGGCCTGGGCCTCGGCTACATGACCCCGACGGTGGTGTTCGACACCTTCGGCATCGTCTCCGGGCAGACCGACGGCGCCGTGCCGAGCGCGTACCTGATCGCGCTGGTCATCATGGCCCTGACGGCGATCAGCTACGGGAAGATGGTCCGGGTCTACCCGGCAGCCGGTTCGGCCTACACGTACGTGCGGGAGTCGATGCACCCGAACCTCGGGTTCATGGTCGGCTGGGCGTCCCTGCTCGACTACCTGCTGCTGCCGATGGTGAACGCCCTGATCATCCGGCTCTACCTGGAGCAGGTGTTCCCGGCACTGCCGTCGTGGGTGACGGTCGTCGTCTACACGGTGTTCGTGACGACGGTGATCTGCCTGTCGATGCGTGGCACGTCGAACCTCAACATGGTGCTGCTCATCGGCGCGATCCTGGCGATGATCGCGTTCGTGGTCTTCACCGTCATCGAACTCGTCCACGGTGCCGGCGCCGGCACGATCGCGAGCACCGAGCCGTTCGTGCACGACGGCGTGACGATGTCCGCCCTGCTCACCGGTGCGACGGTGGTCTGCTTCTCGTTCATCGGCTTCGACGCCGTGACGATGTACACGGAAGAGGCGAAGTCGATCCGGATCATGCCGAAGGCGATCATGCTGACGGTGCTGCTCGGCGGCGCGATCTTCCTGGTGTCCGCGTACTTCGCGCAGCTGCGGTTCCCGACGAACACCCCGTTCGGCGAGTTCACCGACGACCCGCTCCCCCAGATCGGCCTGCTCGTCGGTGGCCCGGTGTTCCAGGCGGTCCTGGTGTCGGCCGGGTTCGTCGCCGCGTTGGCGTCGGGGCTCGCCTCGCACGCGAGCGTCGCCCGCATGCTCATGGTGATGGGTCGGAACAACGTCCTGCCGAAGCGGGTGTTCGGCTACGTCAACCCGCGCACGCACACCCCGGTGTTCAACGTGGTCTTCGTCGGGGCGGTCACGCTGCTCGCGATGAGCTTCTCGCTCGACACCATCTCGTCGTACATCAACTTCGGCGCGCTCGTCGCCTTCACCTTCGTCAACGCGAGCGTCATCGTGCACTTCGCCGTCCGGCAGGGCCGCCGCCACACCGCGGGTGACCGGTGGAAGTACATCGTCCTGCCCGGCCTCGCGATGGTCCTGACGGGGGTGCTCTGGTCGCAGCTCCACGCCGACGCACTGATCGCAGGAGGAGTGTGGGCTGCGATCGGCTTCGCCTACCTGCTCGTCATCACGAAGGGCTTCCGGGTGCTGCCGAAGAGCTTCGACGAGAACCAGCCGGTCACCGGCGTCAACAAGCAGCTGACCGACCAGGCCTGACCCACCACGAGAGGACGCCATGTACGCCGTCACCGACCCCACCACGGGCACGACCCTCGAGACGTTCCCGACCATCACCGACGACGAGCTGCGCGCCGCCGTCACCACCGCCCACCAGACCCACGGCGAGTGGGGCCGCACCAGCACCGTCGCCGACCGCGCGGCCCTGCTCCACCGCGTCGCGGACCTGTACCGGGAGCGTCACGCCGACCTCGCCGCCACGATCGTGCGCGAGATGGCGAAGCCGATCGACCAGGCCGAGGGCGAGGTGGACTTCTGCGCCGACATCTACGACTACTACGCGGACCACGCCGAGGAGTTCCTCGCCGACCAGCCGATCACCTTGGCCGACGGCTCCGAGGGCAGCGCCTTCATCCGGAAGTCATCGATCGGCGTGCTGCTCGGCATCATGCCGTGGAACTTCCCCGCCTACCAGATCGCCCGGTTCGCCGGTCCGAACCTGCTCATCGGCAACACGGTCCTGCTCAAGCACGCACCGCAGTGCCCCGAGTCGGCCCTGGCGATCGAGCGGATCTTCCACGACGCCGGGTTCCCCGAGGGCGCGTACACGAACGTCTTCGCGACGAACGACCAGGCCGCCGACGTCATCGCCGACCCACGCGTGCAGGGTGTCTCGCTGACCGGGTCCGCCCGCGCCGGTGCCGCCGTCGCCGAGATCGCCGGCCGGAACCTCACGAAGGTCGTCCTCGAGCTCGGTGGGTCGGACCCCTTCATCGTGCTGTCCACCGACGACCTCGACTCCGTGGTCGAGTCGGCCGTCACCACCCGCCTCGAGGGCAACGGGCAGGTCTGCAATGCCCCGAAGCGCTTCCTGGTGGTGGACGACCTGTACGACGACTTCCTGGCGAAGTTCACGACGGCCATGTCCGCGGTCTCGCCGACGGACCCGTCCATGCCCGGTGCCGAGCTCGGCCCGCTGTCGTCCCCGACCGCCGCGGACCGGCTGCAGGAGCAGCTCGCGTCCGCCGTCGCGCAGGGTGCGACCGTCGTCACCGGTGGTGACCGCCAGGGCAACGCCTTCGTGCCGACGATCCTCACCGACGTCACGCCGGACAACGACGCGTACCGCGAGGAGTTCTTCGGCCCCGTCGCCGCCGTGTACCGCGTCGCCGACGAGGACGCAGCCGTCGCACTCGCCAACGACACCCCGTACGGCCTCGGCTCGTACCTGTTCACGACCGACGCCGACCAGGCACTCCGCGTCGCGGACCGGCTCGAGGCCGGCATGGTCTACGTCAACATGGTCGGCGCGGACAGCCCCGAACTGCCGTTCGGCGGCGTCAAGGCGAGCGGCTTCGGCCGCGAGCTCGGCCCCCTGGGGGCCGACGAATTCGTCAACAAGAAGCTGATCCGCATCGGCTGACGGACGCTCTGAACCCGGCTCCACGACGGACGGGAGGCACGGTGCCAGCTGGCACCGTGCCTCCCGTCTGCTCGTCGGTCGCCGCTACTGCTGCGGGTCGGCGGGCTCGCCGCCGGAGTCCGTGTCGCTGTCCTGCGCGGGGTCCTTCGTCGCGTCGCCCGTGGGCGACCCGTCCGGCAGGTCCTCGGTGTACTGCGCTTCGGCCTCGCTGGGGTCGCTGGATCCGTTCGCCGTCGTGTCGCTCATGGCCCGGACGCTACGCGCGGTCGATGCTGCACCCGTTCAGACGGACGAGGCGGCAGCGCCCGAGCCGGCGGCGACCGGGGTCACGGCCAGGATCTCGTCGGCGACCTCGCGCCCGATCCGCACCGCACCGTCGACGTGCTGGTACCCCTGCCCGGCCAGGTCGCTCGACGCGAACCGGATCGGACCGACGGCTGCACGCTGGTCGGCTCCGTAGCGGACGAGCCCGCCCAGGTCGAAGCTCGCCGCGTAGGCGCCGCGGGTCCACTCCTCGGTGCCCCAGTCGCTCTCGTAGTACACGACCGGGCGCAGGGCCTCGTCGCCGTAGTAGTGCGCGAGCGAACCGAGCACCCGGGCCTTCCGCTCCTCGACCGACAGTGCGAACAGGTCGTCGGCGTGCTGGTCGGAGACGAACCCGACGAGCGTGCCCTGCTCTGATCCGTGCTCGGTGTTGTCGTACGCCTCGTGCACGACCTCGTACGGGCTGAACGCGGTGCCGGAGAGCCCGGCGCCGCGCCAGAACGGCCGGTCGTAGACGGCGTGCACCTTGATGACGAAGCCCATCGACAGGTGCTGGTGCAGCTGGTGCTGGCGACGGGGCAGCGGGGGTTCGTACGAGATCCGCGAGTACAGGGGCGGCGGCACGGCGACGAGCGCCTGCCGGGCGTGGACCTCGAGACCGCCGTCGGCGAGCGCGACGACCCCGTCGTCGGTCCAGCGCAGGGTGCGCACCGGCGCGTCGAGGTGCACGGCGTCACCGAGGCGCTCCGCGAGGCGTCCCGACACCTGCTGCATCCCGCCGACGACGCGCTTGTCCAGGATGAAGTCGGCGTCGACCAGGTTCGTGAAGCTCCCGGCAGAGGCAGCCATCAGCAGGGCCTGCAGTGCCGAGAACGCGTGTGCCGGCTTCGTGAGCATGGCGCCCGCGATGAACAGTTCGACGTTGTCGGTGGCGACGCGGTCGTCGCTCAGCGCGTTTAGCCAGGCACGGAAGGAGATCTCGTCGAGTGCCGCCGCGTGCGGGGACTCCCAGGGGCGCGCGGGGTCGACCGCCGCAACGTACTCGTCGACGACCGTCACGAGTCGCTCGATCTCGTTCGCCGTCGCCTCGGGCAGCGGGAAGATGTCGCCGGTGTACTCGGTGCGGGTGCCCTCGGCGTCGACGTAGACGCTGGAGCCCTCGCGGTACCGGTCGTAGGTGTCGAGCCCGAGTTCGTCGAGGGTCTCGAGCAGCGCGGTCTGGTCGGGCGAGACCCACTGGCCACCGATCTCGAGCGTGACCCCGTCGATGTCGTTCGTCCAGGTGCGGCCGCCCACGCGGTCGCGCGCCTCGAGCACCGTGACGGTCAGTCCTGCGGCGCGCAGGCGGTTCGCGGCGGTCAGGCCGGTGACACCGGCTCCGATGACGACGACGTCGCTCTCGATCATCGTGCTGCTCCTTCGGTGGTGGTGCTCCGGAACGGGTCCGGGGTCAGCGTGTACATGGTCTCGAGGTACTCGGCGATGCCCTCGCCGCCGCCCTCGCGGCCGAGGCCGGACTGCTTCACCCCGCCGAACGGGGCCGACGCGTTCGAGACGACCCCGGTGTTGAGTCCGAGCATGCCGGTTTCGAGCCGCTCCATCAGGCGCTGGCCGCGGGCCGGGTCCTCCGTGAACGCGTAGCCGACCAGACCGTACTCGGTGTCGTTGGCGGCGGCCACGGCCTCGTCCTCGGTCCGGAAGGTCCGGATCGCCAGGACGGGCCCGAAGATCTCGTCGCGGAGCAGGTCGCTGCCGGGCTGCACGTCGGTCAGGACCGTGGGCGCGTAGAAGGTGCCGGGGCCGTCGACCGGGTGTCCGCCGGTGCGGAGCGTCGCCCCGCGGTCGAGCGCGTCGGTGACCAGGCGGTGCGCCTTGTCGACGGCACGGTCGTCGATGAGCGGTCCGATGGCGACGCCGTCCTCGGTGCCGCGTCCGACCCGCATGGCCTCGACGCGTGCGGTCACCCGGCGCGTGAACTCGTCGACGACGTCCTCGTGCACCAGGAACCGGTTCGCGGCGGTGCAGGCCTGCCCGGTGTTGCGGAACTTGGCGGCGAGCGCGCCCTCCACGGCCAGGTCGAGGTCGGCGTCGGCGAACACCAGGAACGGGGCGTTGCCGCCGAGCTCCATGCTCGTCCGGAGCACGTTCTGCGCCGCCTGGGCGAGCAGTGTGCGTCCGACCGGCGTCGAGCCCGTGAAGGACAGCTTCCGGAGCCGGGGGTCGGCGATCACCGGCGCGGAGACGTCGGCGGCCCGCGTGGTCTGCACCACGTTGACCACCCCGGCGGGCAGACCGACCTCGCGCAGCAGGTCGACGAACAGCAGGGTCGTGAGCGGCGTCAGTTCGGCCGGCTTCACGACGACCGTGCATCCGGCGGCGAGCGCCGGTGCGATCTTCCGGGTCGCCATCGCCAGCGGGAAGTTCCACGGCGTGATGAGGAACGCGGTGCCGACGGGCTTGTGGGAGACGGTGGCACGGCCGGTGCCCTCCGGGTTGGTGCCGTACGAGCCGCCGATCCGGACCGCTTCCTCCGAGAACCAGCGCAGGAACTCCCCGCCGTACGCGACCTCGCCGCGGGCCTCGGCGAGCGGCTTGCCCATCTCGAGCGTCATGAGCAGCGCGAACTCCTCGCGCCGTTCCTGCAGCAGGTCGAACGCGCGACGCAGCAGCTCGGCGCGGTGCCGCGGCGGTGTGGTCGCCCAGCCCGTCTTGGCCGCTTCCGCGGCGTCGAGCGCTCGGACACCGTCCTCGGGGGTTGCGTCGGCGATGTCGAGCAGCGTCTCGCCGGTGGCGGGGTCGACGACGGCGAAGGTCCGGCCGTCGGCCGACGGCTGCCATGCGCCGTCGACCAGGAGGCCCGTGGGGACGCGGGCGAGCAGCTCGCGTTCGGCGTCGGTGCGGTCGGCCGCGGGGGCGGTGGTGGTGCCGGTGGTCATGCTGTTGCGAGTCCTTCCAGGACGACGTCGAGTCCCTCGTGGAGCAGGGCGTCGTCGATCGACAGTGGGGGCAGGAACCGGACGACGTTGCCGTACGTGCCGGCGGTCAGCGCGATGACGCCGTGCTCGAACGCGGACCGCACCACCTTCCCGGTCAGTGCTGCGTCCGGTTCTCCGGTCGCGGGGTCCACGAGTTCCATCGCGACCATCGCGCCGCGTCCGCGGACGTCGCCGATCCGCGGGTCGGTCGTCTGTGCGGCACGGAGTCGTCCGAGCAGCACGTCCCCGATCTCGCGGGCTCGGTCGATCAGCCCGTCGTGCTCGAACGCGTCGATCGCGGCGAGGGCGGCAGCGCAGGCGATCGGGTTGCCGCCGTAGGTGCCGCCGAGCCCGCCGACGTGCGCGGAGTCCATGATCTCGGCGCGCCCGGTCACGGCGGACAGGGGCAGACCGCCGGCCATGCCCTTCGCGGTCGTGACGACGTCCGGCACGATCCCCTCGTGCTCGCTCGCGAACATCGACCCGGTGCGCGCGAAGCCGGTCTGCACCTCGTCGGCGATGAGCACGACGCCGTTCGCCGTGGTCCACTCGGACAGGGCGGTGAGGAACCCGGGCGCGGGGACGACGAACCCGCCCTCCCCCTGGATCGGCTCGATGAGCAGCGCCGCGGTGTTCGCCGCGCCGATCTGCTTCTCGATCTGGCTGATCGCGCGCTTCGCCGCCTCGGGCCCGGAGAGCCCGTCGTGGAACGGGTAGGACATCGGCACCCGGTAGACCTCGGGCGCGAAGGGTCCGAAGCCGTCCTTGTAGGGCTGGTTCTTCGCGGTGAGCGCCATCGTGAGGTTCGTGCGGCCGTGGTACGCGTGGTCGAACACCACGACGGCCTGCCGACCGGTGTGCTTGCGGGCGATCTTCACGGCGTTCTCGACGGCCTCGGCGCCGGAGTTGAACAGCGCCGTGCGCTTCTCGTGGTCACCGGGGGTCAGCCGGTTGAGTGCCTCGGCGACCGCGACGTACCCGTCGTAGGCGGCGATCGTGAAGCACGTGTGGGTGAAGGCAGCGACCTGCTCGGTGACCGCGGCGACGACGGCGGGGTGCGCGTTGCCGACGCTGGTCACGGCGATCCCGGACCCCAGGTCGACGAACGAGTTGTCGTCCGCGTCCACGACGACCCCGCCACCGGCCGCGACGACGGCGATCGGCACGGCGACGCCGACCCCGGCTGCGACGGCTCCGGCCTTCCGCGCCATGAGCTCGCGTGACCGGGGGCCGGGGACGGCCGTGACGAGCCGTCGTTCCTGGGGCAGCGAGGGGCCGCCGGTGGGCGCACTGATCGAGGGTGCTGCGGTGGAGGACATGCGGCGATGGTAGGAGCCTGCGGTGACCACGGCGGCTGTCCACCGTGTACATCGAGCACCGGCCCGATCGCCCCGGTGGATAGGGTGCTCCCATGCCCGCGACGCTGCGTTCCCTGTTGCACCGTGCCGACCTCCGCCTCCGACCGCTGACCGACGCGGACACGGGCGCCCTCGACGCCCCGCTGTCGTGGCTGCACAGCTCCGACCTCGAGGACCCGACGCCGTTCCTGGCCGACGGGCAGGGACTGCTGACCACGGGCACCCAGTTCGGCGCCGAGGCCGAGGTCCCGGAGGACGTCGCCGGCCCCTACGTCCGCCGACTCGTCGAGCGGGGCGTCGTCGCACTCGGGTTCGGCACCGAGGTCGTCCGCGCGGGCACCCCGGACGCCCTCGTCGCCGCCTGTTCGCAGCACGGGCTCCCGTTGTTCGAGGTGCCCTACGAGACCTCGTTCATCGCGGTCGCGCAGGCGAACGCCGAAGCGGTCGCCCGCGACGCGAACGCCCGGAACGCCTGGGCCCTCGCCGCACAGCGGGCGATCTCGCTCGCAGCGATGCGCCCGGACGGGCTCGGGGCCACGATCGCCGAGCTCTCCGGGCAGCTCGACGGCTGGGTCGGGCTCTTCGACGTGTCGGGGCGCCTGGACCGCGGGCACCCGGCGGACGGCGTGCCCGCGCAGGACCTCGAGCTGCTCCGGACCGAGGCGCTGCGCCTGTTGCGTGCGGGACAGCGGGCGAGCCTGCCGGTGACGACCGAGCACCACACCGGGTTCACGCTGCAGACCCTCGGCAGCGGTGGCCACCTGAGCGGCGTGCTCGCGATCGCCAACGGAGGAGCACTCGACCGCGCCGGACGCGAGGTGGTGACGTCCGTCATCGCCCTCGCCGGACTCGCGCTGCAGCAGAACCGTGAGCTGGCCCGGGCACGCGGGCTCCTGCGCACCGGCCTGCTCACCATGCTCTCCGTCGGCGATCCGGAGGTGGTCCAGTCGACGTCGCGCGAGGTGTGGGGTCCCCTGCCCGCCGAACCCGTCCGGATCGCGGCCCTCGACGTCGACGACCACGACCTCGACACCGTCGTCGACCTGCTCGAACTGTGGGTGCAGGACCGGCCCGGACAGCTCTTCTTCGCCGTCGACGACGCCCTCTTCCTGTGCGTGAGCGCCGACGACACCGCGATCGTCGAGGAACTGGTCGGGCGCTTCGACCTGCGGGCCGGCCTGTCGGACGGTGCCGCCTACCGATCGTTCGGACGCGCTCGCACCGAGGCCGTGCAGGCCCTGGACCGTCGGCGCGAAGGACGACCGGGCACCACCGAGTTCGGCGACCTCGCCCGGGAAGGCGTCCTCGCACACCTGGCCCACGTGGACGTCGACGCCGGAGCCGTCGCACGCGCGTTCCTCGCTCCCCTGCTCGAACACGACCGGTCGGCGGGCACCGAGCTCACCCGCACCGTCCGTGCCTGGCTCGAGCAGAACTGCGAGTACGACCGCGCCGCCCAGGTGCTCGGCATCCACCGCCACACCGCACGCTCCCGGGTCGAGCACGCCGGCCGGCTCCTCGACCGCGACCTCTCCGTCTTCGCGACCCGGGCCGACCTGTGGGCGGCCTTCGTCGTCGAGGGCGCGTGACGCGCGGATACGGTGGGACGATGCCGACGACACCGGCCCGCCGGCGCCTGAGCCCGGCCGAGCGCGGATCCCAGATCGCGGCGGCTGCCGTCGACCTGGCGCGCGCCGAGGGCCTCGCGGCGGTGACGCTCCGCGGGGTCGCCGCCGTGATCGGGGTCGCGCCCTCGCTCGTCGCCCACTACCGCCCGAGCATGGAGGACCTGGTCGGCGAGACGTTCCGCACCGTCGCGACAGCCGAGGTCGCCGAGGTCCGCGCGATCGTCGCCGCTGCTCCCGACCCCGTCTCCGGCCTCCGCACCCTGCTCGGCTGCATCGCCGATCCCGCGCGCGACGACGTCGCCACCCTGTGGGCCGACGCGTGGAGCATCGGCCGCACGAACGCGGCGCTGGCGACCGCGGCACGGGACGTCATGGACGACTGGCAGCTCCTCGCGACCACGGTCGTCGTCGACGGGGTGCGCGCGGGCGTGCTGCGGACCGACGACCCGGACGGCGTGGGACGCCTGCTCTTCGCGCTCGTCGACGCCACCAACGGGTACGCCCTGGTCGACTACCTCGACCGACCGACCCGCGAGGGCCTGGTCCGCACGACGATCGCCCGAGCGGTGGGCCTGGACGGCTCAGCCCTGTCGGGGTGACACCCGCCGCGGTGCCACTGACCGCAGTGCCACCCACTGCAGCAGCATGATCGTCTTGCCGTCGGCGATCCGGCCGTCCTCGACCATCGCGAGGGCCTCGTCGAGTGCCAGCTCGAGCACCTCGATGTCCTCGCCCTCGTCCTCGACCCCGCCGCCCGCCTCGACCCGGTCCGCCGGTGTGTAGGCACCGACGTAGAAGTGGACACGCTCGGTGACCGAACCGGGGCTCATGAAGACGTCGCCGACGCGCACCAGGTCGCCCAGCCGGATGCCGAGCTCTTCGGCGGCCTCGCGGCGGACGGCGGTCTCGGGGTCGTCCTCGTCGAGCAGCCCCGCCGCAGCCTCGATGAGCATGCCGTCCGGGTGCCCGTTCACGTACGCCGGCCAGCGGAACTGCCGGGTGAGCAGGACGGTACGGCGCTCGGCGTCGTACGGCAGCACCGTGGCACCGTTCCCGCGGTCGTAGGTCTCCCGCTGCTGCCGGTCCCACCGGCCGTCCCGGCGCCGGACGTCGAGCGTGGTGCGACGGAGCACGTGCCAGCCGTCCGACACGACCTCGACGTCCCGCACGACGACGTCGGGGTTGCGGTCGAGGTCACGGCCGACGGCGTCGAGTCCGGTCCGCCCACGGGCATCGGGGACGTCGACGCCGGGACGAGGGGCTGCTGGACGATCATCGGTCACCTGGTCACGCTAGCGGGGCGGCTGCTCGCACGACCTGCCCGCCCGGTACCGTGCAGCCATGACCAGGACACCGTTCACCCGTCGCCCGGACCGACCGCAAGTGGTCACCGTGTCGTTCGTGCTCTGGCTCGTCTGGGTCGCGGTCTGCCTGGTGGCGACCGTCCTGCAGTTCGTGGCGGGCACGGGAGGCAACGCCCTCGGCACGGTCCTGACGGTGCTCGTCGCCATCGTGGTCTGGGGACTCGTCGGGTGGGCGGTCGTCCGCACGGCCGCCGGGTCGCGGGTGGCACGCATCGTGCTGGTCGTCGTCGCCGTGGCCCGTGCGGTGCTCAGCCTCACGAGCGGCGAGCTCGGACTCCTGACGATCGCGTTGTCGGTCGTCGCCGCGGTCCTCCTCTTCCTGCCCAGCGCGCGCCCGTTCTTCGCACCGAGCGATGCGGGAAGAACCGACCACGGGTTCTCCGGACCCGGCGTGTCGGGGTCGAGCCGCGCCTCCTGGCCGGATCCCGACCACGCGACGGACGCCGATCGGACCTGATCCGCCCACCGGCGACGGCCGCCCCGGTACGTCCTGGAAGAACACGAAAGGCCCCGGATTCCTCCGGGGCCTTTCGCTGTTTCGCCTGGTGCGCGAGGGGGGACTTGAACCCCCACGCCGTTTCCAGCACACGGACCTGAACCGTGCGCGTCTACCAATTCCGCCACTCGCGCCAGCCCCAAAACACTACCACGCACAGACTGCCCCCTGCGCCAACCACTACCATGCAGTGGTTGACGACCGACGACTCTGGAGACACATGGGCCTGCTGGACAACTTCGAGCGAGGGCTGGAGCGCGCCGTGAACGGCGCGTTCGCGAAGACCTTCCGCTCCGGTGTGCAGCCGGTCGAGATCTCCAGCGCCCTGCGCCGTGAGCTCGACACGAAGGCCGCCGTGGTGTCGCGAGAGCGCATCCTCGTGCCGAACGAGTTCACCGTGCGCCTCGCACCGCCGGACTTCACGCGCATGAACGACGTCGGTCGTCCGCTCATCGACGAACTCACGCAGATGGCCCACCAGCACGCCGTCGCGCAGAACTACTCGTTCTCCGGACCGGTCACCATCCGGCTGCAGCAGGACGGCACCCTGTCGACCGGCATCCTGCAGATCGACTCCACCACGGTGCAGCGCGATGTCGCCTGGATCGCCGTGCTCGACATCGGCTCGCAGCGCCACCGCCTGCAGCGCGGACGCACCGTGATCGGCCGCGGCAGCGACGCCGACATCACCATCGCGGACACCGGGACGAGCCGGAAGCACGTCGAGGTCCTGTGGGACGGCAAGCACGCCCAGGCCACGGATCTGGGCTCGACGAACGGCTCGAAGCTGAACGGACAGCACTTCCAACAGGCGATCGTGGAGCCGGACTCCACCATCGAGATCGGTCGTACCCGTATGGTGTTCCGGGTGATCCCGGAGAACGACGGAGGTGCTCGATGACCACAGGCCTGACCCTGCTCGTCCTGCGCTTCGCGTTCCTCGCGGTGCTCTGGCTGTTCGTCTTCGTGATCGTCTTCGCCCTGCGCAGTGATCTCTTCGGCCAGCGCGTGCGCACGATCCCCACGGATTCCAAGTCGGCTCCCTCCGGCCCGACGACCCCGACGATCCCCGCAGCGGCGGCGCCGGCAGCGGCCTCGGGTGGTGCGTTCACCGACCTGATCGGGCAACCCACGGCGGCGACGCAGTCGCCCTCGCCGGCAGCGGTGCGCCTCGTGATCACCGAGGGTGCGCGTGAGGGCATGGAGATGCCGCTCGGCGGCGGGCCGATCACGATCGGCCGCTCCAGCGAGTCCAACGTCGTGATCCGCGACGACTACACCTCGACCAACCACGCCCGGCTCGACCTGCGCGCCGACGGCTGGCTCCTCACCGACCTCGAGTCCACGAACGGCACCTTCGTCAACGGTCAGAAGGTGAGCGCTCCCCTGATCGTCGCGGAGCGCACGCCGATCACGATCGGGACGACGACGTTCGAGCTGCGGCGGTAACCCGGCATGACCGCTCGCACGTTGAGCGCCGCTGTGTCCCACGTGGGCCGCATCCGCGCGAACAACCAGGACTCCGGCTACGCCGGGGCGCACCTGTTCGCGGTCGCGGACGGCATGGGTGGGCACGCCGGCGGCGACGTCGCCTCGGCGATCGCGATCCGGCGCATCAGGGAGGTGGACCGCGAGTTCCCCTCGGCCCACGACGCCGAGTTCGCCTTGCAGTCGGCCCTGATCGCGGCGAACCAGCTCATCACCGAGACGGTCTTCGAGCACCAGGAACTGACCGGCATGGGCACCACGGTGTCCGCGATGATCCGGGTCGGCGAACAGATCGCGATCGCGCACATCGGTGACTCGCGCATCTACCGCCACCGTGACGGTGAGCTGCAGCAGATCACGTCGGACCACACCTTCGTGCAGCGCCTGGTCGACAGCGGCCGGATCACCCCGGAGGAAGCCGCGGTCCACCCCCGTCGCTCGGTGCTCATGCGGGTGCTCGGCGACGTGGATGCCGCACCCGAGGTCGACACCGCGATCATGGACATCCAACCGGGCGACCGCTGGCTGCTGTGCTCCGACGGCCTGTCGTCGTACCTGGCCGAAGAGCGCATCCGGCACGCCCTGGCGTCGAACATGGACGCCAACCAGGTCACGCAGCGCCTGGTCAAGGAGACCCTCGACCACGGCGCCCCCGACAACGTCACCGTCGTCGTCATGGACGTCACCGCGGACGAGGTCGACGACGACGACGACGCGGCCACCACCGTCGGGTCCGCGGCTGCTCCCCTGACCTTCGAGGCCTCGACCGGTCGCAAGCCGATCCGCCTCCCCACGATCCTGCTGCACCCGCTCAAGGTCACCACCGCCCCCGAGGACTCGCACTTCGAGCCCGAGTCCGACCAGTTCTTCGCGGAGCTCATCGCCGAGGACCGCCGACGCCGCATCCGACGTCGAGTCTCGTGGACGGTCGCGCTCGTGGTGGCGGTCGCTGCCCTGGTCGGGGCCGTGTTCCTCGGCTGGCGGATCACCCAGGACCACTACTACGTCGGCACCGACCGCGGCACCGTCGCGATCTACAAGGGCGTCCAGCAGTCGATCGGACCACTGGCGCTGTCGGACGTCTACGAGGACACCGACATCACCGTGTCGATGCTGCCGGACTACACCCGCGAGAACGTCCGCTCGACGATCAACGCGCAGTCGCTCGACGACGCGCGGGACATCGTCGACCGACTGCGCAAGGCCGCCGAGACCGGGCAGGACCAAGCCGGTACCGGCGGTGACGGCGGATCCACCTCGTCACCCTCGCCGTCACCGACCCGGTCGTCGACGCCCTCCCCGTCCCCGACCCGGGGCTCGCGATGAGCAGCGCCACCGCCCAGTCGTTCACGCAGGCGATCACGATCAAGCTCCGTGAACCCGCCCGTGCTCGGAACCTCGAGCTCGTGCTGCTCGTCATCGCCTGCGGCATCTGCGCCGGCGCGATGGTGCTCGTGCAGCTCGGCACCAAGGGGCGACTGTTCGACACCTCGGTGCTGTGGGTCGGCGGGGGCATCCTCGGGCTCGGGCTCGTGATGCACGTCGTGCTGCGGGTCGTCGCCAAGAACGCCGACCCGTTCATCCTACCGATCGCCCTCGTGCTGAACGGCATCGGCATCGCGGAGATCTACCGCATCGACGTCCACAACGGCCTGACCGGCTGGGACGCCATCGGTGTGAAGCAGATCGTCTGGACGATGCTCGCGATGGTCCTGGCGATCATCACGCTGCTGGTCGTCCGGAACCACCGGTTCCTGCAGCGCTACCGCTACATCTTCATGTTCCTGACGATCGCGCTGCTGCTGCTGCCGATGCTCCCCGGCATCGGCTACGCACCCGGCGGAGCACGGGTCTGGATTCGCGTCGGACCGTTCTCGTTCCAGCCGGGCGAACTCGCGAAGATCACCATGGCGCTCTTCTTCGCCGGGTACCTCGTCACCGCGCGCGACTCGCTGTCGATCGTCGGCAAGAGATTCCTCGGCATGACGTTCCCGCGTGCCCGCGACCTCGGCCCGATCCTGGTGATGTGGGGCGCCGCGATGGCCGTCCTCGTCTTCCAGCGCGACCTCGGCACGGCGCTGCTGTACTTCGGCCTGTTCCTCGTGATGATCTACGTCGCGACCGCGCGCATCAGCTGGGTGGCCATCGGCCTCGTGCTGTTCGTCGGCGGCGCCCTCGTCGCGCAGAGCGTCCTCGAGTACGTGCACGGCCGCTTCGAGCAGTGGCTCGACCCGTTCAACCAAGAGGTCTTCAGCCGCGACACCCAGGCCAGCTACCAGCTCGTGCAGGGACTGTTCGGCTTCGCGAACGGCGGCATCACGGGCACCGGCCTCGGCCAGGGGCGCCCGTACATCACGCCGGTCGCCAACGCGGACTACATCATCGCCTCGCTCGGTGAAGAGCTCGGCCTGATCGGCGTCTTCGCGATCCTGGCGCTCTTCATCGTGCTCGCCTCGCGCGGCATCCGTGTCGGGTTCATGGCACAGGACGACTTCGGCAAGCTGCTCGGCGTCGGCTTCGGCTTCGTGATCGCCCTGCAGGTGTTCGTCGTCGTCGGGGGCATCACCCGCGTGATCCCGGTGACCGGCCTGACCACACCGTTCATGGCCGCGGGTGGTTCCTCGCTCATCGCCAACTGGATCATCGCCGCGATGCTGCTGCGACTCACCGATTCCATCCCAGCCGAACAACGCGTCCAGCAGGGCGCGATCCCCGCCGCGAGCGGGCGGTCCGCGCGCGCGACCAGGAAGGAGCGTCGTCGATGAACCGACAGCTCCGCGGTGTCTCGACCGTCATCGTGCTCATGTTCGTCGCACTCTTCGTGTCGACGACGTCCATCCAGTTCTTCTCGGCGGACTCCCTCCGCGCCGATTCCCGCAACTCACGCACCATCTTGGACAGTTACTCGACCAAGCGCGGTGCGATCCTCGTCGGGGGCAGCCCGATCGCCGAGTCGACCCCCGTGGACGACCAGTACGAGTACCAGCGCAAGTACACGAACGGCGACCTGTACTCGGCGGTCACCGGGTACTTCACCATCGGCCAGGGCAACACCGGCATCGAGAGCGCGGAGAACACCGTGCTCTCCGGCAACTCCGACGCCTCGTTCTTCCAGAACCTCAACTCGATCCTCACCGGCCAGGACGTCCAGGGCGACAACGTCAACCTGACGATCGACCCCGCCGTGCAGCAGGCCGCGTACGACGCCCTCGGCACGAACAGCGGCGCCGTCGTGGCCATCCAGCCGAAGACCGGCAAGATCCTCGCGATGGTCTCGAAGCCGAGCTACGACCCGAACACCCTCACCTCGCACGACACCGCGAAGGTCAAGGAGCAGTACGACGCCCTGCTCGGCGCCTCGTCGTCCCCGCTGCAGAACCGCGCCATCGGCGGCGACCTGTACACGCCCGGATCCGTCTTCAAGCTCGTCGTGGCATCGGCGGCGCTCGAGGGCGGCAAGTACAACCTCGACTCGACGTTCCCGAACCCGTCGCGCCTGCAGCTCCCCGGCACGAGCTCGTACATCAACAACGCCGAGGGCGGCACGTGCGGGGGCGGCGACAAGGTCAAGCTCCGCACGGCCATCCAGTACTCGTGCAACATCCCGTTCGCCGAGCTCGGACAGAAGCTCGGGTACGACGCGATCAAGAGCATGGCCGACAAGTACGGCTTCGGTGACGCCATCGAGGTCCCGATGTCCGCGACCGCCAGCCAGTACCCCGAGGTCGACTCCACCGCGCAGCTCATGCTCAGCGCGTTCGGCCAGGCGAGCGTCCGGGTGTCCCCGCTGCAGATGGCCATGGTGTCGGCCGGCATCGCGAACGGCGGCAAGGTCATGCAGCCCTCGCTCGTCGACTCGATCACCACGAGCGACCTGAAGACGGTCGAGTCCTTCTCCCCGAGGCAGTACAGTGATCCGCTGTCCTCCTCCGAGTCCGCTGACCTCACCGAGGCCATGCAGAGCGTCGTGAACGCCGGGACCGGAACGAATGCCAAGATCGACGGTGTCGACGTCGCAGGGAAGACGGGCACGGCCGAGGGCGGAACAGGCGATCCCTACACCCTCTGGTTCACCGGGTTCGCGCCCGCGAAGGACCCGGAGGTCGCCGTGGCGGTCGTCGTCGGAGACGGCGGCGGGCTCGGCCAGTCGGGAGTCGGCAACACAGTCGCGGCCCCGGTCGCGAAGAAAGTCATGGAGGCGGTGCTGAACAAATGAGACCCACCAGCGGACTCACCTTCGGTGGGCGGTACCAGCTCTCGTCCCGGGTCGCCATCGGCGGCATGGGAGAGGTGTGGCAGGCCACCGACCTCGTCATCGGCCGAACCGTCGCACTCAAGATCCTCAAGGACGAGTACCTCGGCGACCCCGGGTTCCTCGAGCGCTTCCGCGCCGAGGCCCGCCACGCTGCGCTCGTCAACCACGAGGGCATCGCCAACGTCTTCGACTACGGCGAAGAGGACGGCAGCGCCTACCTCGTGATGGAGCTCGTCCCCGGCGAAGCGCTGTCGACCATGATCGAGCGCGAGCACACGCTGCCCGTCGACAAGGTCCTGGACATCGTCGCGCAGACCGCGAACGCCCTGCAGGCCGCACACGCGGTCGGTCTGGTGCACCGCGACATCAAGCCCGGCAACCTGCTCATCACGCCGGACGGCCGCGTCAAGATCACCGACTTCGGCATCGCGCGCATCGCCGACCAGGTCCCGCTCACCGCGACCGGCCAGGTCATGGGCACCGTGCAGTACCTCTCGCCCGAGCAGGCGAGCGGGCACCCGGCGTCGCCGTCGACCGACATCTACTCCCTCGGCATCGTCGCGTACGAGGCCCTCGCGGGTCGTCGTCCCTTCACGGGTGAGTCGCAGGTCGCGATCGCGATGGCGCACATCAACGAGCAGCCGCCGGCGTTGCCCGGGGACATCCCCGAACCCGTCGCAGCCCTCGTGATCTCGTGCATCGCGAAGAAGCCCGCCGATCGTCCCGCCACCGCCGCCAACCTCGCGCGCGCCGCACAGGCGCTCCGTCGTGGTGACGTCGCAGCGGCCACCGTCGCCGTCCCCGCCATCGCGCAGGGTGGCACCGTCGCGTTCAACCCGCCGCAGGGTCAGGGCAACGACGCCGCCACGGCACTGCTCGGCACCCAGTCGGGCGCGGCAGCCGCGGGCGCCGGCGGACCCGGCGCACCGGTGTCCCCGTCGAACGACGAGGCCGAGGAGCCGAAGAAGAAGCGCGCCTGGATCTGGTGGGTCGTGGGTGTCGTCGTGGTGCTCGCGATCGCCGCCGTCATCGGCGCGTTCGCGCTGAACGGTTCCGCCGATCCGAGTCCGTCGCCGTCCAGGTCCGTCTCGAAGAGCCCGCGCCCCTCGCAGACGCCGACCCCGACTCCGACGCCCTCGCCCACCGAGACCCGCGTCACGCTGAGCAACGACGAGTACGTCGGCATGTCCACCGCCGAAGCCGAGTCCCAGCTCCAGAGCCTCGGCTTCCAGACGGCGGTCGAGGACGGCGACGCTGCACCGAACGCCGACCAGGCCAACACGGTGCAGTCGATCACGCCGACGGGCAGCGTCCTGCAGGGCTCGCTGGTGACCATCCGGCAGTACACGACGCCGCCGTCCGTGGCGAAGCCCGCCGCAGCGAAGGCCGGCACCGTGTCGTCCGACGGCTCGGTCCTGTTCAGTTGGCAGGCGTCCGAGTGCCCCGTCGGGTACACGGTCTCGACGTACACCTGGGTCGCGAAGAACGGCAAGGACGCGTCCGGTGCGACCTCGGGCACGATCTCGTCGACGGCGGTGACCATCCAGGCAGACGCCGTGGACACCCCCGTCACCTTCGTGTACTCGGTCACGTGCGGCTCCAACGGCAACACCCTGCCGAAGTCGCCCGGCTCGGACGCTGCGACGGCGACCTGGACGGCGGACGAGACGGATCCGGGCGACACCACGGACCCCACCGACGGGACCAACCCCACCGAGACCCCGATGGACGGCAACTGAACGACCCCCGGACGGGGACTGTCGACACCGTTCGGTAACGGTTCGGTCGACCCCTCGCCGACCAGCGTCTCACCAGGTGGTGCTGCCGTACACTAGCCCGGACGGACAGACGGAGGAGTACGTGCCAGAAGGTGTGACCGCGGGGATCACCCTCCTCGCCAACCGTTACGAGATCGGTGATGTCATCGGCCGAGGCGGCATGGCAACCGTGCACCTCGGCAACGACACCCGTCTCGGTCGCAAGGTCGCGGTGAAGCTCCTGAAGCCGAGCCTGGCCAACGACCCGGCGTTCCGCACCCGGTTCCGGCAGGAAGCCCAGGCAGCTGCACGCATGGCCCACCCGACGGTCGTCCGGGTGTACGACGCCGGTGAAGAGACCGTGACCGAGACCTCGGGCGCCGAGGTGCAGGTCCCCTTCATCGTGATGGAGTACGTCGAGGGCCGTCCGCTCTCCGACATCATCGCCGAGGGCGCCGTCGCTCCGGCCGAGGCCGTCCGCATCACCGAGGGCATCCTGACTGCGCTCGAGTACTCCCACCGCGCCGGCGTCGTGCACCGCGACATCAAGCCCGCCAACGTCATGGTCACGCACAACGGCCAGGTCAAGGTCATGGACTTCGGCATCGCCCGAGCCATCACCGACACCTCGGCCACCGTCGCGCAGACCACGTCGATCCTCGGCACCGCGTCCTACTTCTCGCCGGAGCAGGCCCGCGGCGAGACCGTCGACGCCCGCACGGACATCTACTCCACCGGTGTCGTGCTGTTCGAGCTCCTCACCGGCCGTGCGCCCTTCCTCGGCGACACGCCGGTGGCAGTGGCCTACCAGCACGTCAGCGAACAGCCCGTCGCTCCGTCCTCGATCACGCCCGAGGTCTCTCCGGCACTCGACGCCGTGACCCTGCACGCCCTGGTCAAGGACCGCACGCGCCGGTTCCAGAACGCCGCCGAGTTCCGCTCGGACCTGCAGCAGGCCGCTTCGGGTCGGGTTCCGGCGTCCACCAAGAAGATCCAGCAGAACGCGGCGAACGACGCGTCGACGGTACTGTTCGGGGTCGACCCGCGCACCACCTCGAACCCGGCCGCGGCCTTCCGCGAGCTCGACGACGACACCGCCGAGCACCGCCCGCAACGCACCCAGAACCGTCCACCGGTGGCGTGGATCTGGGTCGGCATCCTGCTGACGGTGGCGGTCATCGTCGGCGTCGTGTTCTTCGTCGCCAACCTGCAGCCGGGAAAGCCGCCGGTCTCGTCGTCCGTGAGCGTGCCGAACGTGACCGGGTCGACCTACAGTGCCGCGGTCAGCGCCCTCGAGAAGAAGGACCTCACACCGGTCAAGGTCGAGGAGAACTCCGACGACGTCGACAAGGGCATGGTCATCCGCACCGACCCGGGCTCCGGGATCAACGTGGGGCGGAAGTCCAACGTCGACGTGGTCGTCTCGCTCGGCCCCCAGCGGCTCCCGGTCCCCGAGTTGAACGGGCAGTCCCAGGCAGCCGCACAGCAGACGCTGGAAGACGCCGGCTTCCGCGTCGGCGCGATCAGTTCCGACTACTCGTCCGACCTGCCAGAGGGCACCGTGATGAGTTCCGACCCCGAGTCCGGTTCGCTCCACACCAAGGGCATCGTGATCAACCTGACGGTCTCCAACGGCAAGGTGCAGCTGCCGAACGTCACGAACCAGCAGTTCGCCGATGCCAAGGCGTCGCTCGAGCAGCTCGGCCTGACCGTGACACCGTCACCGTCGTACTCGTGCACGGGTGGCCTCGTCACGCAGCAGGACACCCCCCAGGGCGACGTCGCCCAGGGAAGCGCGGTCGCCCTGACCTACTGCGCCGCGTCGAGCCAGCCGACCAAGGCCCCGTCCGACGACGGGAACGACAAGGGCGACAACGGCGACAACGGGGACAACGGCGGCGACAACGGCGACGGTCGCTGACCAACCGATCAGGGACGGCGCCATCGGGGCCGTCGACCCGACCACGCGCGTACGCGCGCAGCGTGACGGACCGGTGACGGGCCTCCCGTCGGCACGCTGACGGCCAGGAGGCCCGGCGCCTCCCCGCCACGCGTCCGTGCGCCCGTCGGGTCGTCGCGTCCACTGCTCCAGGCGCGTCGACGCACGACGCCGTCGAGCGCGCCCTCCTGGCGCGTCAGGCGCGGTGGGTCGCGATGAGCGGGCCGAGCCCTTCGGCGCGCTCAGCGGCACCGGACAGGCCGGTGGTCTCGAGCCAGTTGCCGACCATGCGGTAGCCGCCCTCGGTCAGGACCGACTCGGGGTGGAACTGCACGCCGTAGAGCGGGTGGTCGCGGTGCTGGACGCCCATGATGACGCCACCGCCGGTCCGGGCCGTCACGGTCAGTTCGTCGGGGACCGTGCCGTCGACGATCGCGAGGGAGTGGTACCGCGTCGCCGTGAAGGGGTGCGGGACTCCGGCGAAGAGCGTGCTGTCGTCGTGGTCGACCTGCGAGGTCTTCCCGTGCATGAGCTCGTCGGCGTGCGTGACCGTGGCCCCGAGGGCTTCTGCGATGGCCTGGTGGCCGAGGCAGACCCCGAGCAGGGGCGTGCCGGACGCGATCGCCGCGTGCACCGTCGGGATCGAGACGCCGGCGTCGGCCGGGGTCCCCGGGCCGGGTGACAGCAGCACACCGTCGTAGTCGGCGATGCGGTCTGCGATCTCCGACTCGGGGAAGGCATCGTTGCGCGCCACGTCCGTCTCGGCCCCGAGCTGCTGGACGTACCCGTTCAGCGTGTAGACGAAGCTGTCGTAGTTGTCGACGACGAGGATCCTGGTCATGGCGGTTCACCGTACTCGTGGGGGATGTGTGCAGCGGCCTGCGGGCCGATCCACACACGTGGTCACGGTAGGATACCGGCCATGGCCAGTGACAAGGACCGCACCAAGCCCGCCCGGAGGACCCGAGCCGACTCGGTCGACGCCGCGGGGGACGCCCCGAACCCGGTGTGGTTCAAGCCGGTCATGTTCGGCTTCATGATCATCGGCCTCGTCTGGGTGATCGTCTTTTACATCTCGAACGCGACCCTGCCGGTGCCGAGCCTCGGCTCGTGGAACATCCTCGTCGGCTTCGGCATCATGTTCATCGGATTCCTCATGACCACTCGCTGGCGCTGATCCACAGCCTCGAGACACTCTGACGCCCGTCGCACCAGTTGGTGCGGCGGGCGTTGTCGTTCTCCACAGGGCTTTCGGCCGCTGGTACGCAGATCATCGAGGATCCCGGCGGTTCTCCACACTTCTCCACACTCTCCACATCGTCATCCACACCCGGACCCCGGAGTTATCCACAGGTGAGTCCACAATGGGGATAATCACACGCGTGTAACTCACCGCTTTCTCCACACCTGTGGATAACTCGGCAGACGCCTTGTGGACGGCGGACTGGAGGCCCGTGGCGGCCTGGCACCGTGCTCCCGTCCGCCGTTTGGTCGCGGAAGCGACAAACGTGCGGCTGGCTGCGCCGTCTCGTCTGCGACAGCGTCAGGTGTCGGCGAAAGGTTGGCGGCACACTGTCGCTTCTGCGGGAGAGCGGCCACGCGACGGACCGGGGGCAGGGATGTCCGGGAACGACGAACGCCCCGCCGCGGAAGCGACGGGGCGTTCGAGGACAATCTGGTGAGATCAGATACCGATGCCGAGCTGAATCGCCGAGTACGCCCCGTAGATCGCTCCGACGATCACGGCGGCTTCGGCAACCAACAGCCCGATCTGCAGGCCCCGCCTACGGACGTTCCGCGTCTTCGAAAAGAGGAACCCGGTGACGAAGCCGATCACGATCCCGCCGACGTGCGCCTGCCACGAGATGTTTGTCCCCGGCAGGAACCCGACGACGAGGTTCAGGCCCATGATCACGAGCAGTTGCACGGCGTTGTAGCCGAGGCTGCGCTGGATGATGAAGAATGCGGCGAACAGCCCGAAGATCGCTCCGGAGGCCCCGACCACCGGGGTTCCGGGAGTCAACCACGACACTGCCAGGTCTCCACCCAGCCCCGCCAGGAAGTACAGCGCCAGGAACCGCCATGCACCGAGGATGTTCTCGAGCATCCGGCCGAAGATCCACAGCGCCCACATGTTGAACAAGATGTGGAAGAAGGACGAGTGCACGAACAGGCCGGTGACCAAGCGCCACGGCTGCGTGCCGATCAAGGGCGTGTAGTAGGCGAACAGGCTCGTGAGCGCTCGGCCACTGACCTGGTCGAGCAGCCAGACGATGACCGAGATCGCCACGATGACGACCGTCGCCTTCTGGTCGAGCATCGCGAAACGCCGCCGCGCGACCGTCAGCCCGCTGGGGCCTCCGGACGCACGGCGGTTCGCGGCGAACTGCGCGCGCTGTTCACGCACGCACTCCGGGCAGTGCACCCCGACTGCCGCCGGCGTCTGGCACTCCGGGCAGATCGTCCGCCCACAGCGCTGGCAGAGCACGAAGCTCTGCCGGTCCGGATGCCGGTAGCAGGTGTTGTTCGGGTTGTACGCCTGGTCGGTCACGTGAGGATCAGACGCCTTCGACGTCGATGCTCTGGATGACCACGTCCTCGACGGGCTTGTCACGGCCGTCGGTGGGGACACCCTCGATGGCGTCGACCACGGCACGCGACTCGTCGTCGGCGACCTCACCGAAGATGGTGTGCTTGCCCTGCAGCCACGGCGTCGCCACCGTGGTGATGAAGAACTGCGAGCCGTTGGTGCCACGGCCACCCTGGATGCCGGCGTTGGCCATGGCGAAGATGTAGGGGTTTTGGAACGTGAGCTCGGGGGAGATCTCGTCGTCGAAGCGGTAGCCCGGGCCACCGATGCCCTGGCCGAGCGGGTCACCGCCCTGGATCATGAAGTCCTTGATGATGCGGTGGAAGACGACGCCGTCGTAGAGCTTGTCGGTGGAGACCTTGCCCGTACCCGGGTGGGTCCACTCCTGCTTGCCCGTGGCGAGGTCGACGAAGTTCTTGACGGTCTTCGGTGCGTGGTTGCCGAACAGGTTGACGCGGATGTCGCCCTTGTTGGTGTGGATCGTTGCGACAGCGGTGTGCAGAGACATGTTCCGATTCTCGCATGTAGCGGCTGCGTACGGACCGTACCCACAGGTGAGGCTCCGTGACCTGTCAGGGACTCTGGTGGCAGGATGGGTGTCACGCCGATCCGATGGAGGTACCAGATGACGACGATCGAGATCCCGCGCAAGCGTCGGAAGCAGATCAAGAAGCTCAAGGGCCAGACCGCCTCGCTCCTCGGAGAGCAGCGCAAGGTCCTCGAGCACGCGAACGCGATCCTGGCGGAAGCCCGGTCGAACGCAGCCGACGCAGCCCGCAAGGACATCGCTCCCCGTGTGCAGAACGCGATCGACAACGGGATCCGTCCCGCGGTCGCAACGGGGGTGCACGCTGCGACGTCCGCAGCACACAGCGCTTCGCACAAGTTCCAGTCCGAGGTCATCCCCGGGCTGGTGTCGACCGCCGGCTCCGTGCTGAGCGTCACCGACCTCGCGAAGGACCCCCGGGTCAAGAAGATCGTGAAGAACGCCCAGAAGAAGGGCAAGAAGGCCAAGAAGGCTGCTGCGAAGTACGTGCCGTCGCAGCAGAAGAAGGGCATCGGCTTCGGTGGTGTCGCACTCATCATCGTCGGCGTCGTCGCCGTTGCTGGTGCTGCGTACGCCGCATACCAGACGCTCCGCGCCGACGACGACCTGTGGGTTGCCGACGACGCTGACACGGCGGAGAAGCCTGCCGCCTGACCTCCACGGTTCGTACGAAGGGCCCCGGCACTCCGCCGGGGCCCTTCGTCGTTCCCGGGTGCTGGCTGCGACCAGGCGCCCACTGACTGGCTGGCCGGCTGACGCCGAGGCCGAGGCCGAGGCCGAGGTTCCACGACATGCCGCACGCCAGCCGCCGAGGTTCCACGGCCGTCCCCTGGAGCGCCCGAGATGCCGAGATCTCGGAACCTCGGGGCACCGACACCCGCCCGGACCGAGCAAGCACGACGACGACGACGACGAACGCACGATGTCGCACGGAGACGGCCATCGCGGAGCGGCCCGTGCCGAAGGCACGAGACCAGCACGGCGAAACGATCCGGCGGAGGGAGGAACGACCGCAGCAGGGTCATCCCGGAGTGGAGTGGAGCCTGGGAGAATCGAACTCCCGACATCCTGCTTGCAAAGCAGGCGCTCTACCAACTGAGCTAAGGCCCCGGGTGCCACCGAGGTGATCGGCGACGGGATGGAATTGTCGTGTGTTCCGAAGAACTGGTGGGGCTACAAGGACTTGAACCTTGGACCTCTTCGTTATCAGCGAAGCGCTCTAACCGCCTGAGCTATAGCCCCTCAGACCGGATGAAAGCCTACCCCACGGATCTCGCAGAACGAAATCGAGCGGTCGGCTCACCCGGCCCGGGTGTGTCAGTTGTTCGTGAAGCCGACGAGCAAGCCGCCGGTGATGCGAACACTGAGGTTGTAGAGGACGCTCACGATGGCGCCGAGCACAGTGCCGACGACCACGTTGAGGATGCCCACGACGATGGAGAACCCGAGCACCTGGCCCAGTGAGAACTGGTCCATGATCGAGTAACTGTTCTGACCGGTGACGTCCTTCAACAAGGCGTCCACCTGCGTGAACACGCCCGTCTGGTTGAGGATGACCCACACCAGCGCCGTGGCGACCACGATCACGATGCTGCCGGCCAGGGCGATGAGGAAGCTGAGCTTCACCATCGACCAGAAGTCGACGTAGACCAGCCGCAGCCGCACTTGGCGGGTGCCGACGGGTCGCTTCGCCTTCTTCTGGAGCTTCTCGGCGACACTACTCATTGCTTGACTGGTCCTCTCCGGCCTCGTCCGCGACGGGCTCGGTGTCGATGGGATCAGTGGAGTCCGGGGCCGCTTCGGAAGGGCTGACCGTCTCCACCGGGCCCGCTGGCTCGATCTCGGCGTCGTCCTGGTCGACCAGGTTCCGCTCGGTGTTCTGGGCCACTGCGATGATCTTGTCGTTCGCCGCGAACCTGGCGAAGACGACACCCATGGTGTCGCGACCCTTGGCAGGGACCTCGGCCACGGCAGACCTTACCACCTTGCCCGATTGCAGCACGACGAGCACTTCGTCGTCCTCACCGACGATGAGAGCACCCACAAGGTCGCCTCGGTCGGTCGCCAACTTCGCCACCTTGATGCCGAGACCACCGCGTCCCTGGATGCGGTACTGGTCGACGGCGGTGCGCTTGGCGTACCCGCCCTCGGTCATCACCCAGACGAAACCGTCGTCCGCCACCACGCGTGCGGCCAGGAGCGAGTCGCCGTCGCGGAAGGACATGCCCTTCACGCCGGAGGTCGACCGACCCATCGGCCGCAGGGTGTCGTTCGTCGCGGTGAAGCGGAGCGACATGCCCTGTCGTGAGACGAGCAGCAGGTCGTCGTGCTCGTCGACGAGCAGCGCCTGGCGGAGCTTGTCCCCGTCGCGCAGGTTGATCGCGATGATGCCACCGGTGCGGTTGGTGTCGTACTCGGTGAGCGCGGTCTTCTTCACCAGCCCGTGCTCGGTCGCGAGGACGAGGTACTGCGCGACCTCGTAGTCACGGATGTCGAGCACCTGCTGGATCTGCTCGTCCGGCTGCATCGCGAGCAGGTTCGCCACGTGCTGGCCCTTGGCGTCGCGGCCGGCTTCCTGCAGCTCGTACGCCTTGGCGCGGTAGACCCGGCCCTGGTCGGTGAGGAACAGCAGCCAGTGGTGCGTCGTCGTGACGAAGAAGTGCTCGACGATGTCGTCCGCGCGGAGCTGGGCGCCACGGACACCACGGCCACCGCGGTGCTGCGAGCGGTACTGGTCGCTGCGCGTGCGCTTGACGTACCCACCGCGGGTGATGGTGACGACCATCTCCTCTTCGGGGATGAGGTCTTCCATCGACATGTCGCCGTCGTAGCCGAGCATGATCTCGGTGCGGCGGTCGTCGCCGAAGCGGTCGACGATCTCCTCGAGCTCGTCGCGGATGATCGTGCGCTGCCGGGTCTCCGACGCCAGGATGTCCTGGAAGTCGGCGATCTTGCGCTCGAGTTCTTCGGCCTCGTCGTGGATCTTCTGGCGCTCGAGGGCGGCCAGTCGACGGAGCTGGAGCTCGAGGATCGCGCGCGCCTGGATCTCGTCGACGGACAGCAGGTCCATCAGGCCGGAGCGGGCCTCTTCGACGTCGGGCGACCGACGGATGAGCGCGATGACCTCGTCGAGGGCGTCGAGCGCTGCGAGGTAACCGCGCAGGATGTGCGCGCGCTTCTCGGCCTCGCGCAGGCGGAACTGGGTGCGGCGGACGATGACGTCGACCTGGTGCGCGACCCACGCCGAGATGAACCCGTCGAGCGGCAGGGTCCGCGGGACTCCGTCGACGATCGCGAGCATGTTCGCGCCGAAGTTCTCCTGCAGCTGCGTGTGCTTGTACAGGTTGTTCAGCACGACCTTGGCCACGGCGTCGCGCTTGAGCACGATCACCAGGCGCTGGCCGGTGCGACCCGAGGTCTCGTCGCGGATGTCCGCGACGCCGGCGAGCTTGCCGTCCTTGACCAGGTCGGCGATCTTGATCGCGAGGTTGTCCGGGTTGACCTGGTACGGCAGCTCGGTGACGACGAGGCAGGTGCGACCCTGGATCTCCTCGACGTTGACGACGGCGCGCATCGTGATCGAACCACGACCGGTGAGGTAGGCGTCCTGGATGCCCTTGGTGCCCAGGATCTGCGCACCGGTCGGGAAGTCCGGCCCCTTGATGCGCTGCATGAGCGCGGCGAGGAGCTCTTCGCGCGTCGCCTCGGGGTTGTCGAGGGCCCACTTCGCGCCCTCGGCCACCTCGCGCAGGTTGTGCGGCGGGATGTTCGTCGCCATGCCGACCGCGATGCCGACCGAGCCGTTGACGAGCAGGTTCGGGAACCGTGCCGGCAGGATCGCGGGCTCCTGGGTCCGACCGTCGTAGTTGTCCTGGAAGTCGACGGTGTCCTCGTCGATGTCCCGGACCATCTCCATGGCGAGCGGCGCCATCTTGGTCTCGGTGTACCGCGGGGCTGCTGCGCCGTCGTTGCCCGGCGAGCCGAAGTTGCCCTGACCGAGTGCGAGCGGGTAGCGCAGCGACCACGGCTGCACCAGACGGACCAGCGCGTCGTAGATCGCCGAGTCGCCGTGCGGGTGGAACTGCCCCATGACGTCGCCGACGACGCGGGAGCACTTCGAGAACGCGCGGTCCGGACGGTAGCCGCCGTCGAACATCGCGTAGATCACGCGGCGGTGCACCGGCTTCAGGCCGTCACGGACCTCGGGCAGCGCACGGCCGACGATGACCGACATCGCGTAGTCGAGGTAGGAACGCTGCATCTCGAGCTGCAGGTCGACCTGCGAGATGCGGTCACCGGAGACGACGATGTCCCCGCTGTCGCCGTGGACGATCTCGGGCTGCTCGTCGGGGGCGTTCTCGTTGTCGTCAGCCATTGGCTTGCGTTACCTTTCTGACGGCCGGGAGGCCGTGGTGACGTTCGTCGCGGTGGACGCGACCACAGGTGGTCCGGACCAGAGCGCGCGGCTGGCACCGCGCCTCCAGGCCTGGGTCGAGACTGTTCAGATGTCCAAGAAGCGGACGTCCTTGGCGTTCTGCTGGATGAACTGGCGACGTGCGTCGACGTCTTCACCCATCAGCGTCGAGAAGGTGCTGTCCACCGCGGCGGCGTCCTCGAGCGTGACCTGCAGGAGCGTGCGGGTGTCCGGGTTCATCGTGGTGTCCCAGAGCTCCTTGTAGTCCATCTCGCCGAGGCCCTTGTAGCGCTGGATGCCGTTGTCCTTCGGGATCCGCTTGCCGGCGGCGATGCCCGACTGCATCAGGGCGTCGCGCTCCCGGTCGCTGAACACGTACTCGTGTGCGGCGTTCGACCACTTCAGGCGGTACAGCGGCGGCTGCGCGAGGTACACGTAGCCGCGCTCGATGAGCGGCCGCATGTAGCGGAACAGCAGGGTCAGCAGCAGCGTGGTGATGTGCTGGCCGTCGACGTCGGCATCGGCCATCAGCACGATCTTGTGGTACCGGGCCTTGTCCGGGTCGAAGTCCTCACCGATGCCGGCGCCGAACGCCGTGATCATCGACTGGATCTCCTGGTTGGCGAGCGCGCGGTCGAGCCGCGCCTTCTCGACGTTCAGGATCTTGCCGCGCAGGGGCAGGATCGCCTGGGTCATCGGGTTGCGGCCCTGCACGGCGGAACCGCCAGCGGAGTCGCCCTCGACCATGAAGATCTCCGACAGGGTCGGGTCCTTCGACTGGCAGTCCTTCAGCTTGCCGGGCATGCCACCCGACTCGAGCAGCCCCTTGCGACGCGTGGTCTCGCGGGCCTTGCGGGCCGCGAGCCGTGCCTGCGACGCCTGGATCGCCTTGCGGACGACGTCACGGGCCTGGGTCGGGTTGCTCTCGAACCAGTGCGTGAGCTCGGCGCCGACGACGCGCTGCACGAAGCCCTTCGCCTCGGTGTTGCCGAGCTTCGTCTTCGTCTGGCCCTCGAACTGCGGTTCGCCGAGCTTCACGGAGATGACGGCCGTCAGCCCTTCACGGATGTCGTCACCCGTCAGGTTGTCGTCCTTCTCCTTGATGATCTTCGTCTCGCGCGCGTACTTGTTCACCAGGTACGTCAGGGCCGCGCGGAAGCCCTCTTCGTGGGTGCCGCCCTCGTGCGTGTTGATCGTGTTCGCGAAGGTGTGGACGCTCTCCTGGTACGAGGTGTTCCACTGCATCGCGACCTCGAGCGCGATCTTGCGCTCGGTGTCCTCGGACTCGAAGCCGATGACATCCGGGTGGACGAGGTCGGCCTTCTTCTGCGCGTTGATGTACTCGACGTAGTCGGCGAGACCACGCTCGTACATGAAGGAGTCGTTCCGCGCCTCTTCCCCTTCTTCCGGGGTGCGCTCGTCGCGCAGGTTGATCCGCAGGCCCTTGTTGAGGAAGGCCATCTGCTGGAACCGGGTGCGCAGGGTCTCGTAGTCGAAGACGACGGTCTCGAAGATCTCGGCGTTCGGCCAGAAGGTGATCGTGGTGCCGTGCTCGTCGGACGGTTCGTCCTTGGTCAGCGGTGCGACCGGGACGCCGTCGGTGTAGCTCTGGCGCCAGACGTGGCCCTGCTGTCGGACCTCGACGTCGAGCTCGGAGCTCAGCGCGTTCACGACGGAGGAACCGACGCCGTGCAGACCACCGGACACCGCGTACGCGCCGCCGCCGAACTTCCCGCCGGCGTGCAGGACGGTCAGGACGACCTGGACGGTCGAGACGCCCTCGGCCGCGTGGATGCCGACCGGGATGCCACGGCCGTTGTCGACCACGCGGACACCGCCGTCTTCACGGATGGTGACGTCGATGGTGTCGCAGTACCCGGCGAGGGCTTCGTCGACGGAGTTGTCGACGATCTCCTGGACCAGGTGGTGCAGACCGCGGGGCCCCGTCGAACCGATGTACATACCGGGACGCTTGCGGACCGCCTCGAGCCCCTCGAGCACCTGAATCTGGTCTGCTCCGTAGGACGGTTCGCTCTGCGGGGTCTCCGCGTCGAGCGGGTTCTGCGGGTCGTCTTCAGATTCTGATGCCATGTCGAGCGTGCTCCTGCCTGCGCGCGGAACGCCCGCGCACTGCACCTCCCAGTCTACCGCAGAGCCCCCTCTTTCGAGGGCTCATCCGGCCCGCAGGCGGGCTTTTTTGGCACCACAGGATGATTTCGTCGGCTCAACCGTAGGTGTCGCGAGGACCGCGCCCCTGGACCGTCCTGGGGCCGCGTTTCCAGGTGGGGACGTCCGGCCCTGAAACCCGGATCGACTCGACCCCGGCTTCCGGGTGCCGCTCGGCGATGGTCGTCGTGACGCTGGCACGCATGAGTCGGAGCTGCGTCGCCCAGGCCGTCGAGTCGCACCGGATGGCCAGCGCACCGTCGTCGATGGTGACCGGCGTGGAGTGCTTGGCGAGTTCCTCACCGACGACGCTCGGCCAGTCCACGAACAGCTCCGAGCGGGCCAGGGGTTCGGTCCACCCGAGCTCGTTGGCCAGGGATCCGACCACGTCGCCGAGCCCTCGGGGTTCGCGGCCGCGGCCGTACGGGACGGTGTCGGCGTCGAACTCGCGGGAGCGACGGCGGCGGGCGTCGACCCCGCGCTTCGACGGGTCGCCGAAGACGGCTCGGAGGTGCCGGTACAGCCGCGACGGCTCGGTCGGCTTCCACGGCCGGGGCATCAGGCGTCGGCTTCCGGCGGGGTCGCGTCGGTGTCGTCCGTCGCTCCGGTGTCGTCCGTCGCTTCGGTCGTGTCCGTGGTCGACCTGGAGGCCCGGCTGGCGTCCGCCTCGTCGGTCACGATCGTGCCCGCCTCGATCCGCACCGTGTGCGCGGCCAGCTGCGAGGGGACGTCGCCGAACACCGCTGCCGTGATGAGGACCTGCTCGTAGTCGGCCACGGCGTTCCCGAGGCGCTCACGTCGAGACTCGTCGAGTTCGGCGAACACGTCGTCGAGGATGATGATCGGGTCACCGAGGTTCGACTCGGCCCGCAGGATCGATGCGCTCGCCAGCTGGATCGCGAGCGCGAACGACCAGGACTCTCCGTGACTGGCGTACCCGCGGGCAGGTAACCCGTTGAGCTGGAACAGAACGTCGTCCCGGTGCGGCCCGACGAGGGTCAACCCGCGGTCGAGCTCGTCGCGACGACGCCGCTCGAGGGCAGCCGCGAACGCCTCGGCTGCGGCGGTCACGCTCACCGGCTCATCGGGGGTACCGAGGACCGGGTCCGTCGCCGCGGCGGCCTCCGGGTCGCCGCCACGGATCGAGAGCACACCGGCGATGGAGGCATCGTGGTCTTCGCCCGCGACGGTGGCGTACGCCTCGGCGACGAACGGTGCGAGCCGGCGGGTCAGGTGGTCGCGCGCGGCGACGATCTCGGCACCGAGTCCGACGAGGCGGTCGTCCCAGACGTCGAGCGTCGACAGGGCGTTGGCCTTGGCGCCGGTGGCACGGGCCGACTTGAGCAGGGTGTTCCGCTGGCGGAGTGTGCGGTCGTAGTCGGCCAGCACCCCTTGCATCCGCGGTGCGATCTGGCCGAGCAGCTCGTCGAGCATGCGTCGCCGACCGGCCGGTTCGCCACGGACCAGGGCGAGGTCCTCGGGAGCGAAGAGGACCGAGGTGCAGTAGCGCGGGAGTTCTCGGGGCTTGATCGCCGACCGGTTCACCTGCGCACGGTTCGCTCCGGTGCGGTTGATCTGCACCTCGGCGAGGATGCTGCGGTCCTCGTGCGCCAGGCGGGCCCGGACGATCGCGGCGTCGCAGCCCTGACGGACGAGCGCGGCATCCGTCGGGACCCGGTGCGAACCGAGGGTCGACAGGTACCCGATCGCCTCGACCAGGTTGGTCTTGCCCTGTCCGTTCCGCCCGACGAACAGGTTCGGCCCGCGTGCGAGGTCGACGTCCGCCTCCCGGTAGTTCCGGAAGTCGGTGAGTTGGAGATGGTCGACGTGCACGCGGGCCGAGTCCGGGTTTCCCCGGGTGGTCCTAGGACTTCTTGACGGCGTGACCGCCGAACTGGTTGCGGAGCGCCGCGACGGCCTTCATCGTCGGGGACGCGCTGCCCTGACGCGAGACGAAGCGGGCGAAGATCGACGCCGAGAGCGCCGGCATCGGAACGGCGAGCTCGATGCCCTCTTCCAGCGTCCAACGGCCCTCGCCCGAGTCCTCGACGTAGCCCTCGAGCTCGTCGAGCTTCGGGTCTTCGTTGAGGGCCAGGACCATGAGGTCGAGCAGCCAGGAACGGACGACCGTCCCGCGCTGCCACCCGGCGAACACGGCGGGGACGTCGGTGATCAGGTCCTTGGCCTCGAGGAGCTCGTAGCCCTCGCCGTAGGCCTGCATGATCGCGTACTCGATGCCGTTGTGGACCATCTTGGCGTAGTGCCCCGCGCCGATCGGACCGGCGTGCGAGAAGCCCTCTTCGCGGGGGCCCTCGGGGCGCAGTGCGTCGAAGACCGGCATCGCGAACTCGACGTCCTTGACGTCACCGCCGACCATGAGGCCGTAGCCGTTGTCCTTGCCCCACACGCCGCCGGAGACACCGGCGTCCATGTAGCGGATGCCGCGCGCACCGAGCTGCTCGGCGTGCGTGGTGTCGTCGAGCCACTTTGAGTTGCCACCGTCGATGACGAGGTCGCCCTCGTTCAGGACGCCGGCGAGCTCGGTGATGACGTCGTCGGTGATCTTGCCGTGCGGCACCATCACCCAGACGAGTCGCTGACCCTCGGGCAGGGCGCCCGCCAGGTCTGCGAGGCTCGCGACGTCGGAGACGGCGGGGTTCGCGTCGTAACCGGTGACCTCGATCCCTGCGTTGCGGAGACGGGCACGCATGTTGTTGCCCATGCGACCAAGGCCGACAAGACCGATGTGCATGATTTCCTCTTCTGTTTCGTCGTCGCGCTGAGGCCGCAGCTGGTGCGTCAGCGCAGTGTTCCTGTTGCGCCTATCGCAGCAGCAGGTTGGGCTGCAGCAGGTACCGGTATCCATCGGTCGCGGCAGCCTCTTGCGAAGTCTGGCCGGTGATCAGCACCGGGCCCGGCTTGTTGGGGTTCTCCGTCTTGGTGAAGGAGATGCGGACGAACTCGGAGTGCACCGCGTTCAGTCCGTCGAGGAGGAAGGCGGGCTTCAGCGAGACCACCGTTTCCTCTCCGGTCAGCAACGCACTGATCGACTCTGACGCCTGCGCTTGTTCGGATCCGATCGCCTCGAGCGTGAGCCCGTCGACCGTGAAGGAGAACCGGAGCGCTGCTTCGCGCTCCAGGACGAGTGAGACCCGTCGGACGGCTTCGACCAGTTCCGCGGTGTTGATCACCGCGTGGTCGTTGACGTTCTCGGGGAAGAGCCGGCGGACCGGCGGGTAGTTGCCCTTGATGAGCAGGGAGGTGACCGTCTTGTCGTCGGCGTGGAACGCGATGAGCTCGCGGTCCGAGTTGCCGCTGATCGAGACGGAGACGGTGGACGCCGACCCGAAGGTGCGACCGACCTCCTGCAAGGTGCGGGCGGGGACGAGGGCGTGCAGCGGGTCCGAGCCGACGCGGCCGGAGTCCCACGCGATGGTGCGGACGGCCACGCGGTACCGGTCCGTGGCGATGAGCGACAGGTCGTTGTCGCCGACCTCGAGCTGGACGCCGGTGATGACCGGGGTGACGTCGTCGCGGCTCGCGGCGACGGCGACCTGCGACACGGCCTCGGAGAAGGCATCGCCGGGGATGACACCGGTCTGCGGACCGATCTCGGGCAGCGTCGGGTACTCCTCGACCGGCATGGACAGCAGCGTGAAGTGCGCCGATCCGCAGGAGACCGAGATCTTGGAGTCCTCGGTCGTGAAGGTCACGGGGGCGTTCGGCAGTCGGCTCGCGATGTCGTTCAGCAGGCGACCGCTGACCAGGACCGTGCCCGGGTCGTCGATCTGCGCCGAGATGGACGTCTGCGCCGAGACCTCGTAGTCGAACGACGAGAGCGTCAGACGATCGCCGTCGGCGTGGATCAGGACGCCCGACAAGATCGGGAGGGTCGTGCGCTGTGGGAGGAGTTTCACCGCGAAGGAGACGGCTTCGGAGAAGACGTCCCGGTTGACCTCGAACTTCACAGCTGGAACCCCTGTCGATCGGCTTGGACTGTCCGGCCGCCCCATTCTGGCACAGGCGGACGTGGGCCGGATTTCTTGTCATCCCGCCGTCCACAAGGTTGTCCCGCGGAGATGGATCGTTAACCAGGAGTAATGGTGTTAACGCCTGTGCACACTGTGGATAACCCTGTGCATGCCGCTCGGCCGTAGGGAACTACACGGTTGTGACTTGTGGGCGGTCTGTGGGCGACGTCGGGATGAATTAATCTCATCTATCCACTTCCATCCCCAGTTTCCACAGGAGGCCCCCTCGCTGTGAACAACCGGGCGGCGTGTCCTCCACAGTTATCCACAGGCTATCCACACTGTGAGAACTCCGGCCCATGGAACCGTCTCAGATGGTGGATGCGCCCGGAGACGTACCGATCTCAGCGGTAGCGGCGGTCCTGCTTGATGCGGCTCGTGAGCTCGGTGACCTGGTTGTAGATCGACCGGCGTTCCTTCATGAGCTCGGTGATCTTCTTGTTCGCGTACATGACCGTGGTGTGGTCGCGGTTGCCGAACAGCTGCCCGATCTTCGGGAGCGACAGGCTCGTGAGCTCGCGGCACAGGTACATCGCGATCTGTCGCGCGGTGGCGATCGCCTGCGAACGGGACGAGCCGTACAGGTCGTCGACGGAGAGCTTGAAGTACTCCGCGGTGTGGTTGATGATGTCCGTCGGCGCGACGACGTTGTCCTCGTCGAGGGTGATCAGGTCCTTGAGGACGGTCTGCACCAGGGCCATGTCGACGGCCGTCCGGTTCAGGCTCGCGAACGCCGTGACGCGGATGAGCGTCCCCTCGAGTTCGCGGATGTTGCTCGACACCTTCGACGCCATGAACTCGAGGATGTCGTCCGGCACCTGCAGGTGGTCGGACTGCGCCTTCTTGCGGAGGATCGCGATGCGCGTCTCGAGCTCCGGCGCCTGCACGTCGGTGATCAGACCCCACTCGAAGCGGGAGCGCATGCGGTCCTCGAAGCCGGTCAGGTGCTTCGGTGCGACGTCCGACGTGATGACGACCTGCTTGTTGTGGTCGTGCAGCGTGTTGAACGTGTGGAAGAAGGCCTCCTGCGTGGAGTCCTTCCCCTGCAGGAACTGGATGTCGTCGATCAGCAGGATGTCGATGTCGCGGTAACGCTGCTGGAACTGGTTCGAGCGGTTGTTCGCGATCGAGTTGATGAAGTCGTTGGTGAACTCCTCGCTCGACACGTACCGGACGCGGATCCCCGGGTAGAGGCTCTCGGCGTAGTGCCCGATGGCGTGGAGCAGGTGGGTCTTGCCCAGTCCGGAGTCGCCGTAGATGAAGAGCGGGTTGTAGGCCTTCGCCGGAGCCTCGGCCACCGCGACCGCTGCCGCGTGGGCGAAGCGGTTCGACGACCCGATGACGAAGTTGTCGAAGTTGTACTTCGGGTTCAGCCGCGACTCGGGCCGGCCGCTCGTGCCCGGGGAGTCGATCTGGCTCGGCACGAAGGGTGCCTCGATGTACTGGCGGGGTGCAGCGCTCTGCTCCACCGCTTCCTGCACGGGCTCGGCGTACTCCGGCACGTTCGGGTCGACGCGCGGCTCGGACGCCATGTCCGGGTTCACCGTGATGGCGAAGTTCGCGACCGAGTCGTCACCGATGCGGGCGACGGCCTCGGTGATCGGGATGCGGATCCGCTGCTCGAGCATGCCGCGGGTCAGGTCGTTGGGGACCTCGAGGTACAGGGTGCCGGCGAGGACGCCCTTCGGTTCGACCAGGTTGAGGAACCCGTGGAGCTGCGGCGTGATGCGGGGGTCTTCGCTGAGGATTCCGAGTACGGATGACCAGAGGTCCTCGACGGGGTCGGCCGGCATCGTCATGTCGCGCTCGTCTCCAGGTGTGTGTCGTGCGTTCGGTGCCGGACCGGGGTGCGTCCTGCTGGGTCGGACGTGCCGGAGTGCCGCGGGGTGTGGCACTCAGCGGACCGTGTCGTGCGCCGGCGGTTCGTCGGGGTCTCGGGGGCTTCGTCGACGCCTCGTACCGCGCGTGTTCCCACAGGGTTGTCCACAGTGTTGTCCACGACCGCCCGGTTCCGTCGGACAGGAGTACTTCCCTGTCGTACCGGGGCGCGGGGCCGATCGATGACCCCACTGTAAAGGACCGGGCCGGGTGGCACCGAACGGAAGTTGTCCCCAATGTGGAGAATGGACCGCAGCGGTGTCCTCGACGCCTCCGGCACCGAGGCCGGCCCGATCGGCGTTTGACCTGCTCGCTGCTGTCACGTACCGTTAACCAGTTGACTGCGGCCGATTGGTCGCGCCCATCTGCGTCGTTCGACACCGAGCGATGACACATACATACGTGACGGCTCGCCGCGAGCAGCCGTGTGGAGAGATCATGAGCAAGCGCACCTTCCAGCCGAACAACCGTCGCCGCGCCAAGAAGCACGGCTTCCGCCTCCGCATGCGGACGCGTGCCGGCCGCGCCATCCTGTCGGCGCGTCGCGCCAAGGGCCGCACCGAGCTCTCGGCCTGATCAGGCTCACCGCCTGATCCGGTCCTCGGTCTGACCCCGGCATCGCAGTGTTGGCCAGCGCCAACCGCATCGTCCGCGGGGACGACTACCGGAACGTCGTGCGTCGTGGTCGCAAGAGCGCCACGGCGCACGTCGTCGTGTCCGTGGTCCGTCGTTCGACGGACCCCACCGGACCGTCGCGGTTCGGCTTCATCGTCGCGAAGACGGTCGGCAACGCCGTGACCCGGAACCTGATCAGGCGGCGGCTCAAGGCGATCGCGCACGGCATCCTCGACGACTCCCCCGTGGGGTACGACGTGGTGGTGCGCGCACTGCCAGCCGCATCGCAGGCCGGATGGCCTACCCTGCTCGAAGACGTCGTGCGCTCCTTCGCGCGCGGGGTGGAGAAGGCAGCATGAACCGCACCCTGTGGACCCGGCTGGCCTGGGTCGCCGCGTTGCTCCCACGCAACGCGTGCGTCGTCGTGCTCCGCGCCTACCGTGCAGTGATCTCCCCGTTGTACGGCAACGTCTGCCGGTACCACCCGTCGTGCTCCCGGTACGCCCTCGAAGCGATCCAGCAGTACGGCGTCGTCCGCGGATCCGCGATGGGCGCCTGGCGCATCGCTCGCTGCAACCCCTGGGCTGCAGGCGGGATCGACGATGTCACGGAACGTCGTCGCCCGTTCGTCGTCAACCGGTTCGGGTTCGTCCTCGCGCCGATCCCGCAGCAGCCGCACCCCGCGGTCGGAACGGCCCGGCCGGTCCTGCTCCCCCAGCGCACTCGAAAGGCGTAGCCGTCCCCATGGACATCATCGGTACGATCCTCTGGCCGCTCAAATGGGTGGTCTCCGCCATCCTCGTCGGCTTCCACTGGATCTTCGAGAGCATCGGCATGGACCCGGGCGCGGGTATCACCTGGGTCCTCTCCATCATCTTCCTGACCTTCGTGGTCCGCGCCGCGCTGATCCCGATCTTCGTGCGGCAGATCAAGTCGCAGCGCCGCATGCTCGAGGTCGCGCCGCAGCTGAAGAAGATCCAGGACAAGTACAAGGGCAAGAAGGACCAGTTCTCGCGTGAGGCCATGAGCCGCGAGACCATGGCGCTCTACAAGGAGACGGGTACCAACCCGCTGAGCTCCTGCCTGCCGCTGCTGCTGCAGATGCCGATCTTCTTCTCGCTGTACTCAGTGCTGCACGAAGCGCAGATCAACAAGACCGGTATCGGCCTGCTCACGAACGACCTCGCGGCGTCGTTCGGCAACGCGGCCCTGTTCGGTGCCCCCCTGCACGAGACGTTCACGAACGCTTCCGGGTGGGAAGTGCGTGCGATCGCCGGCTTCATGATCGTCGTCATGACGGCCTCGCAGTTCATCACGCAGCTGCAGCTCGTCGCCAAGAACATGTCGCCGGAGACCAAGGCGTCGCCGATGTACCGCCAGCAGAAGATGATGCTGTACATCCTCCCGCTGGTCTTCGTGATCTCGGGTCTGAGCTTCCCCCTCGGCGTCATGTTCTACTGGCTCGCCTCCAACGTCTGGACGATGGCGCAGCAGTACTTCGTCATCCGCAGCATGCCGACGCCCGGTTCCGAGGCGGCCCTGGCACGAGAGGCACGTCTGGCCAAGAAGGCCCAGCGTCGTGGGATCGCCAACCCGGTGCTCGCCGAGGCCGGTGCCGGTGCTGGTGCTGCCGAGATCGAGGCCGTGCGCGTCACCACCCAGCGTTCGCAGCCGGTCGGCAAGCAGCGCTCGAAGAAGAACGGGAAGAAGTAAGTGACCGAGCAGGACACCGCCGCAGCCGTCGACACCACCGATGCCCCGGACGAGGACGCCCGTGACGAGGCCGACATCGCTGCGGACTACATCGAGGAACTCCTCGACATCTGCGACCTCGACGGAGACATCGAGATCGAGGAGCGCGCCGGTCGCGTCTACCTGTCGGTCACCGACGACGGCGAGGCGCTCCGCGTCCTCTCGAAGCCGGACACCGTCACGGCCCTGCAGGAACTCACCCGCATCGCCGTCCAGGCGGAGACGGGCGAGTTCAGCCGGCTCATCCTCGACGTGGGCGGCTCCCGTGACGCTCGTGCCGACGAGCTGCAGCGACTGGTCGACACCGCCGTCGAGCGCATCGAAGCCGGATCCTCGTCCGCAGCACTCCCCCCGATGTCGTCGTACGAGCGCAAGCTGGTCCACGACCTCGTCGCTGAGAAGGGCTTCCACTCGGAGTCCGAGGGTGAGGGTCGGGACCGCCACACGGTCGTCACCCGATGACGGACGAGTCGGTGGCAGCCGACACCGCTCCCGCGCCTTCGGACGCTGCTCCGGTGCTCGAGGCTGAGCCTGCGGCTGCGTCCGTGCTCTTCGGCGATCAGATCGAGACGGCTCGGTCGTTCACGGACGAGCTGGCTCGCCGGGGCGAGGAGCTGGGCCTGATCGGCCCGCTCGAACTGCCTCGGCTCTGGACGCGACACATCCTCAACTCTGCCCTGCTGGCACCCCTCCTGGAGGCCCGTGGCCGGGTTGCCGACGTCGGCTCGGGTGCGGGATTGCCCGGTCTCGTGCTCGCGATCGCCCGTCCGGACGTGCACTTCACGCTCATCGAGCCGATGGAGCGCCGCGTGGACTGGCTCACCAGCGAGGCGAGCCGGCTTGGCCTGTCGAACGTGACGGTGGTCCGCGGCCGCGCCGAGGACGTCTCCGACGGCATCGTGGTCGACCAGGTCACTGCGCGTGCAGTCAGTGCGTTGTCGAAGCTCATCCCGATGACGGTTCCACTCGTCCGCTCGGGTGGCCAGCTCATCCTGATGAAGGGTGCGCGGGTCGACGATGAGATCGAGAAGGCACGCAAGGTCATCTTGCGCCAGCATCTCTCGGACGTTGAGGTCCTCGAGCTCGGAGACGGTGTGGTCGCAGAGACCACGCGGGTCTTCCGGGCTACAGTTGACTGACCCTGCGGCTCGGATCGGGACGACTGATCTCTTGCTGCTCCACGTTTCACGTGAAACATCGAACCGGGGAAGAGGCACTCGTTGAGCTCATCGACCGATTACGACGCGTCGACTCCGCTTGCTCGCGAGATCGCCGACCTGAACCGCCGGCGTCGTGCGATCGCGACTCAGCAGTTCCCGTTGCCCCCGAAGACGCGGATCATCACCGTGTCGAACCAGAAGGGCGGCGTCGGGAAGACCACGACGACCGTCAACTTGGCCGCGGGCCTCGCGCACGGTGGCGCACGGGTGCTCGTGATCGACCTCGACCCGCAGGGCAACGCGTCGACGGCCCTGGGCGTCGACCACCAGGCTGAAGTCGCGAGCATCTACGACGTCATCGTCGATGAGGCCGCGATGGCCGACACCGTGCAGCGGTCCCCCGAGTCCGACACCCTCTGGTGCGTCCCGGCGACGATCCACCTCGCGGGTGCTGAGATCGAGCTCGTCTCCTTGGTCGCTCGAGAGCAGCGGCTGCGCACGGCGCTCGATCTGTACCTCCAGTCGCTGGACGAGCCGTACCACTACGTCTTCATCGACTGCCCGCCGTCGCTCGGTCTCCTCACCATCAATGCGTTCGTGGCGGCCCAGGAAGTCCTGATCCCGATCCAGTGCGAGTACTACGCGCTCGAGGGACTCAGCCAGCTGTTGCGCAACATCGAGCTCATCGAGCGGCACCTCAACCCGAACCTCAGGGTCTCGACGATCCTGCTCACCATGTACGACGGTCGGACCAACCTGGCGAACCAGGTGGCGAACGACGTCCGCGAGCACTTCGGTGATCAGGTGTTGAAGGCGATGATCCCCCGGTCCGTCCGGGTGAGTGAAGCGCCGAGTTACGGACAGAGCGTCGTCGCGTACGACGTGAACTCCACCGGGTCGCTCTCCTACTTGGAAGCGGCCGCCGAGATCGCAGCACGAGGAGCGTAAGACTGATGGCACCCAAGCGAACCGGACTCGGCCGCGGCATCGGCGCGCTCATCCCGACGGCGACGGACCAGCAGGACCGCCCAGTGGACGTGTTCTTCCCGACTGGTGGGTCGCCGGCGTCGGCACCCACCGCGGACGAGCTTGTCGCCGTTCCGGGAGCCCGACTCGCGAACCTCAACCCGCTGGACGTGATCCCGAACGGGCAGCAGCCGCGCAAGGAGTTCCGCGAAGAGGAGTTGCAGGAGCTCGTCCACTCCATCCGTGAGATCGGCGTGCTGCAGCCCATCGTGGTCCGTCCGATCCCCGGGGCTGCGGGGACGGAGCCGCAGTATGAGCTGATCATGGGTGAGCGGCGCCTCCGCGCTACCAAGGAACTGGGGCTCACGACCATCCCGGCGATCGTCAAGGAGACGCCGGACGACGCGATGCTCCGGGACGCCCTACTCGAGAACCTGCACCGGGCGCAGCTCAACCCGCTCGAGGAGGCTTCGGCGTACCAGCAGCTCCTGGCGGACTTCGGGATCACGCAGGAACAGCTCGGCCAGCGCATCGGCCGCTCCCGTCCGCAGATCACCAACACCATCCGTCTGCTGCGGCTCCCCTCCCCCGTGCAGCGTCGGGTCGCTGCCGGTGTGCTGTCGGCCGGTCACGCCCGCGCGATCCTTGCTGCCCCGGACGCGGAGGCGATGGAGTACCTCGCCGAGAAGATCGTCAACGAGGACCTGTCGGTGCGCGCTGCCGAGGCGATCGCGCAGCAGTTGGCGACGAAGACCCCTCCGAAGACGACGCCGCAGCCCTCCAGGAACCAGGCGCACTTCAACGACCTTGCTGAGCGCATCGGTGACCGGCTGAACACACGGGTCAAGATCGCCGTCGGTGCCCGGAAGAGCTCCGTGACGATCGACTTCGCGAACGGCGACGACCTCAATCGCATTCTGTCGGAGCTGGGGATCAGCGACGTCTCGTCCTGACGGCTTGTCAATGGCGCTGTGCGCCCCGTAGCGGGCCTCGCATGCCCGGTGCGGGTGCCTGGAGCAGCGACGGGTCGTTCGGCCCGACACGGGGCGCGGAGCCGTTCCGCTGGTTCGAGTTCACGAGCAGCGAACGGGAAGCCCGTACGTTTCACGTGGAACACTGTCAGGCTCGCATCATGAGATCCCGCATTCCCGAGCCGCTCTGGCGTGATGTCGTCGGTCGCGAACTCCGCGCTCGTCGCCGTGTCCGCGGGGACACCCTGCACGACGTCGCTCGTCGCGCAGGGGTGTCACCGCAGTACTTGTCGGAGATGGAACGCGGGCGGAAGGAGCCCTCGAGCGAGATGCTGGCAGCAGTGGCTGGCGCGCTCGAGAGCTCCTTGCTGGACCTGACCGCAGCCGCAGCAGAACAGCTCCGCGAGCGAGCACGTTCCGCAGGTACTGGTGGCGAACAAGTGCGGAGCGCGTTCGTCCTCGCTGCGTGAGGCGTCAACAGTCAGCGCCGTCCGTCAGCGTCGAGTGATCACGTGGTCCACGAGCCCGTACTGGAGGGCCTGATGGGCCGTGAAGACGCGATCGTGATCCGTGTCGGCTCGGAGTTGGTCGACACTCTGGCCGCTGTGCTCGGCGAGCAGGTACTCGATCTCGGCCCGGATCCGGACGACCTCGTCCGCCTGCAGGATGAGCTCGGGAATGGCCCCCTGTCCCTGCGCGGCGGGCTGGTGGAGCACGACCCGAGCATGCGGCAGGGCCGACCGCTTTCCTTCGGCGCCCGCGGCGAGCAGGACGGCTCCGACACCGATTGCCTGCCCAACGCAGGTGGTCGCGACGGCGGGGCGGATGAACCGCATGGTGTCGTAGACGGCGAGCATGGCACTCGGATCGCCGCCGTCGCAGTTGACGTAGAGCTGCACGTCCGAGTCCGGGTTGTCCGACTCGAGGAAGAGGAGTTGCGCGATGAGGGCATTGGCGACGCCGGCATCGATTGCGGTCCCGATGTAGATGATCCGCTCGGTGAGCAGGTGCGAGTAGACGTCCAAGACCCGGTCGCCGCGAGCGTCCCGCGCGATGACGTTCGGGATCGTGTACGCGCTCAACAGTCTCCCTCCCCTGCCACAGGTCCGCCGAAGCCTGTCATCGTGGAACGGGGCTGCTGGGGCCGGATCACCGAGAAGTCGTCGACGATCAGGTCGACGAACCCGTAGTCGAGGGCCTCCTCGGCGGAGTACCAGTGGTCGTGCAGCGAGTCCTCGAAGATGCGGTCGACCGTCTGTCCGGTGTCCGCTGCGATGAGTCCGAGCACGGTGTCGCGGGTGTCACGGAGGTGGTCTGCCTGCAGCGCAACGTCCACCGCACTCCCCCCGATCCCTGCGGATCCCTGGTGCATCAGGATCCGGCTGTGTGGCAGTGCTCGCCGTTTGCCAGGAGTACCCGAGGACAGGAGGAACTGCCCCGCACTGCAGGCGATCCCGAACGCGAGCGTGCTGACGTCGTTGGGGATCACCCGCATGAGGTCCCGGAGTGCGAGCATCGCCGGGACCGAGCCTCCGGGCGAATGGATCCAGAGCGCGATGTCGTTCCAGGGGTCCGACGTCGCGAGCTGTACCAGCTGCGTCATGAGGACGGTGCCGTTGTCGTCGTCGAGGGGGCCGTCGAGTACGAGCACGCGTTGGTCGAGAAGGGCTCGCCGGTACTCGGTCGTGAAGGCTGCGGGGGGGGGTGGTGAATCGGTCATGCGTCCACCGTGCGCCGGCAGATGACCAGACGCATGCGATGCTGCTCAGAGCAGATCAGCTCTCAGCAGCGAACCGCGGGTGCCGACGTTCCACGTGGAACATCGACGCTTGCGAACGCCCGTGTTCCACGTGGAACGCGGACCGTGGGAGCGTGCGGATCAGGCGTGGTGGTCGCGGATCGCCTGTTCGGCGAGCTCTGCGTACGTCCACCCGAGATCGAAACCGGACGCGGAGAGTGCCTGCGGCAGCAGCGACGTCTCGGTCAGGCCCGGGAGCACGTTGGCCTCGAGGAACCAGGGCGTACCGGCGCCGTCGACGATGAGGTCCACACGGGACAGGTGGCGGAGGCCGAGTGCCGCGTGTGCCGCGACGGCGGCGTCGGCTGCAGCGGTCGCGAACTCGTCGGACAGTCGAGCGGGGGTGTAGAACGTCGTCTCCCCCGCGTTGTACCGCGCCTCGAAGCCGTAGATGCCGTTCCGTGGGACGATCTCCACCGCGGAGAGTGCCACCGGCCCGTCGCCCGTGTCGATGATGCCGACCGCGACCTCGGTGCCGCGGATGAGCTGCTCGACCACGACGTCGTCGCAGTACGTGTAGGCCGTGACCATGGCTCGTGGCAGGTCGTTGACGTCGTCGACGAGGGTCACTCCCTGCGCACTCCCGCCGCGTGCCGGCTTCACAGCGAGCGGGACCGGGTGCTCCCCCGCGATGGCCTTGAGCACCCCGACGGCACCGAGCTCGCGGAACACGTCGTGGGACAGCGTGACGGATCGAGGGGTACGAACGCCCGCCCGCGCGACCAGCGCTGACGCCGTGGGCTTGTCCCATGCCAACCGGGCCGACGTGGAACGTGAGCCGACGAACGGGATGTCCACCGCCTCCAGGATGCCCCGCAGGGCCCCGTCTTCACCGGAGGCGCCGTGCAGAGCCGGCCACACGACATCCGGGCGGGACTCGGCGAGAGCCGGCAGCAGCAGCGCGTCGGCGTCGCGGAGGTCGACCTGCCAGCCGTACCCGGTCAGCGAGTCGGCGACCCGCCGACCGGAGCGCAGGGAGACGTCACGCTCGTGCGAGATCCCTCCGGCGACGACGACGACGTGACGACGGGTGAGCTCAGCCATGGGGGTCCTCCGGTATGGAACGACGGTGCTGGTGGGCCACGCACCGCGGAAAAGCGCTGATCAGGAGATGTTCGGCGGCGGAGCGCTGACCGAGGACGTCTCGCGGACGACGCTGTTCGGCCGAGTCGTCGGGCCGAACGTCTCGATCAGCTCGAGTTCGTCGTTGACGACGTTGGCGAGCCGCTTCACGCCGACGCGGATCTGCTCGGGGGTCGGGTAGCAGAACGACAGACGGATGTGCCCGCCGCCGCGACCGTCGGCGTAGAAGGCCGTCCCGGGCGTGTAGGCGACGAGCTCCTTCACCGCGCGCGGCAGCATGCCCTTCGAGTCGAGGGACTCGGGGAGCGTCAGCCAGACGAAGAAGCCACCGTTGGGCTTCGTCCAGGACAGGTCCGGCAGGAACTCCCCCAGGGCGGACAGCATGGCGTCACGGCGCTCTGCGTAGATGCCTCGGAAGGTGTCGACCTGACCCTTCCAGTCCGCGGCGTCCAGGTACGCGTTCACGACGTACTGACCGAAGGAGTTCGGGGCGAGGACGGCGGACTCGTTGGCGAGCACGAGCTTCTCGCGAATGGCGTGCGGTGCGAGCGCCCAGCCGACGCGGAAGCCGGGTGCGAGGGTCTTCGAGAAGGACCCCAGGTACACGACGCCCTCTTCGTCGATGGAACGGATCGCCTGCGGTGCCGGCTCGTCGAACCAGAGGAGTCCGTAGGGGTTGTCCTCGAGCACCAGGATGTTGTTCGACCGGCAGATGTCGAGCACCTCGATGCGGCGCTCCCGGCTCATGGTGACGCCGGCCGGGTTGTGGAAGTTCGGGATCGTGTAGAGGAACTTGATCCGCTTGCCCTGCGTGCGGAGGTTCGCAATCGCCTCACGCAGTGCCTCGGGCACCAGACCGAGCTCGTCGGTCGTCACGTGGACGGTCTCGGCTTGGTACGACCGGAACACACCGATCGCACCGACGTAGGACGGGGACTCGGCGAGGACGACGTCGCCCGGATCGATGAACAGACGCGTGACGAGGTCGAGCGCGTGCTGCGAGCCCGTCGTCACGACGACGTCCTCGGCACTGGCACGGATGCCCTCGAGGCTCATGACGTCCACGATGTGCTCGCGGAGGGACCGCAGACCCTGTCCGCCGCCGTACTGCAGCGCCATGGCCGCATGCTCGTTCATCACGCGGTCCAGGGAGCCCGTGACGAGCTCTCTCGGCAGCGCGGAGACGAACGGCATGCCGCCGGCCAGCGAGACCACCTCGGGGCGCGAGGCGACGGCGAACAGGGCTCGGACCTCGGAGGCGCTCAGCCCGGCGGTGCGCTGGGCGTAGGAGTCGTACCAGGGGTCGAGGCTGTTGCCGTTCGTCATACCGTGCTCCGATCAGTGAGACATTCCCGCCACACTACGACATCGACCCCGGAAACCCGGGCTCCGCGGCGGGGGCCGATCCGCAACGGGTGGCATGCGAACGCCCCGCCGGCGCCTGCTGAGCAGGACGAGGACGGGGCGTTCGGTGGTGCTGGTGCGACCTACGCGAGGAACTCGGCGAGGTCGGCCTCGAGCGCGGGCTTCGGCTTGGCGCCGATGACGGTCTTGACGACCTCGCCGCCCTTGAAGACCTTCATCGCCGGGATCGAGGTGATCTGGTAGTTCATGGCCGACTGGGGGTTGTCGTCCACGTTGAGCTTCACGATCTCGATCTTGCCGGCGTGCTCTTCGGCGATCTGGTCGAGGATCGGCGAGACGGCGCGACACGGGCCGCACCACTCGGCCCAGAAGTCGACCAGGATCGTCTTGTCGGACTTGAGGACCTCGTCCGAGAAAGTGGCGTCGGTGACAGCCTTTGCGTTGGACATGGGTGTCCTTTCGTGAGAAGTCGGTACTGGGTGTGGAACCGCGGACGGGCCCCCGGCATTCCGGGGCCGTACGGGTCAGGCGGAGATGGTGACCGGCTCGACCGGGGTCTCGCCCGCAGCAGCGTCGGTCAGAGTGTCCTCGAGGTCGGCGAGGTACTTCTCGGCGTCAAGCGCGGCGACCGCACCGGAACCGGCGGCCGTGATGGCCTGGCGGTAGGTGTGGTCGAGCACGTCGCCCGCGACGAAGACCCCGGGGACGCCGACCGCCTTGGACGTGCGGCCCTCGACGGCGATGGTGCCCTCGGGAGCGAGCTCGAGCTGACCGTGCACGAGGTGCACGCGGGGGTCGTTGCCGATCGCGATGAACAGACCGTCGAGGGCGAGTTCGCTCTCGGTGCCGTCCACGGTGTCCTTGAGCGTCACGCCGGTCACGGCGGAGTCACCCTGGATGCCGATGACCTCCTTGTTCCACGCGAACTCGATCTTCGGGTCGTTGTGGGCGCGATCCTGCATGATCTTCGACGCGCGGAGGGTGTCCTTGCGGTGGATCACGGTGACCTTGTCGGCGAAGCGGGTGAGGAACGTCGCTTCTTCCATCGCGGAGTCGCCGCCGCCGACCACGGCGATGTTCTTCTGGCGGAAGAAGAAGCCGTCGCAGGTCGCGCACCACGAGACACCGTGGCCCGAGAGGCGCTCTTCGTCGGCGATGCCGAGGTGGCGGTACGCCGAACCGGTCGCGTAGATGACCGCGAGGGCTTCGTAGGTCTCGCCGGAGCCGACGGTGACCTTCTTCACGTCGCCGGTGAGGTCGACGGAGACGGCGTCGTCGTACAGGACCTCAGCGCCGAACTTCTCGGCCTGCTCCTGCATCTTGATCATGAGGTCGGGACCTTGGATCCCCTCGGGGAAGCCCGGGAAGTTCTCGACCTCGGTCGTCTTGGTGAGTTCCCCGCCCGTCTCGACGCTGGACGCGACGATGAGCGGCTTGAGCTCTGCGCGCGCGGCGTAGATGCCGGCGGTGAACCCGGCCGGACCGGAACCGATGATGATGAGCTGGCGCATGCCTGACTGCCCTTCCGTTGCGTGCTGACCGGGTCAACACATGGTACCGGCGCGGCATTCCGCGACGTCCGGGAACCGTGCGGTCAGCGACCGAGCTTGCTCTTCACCATGCCGACGGCGTTCTTGATCTCGCCGTTCTTGGCGACGACGAGCGCCCCGAAGTACACGAGGACCATGACGGCGCCGGTCAGGACGATGGTGATGAGTGCCCCGGTGCGGTCCGACATCGCGAACCCGGCTGCGGAGAACGCCCCGAGGAAGTTCGCGACCACCAGACCGACCACGCCGGCGATCAGCGCGGCGATGATGAACTGCACGTGCGAACGGGTCACGACGGGGCCCTCCATGCCACCCAGGCGCTTGCGGACGAGCACCAGCGCCACGATGGTCTGCGCGGTGCCGGCCAACGTGGTGCATGCGGCGATCGCGACCCCGATCGTCTCGTTGGGGAGCGTGGTCACCGCCAGCGCGCCGACGACGAACAACACGGACTGGACGCACTGCATCAGGAACGGCGTGCGGTGGTCGTGCATGGCCCAGAACACGCGCTGGATGATGAACAGGATGCTGAAGAGCACGAGGCCCGGCATGTAGGCGAAGAGCACGGCGCCGATCGACAGCGCGCCGTCGAACGTGTCCGAGAACATCCGTCCGAACGGCACGGCGACGACCATCAGTGCGACGGACGCGAAGACCGTGAAGAGCCCGACGATGCGGAGCGAGAGCGACAGGTTCTTCTGGACCGCGCCGAGGTCGCCGCGCTCCGCGTCGTGGCTCATGCGCGTGAAGTAGGCGGTGGCGATCGAGACCGTGATGATCGAGTGCGGCAGCATGAACAGCAGCCATGCGTTCTGCAGGACGGCGTTGCCGGCCGCACCCGAGCCGAGCGACGCGACGCGCGACTGTACGATGCCGGCGAGCTGGGTGACGAGGATCATCGCGAACAGCCATCCGGCCGCGGTCCCCGTTGCCTTCAGACCGACGCCCCGCCAGCGGAAGTCGGGACGGAAGCTCAGGCCGGCTCGGCGCCAGAAGAACGGCAGGAAGGCTGCCTGGGCGAGGACGCCGAGCGAGGCGCTGCCCGCGAGCACCGCGATCTTCGTGGCGTCCCAGTCGTCGACGCCCGAGTTCGCGGCGCTGCCGCCGAACATCGCGATGAAGACGACGAGACCGGCGAGCGAGATGACGTTGTTGAGCAGGGGCGCCCACGTGAACGGTCCGAAGACCTGCTTCGCGTTCAGGACCTCGCCGAGCAAGGAGTACATCGCGTAGAAGAGGATCTGCGGCAGGCACCAGAAGGCGAAGAGGACGGCGAGGTCGTACGCCTCGGGTGAGAGGCCCTTGCCACCCGAGGTGGATTGGGAGCTGTACAGGCGCACCAGCAGCGGAGCAGCGAGGGTGGCGACGATGGTGATGACGATGAACACCGAGCCACCAAGCGTCACGATCTTGTTGACGTAGGACTGGCCGCCGTCGGTCCCGTTCTTCATGGCGCGGACGATCTGCGGGATCAGCACCGCCGACAGCAGGCCGCCCGCGATGAGGGCGTAGATGTTGTTCGGCAGCTGGTTCGAGATCGCGAAGGCGTCTCCGGCAGGGCTCTTGTACTGCCCGATCGCGTAGGCCAGCACGAACGTCTTCGCGAATCCGAGGATGCGCGACAGCATCGTCCCCGCCGCGAGCATCGCACTCGCACGCCCCAGGCTGCGCTCGGCGACCGGTTCCGCATCGACGTCGGGCTGGGGCTGGGTGGCGCTGATGGTCGGCTCCTCGGGGTCGCGGGCGTCCGCGACAGGGCTGGTACGGGCGTCGGACGGGAGGCCCGGTTCGACTCCGGCTCGGGCGATCGCGTCCTGCAGGTGGTCGCCTCCAGGAGCCGCGACAGCGGCCGCACCGGAGCCGGTCACGGCGAACGCGGTGGGTGGCTCGGCGCGGTGATCCGGGCCTCCCGGTCCGACGACCGATCCCGCGGGCGAGGCGGGCGCACCGGGCGCACCGGGCGCACCCGGCTGCACGGCGAGCGGGCGGTTGGGGTCGTCGTCGTCCTCGTCGTCGAGTTCGCCGTTGCGACGGCGGATGCGCTTCCGGATGCTGCGGAAGATGCCGAAGCCGAAGATCGCGATCAGAGCGACCGCTGCGGCAGCGGTGATGACCGTCTCCCACTGCGCCTGGACGTTGAGCTCGACGGTGGCCGGCTGGGCGATCGCGACGCCGGTCGGGCTCGACAGCGACATGGTCAGCTCGACCTTGCCGTTCGCGACGGACTGCACGGGGACGGTCGCTCGGGTCGACGAGTCCGGTTGGATCTCGACCACGATGTCGTTGCGGACGACCCGGAGGGCGGAGTTCGACGGCTGGACGGCCAGGTGCACCGTCACCGGGTAGTCGGAGCTGTTGCGGATGGAGACCGGCAGCGAGGACCGGTCGCCGAGCAGGGTCAGGCTGCTCGAGTCGACGATCCCGACCTCGGTGGTCTGCTTCGCCCAGGCGGCCGTGCGGGCGTCGACGGCGGCCGTCAGCCCGTCGTTGTCCCCCCGCCACGCGTTCGACGCGATGGCGAGCAGTCGGAGGCGTGCGGGTGCGGTCAGTTCGGCGGGGGTGTCGAGGATCGTGGCGAACGCGGAGAGCCCCTGTTCGCCCTGCACCAGGCGCTTGAGCTGTGCGATGCGGCCGGCCCCGGTGGACGCGCTGGTGAGCGTGAGTGACCCGGCGACGGCGTTCGACGCCGTTGAGAGGTCGGCGGGCGCCACCCAGGCGGTGGTCTCGAGGGCGTCGAGGGTCTGGCTGAGGCGAGCGGAGTCCGAGGGCCAGTCGCGACCGAGGGTCAGCAGGATCGGCCCCGTGGCGGTGCCGTCGCGCGCCGAGGTGGCGAGCGTCGCCGTGAGTTCGGACATCGCCGACGACCAGCTCTGGCGGTCCGGTGCGGTCGCGGCCTTGCGCAGCAGGGACGACATCGACTGGTCCGACACGAGGACGTGGTCGTCACCGATCTTCTCCGACGCCGAGATCGTGGCGTTCGCGCCGGCGGAGGTGTTCCCGCTCGAGACGATCGTGGTCTTCGTGCCCGCCCGCTCGAGTGCCTCGAGGTCCGACGACGACACGGTGCCCTCGGTCGGCCAGGAGATGGAGTCCATCGAGTAGGGGAAGTCCAGCAGCTGCTCGGTCGTGGGCAGTGTCTCCGTGGGCTCGCCCGCACCCGAGTCGGCTTCGGCGTCGGTGGTGGCGTCGTCGCTCGGGGACGCGGAGCTGCTCGGGGTCGTCGTCTGGCCGGGGGTGGCGGTCGGGGTCGGTGCGGGGGTCTCGGCACCCGGGAAGTTCTCGGACTTGACGGACTGGTCGAGCGAGATCGGCGCGAGGATGCCGTCCGACCCGGCCTGGCGCAGACCGGTGACGTCGGCGTCCGCGTAGGACAACGCGAAGGTCTCGTTGCGCAGGGACTCGAGGCGCTGGAGCCACGCGGTCGCGGAGGACGGCGCGTTCTCGCCGAGGATCCGGATCGAGGCGATGATCCGCGGGTCGACGGCGACGGCGACGTTGTGGTCCTCGGCCGCGTCGAGCTGCTGCGTCAGGGTGCCGTCGACCGAGGTGGCGGAGGCCAGGACGGCCGCGGTGAGGATGCCGTCGGTGGACTTCGGGACCGTCACCGGCATCGCCACCGAGACGCTGACCGGCACCTGCTCGAAGTCCGGGTACCAGGTGATCGCGGAGCGGGCCACGGCGAAGGTGTCACCGGCCGTGTACTCGGCCGCGATGCGCCGCGCACCGAACGACGAGTACCCGCCGAGTGCCACGTTGCCCGAGACGATCTCGACCGAGTCGATGGTGACCGATCGGTGCGCCGGGACCTCCGGAATGTCAACGGAGTCCATCGGGGCGCCGAGGTAACCGGTCGTGGTGGTGTCGGCGAGCCAGTCGGCGAGGACGTCCCGCGTGCTCACGGAGCGGAAGATGTCGAACTCCGCGCTGCCGGCGGGCAGTGCAGTGTCGGTGTCGTTCGTGACGGTCACCGAGAGGGTGAGGTCCTGGTCGCGCTGGACGATCCCACGGTGCGCGGGAGCGACCGAGATCGTGGCCTTGCCCGCATCGGCAGCAGCCGGATCGGCGAGATGGGTCTTGGCCGACGACACCGTCGCGGCATTGGCGTGCGGGGCACTGACGGGCGCGACGACCAGGCCGAGCGCGACGAGGGTCGACGCGGCTGCGGCGAGCGTGGTGCGGAGGATGTGCATACGGAAGCGGGCCACGGGGTCGGTTCGGGCCGAGCACGAGTGTATGAGGCGCGACCATGAACAGGTCCCGTGCGCGCGGGGTTGTGGAGAACTCGGGGCCTCGATCTGGGAGGATGAGCACCGTCATGCAGTCCGTTGCCCAGGCCGTCGAACGACTCGACGCACTCGCCACCACCGAGCCCGTCGACCTCCTCGCTCGGGCCTTCGCCGACGCCGGACACGAGCTGGCCCTGGTCGGCGGACCCGTGCGGGACGCCTTCCTCGGTCGTCCGGTCACCGACCTCGACTTCACGACGAGCGCCCGTCCGGACGACATCCTGCGCATCGTCGAGCCGATCGCGAGCGCCACGTGGGACGTCGGCCGCCAGTTCGGCACCATCGCCGCGCGGGTCGGCGGCGAGCAGGTCGAGATCACCACCTACCGCAGTGACGTGTACGACGGCGAGACCCGCAAGCCCGAGGTCGCGTTCGGCGACACCATCGAGGACGACCTGCTCCGCCGCGACTTCACCGTCAACGCGATGGCGCTCCGGCTGCCGGCCCGTGAGCTCGTCGACGTGCACGGCGGCGTCGAGGACCTGCTGGCCGCCCGCCTGCGCACCCCGCAGGCCGCCGTGGTGTCGTTCCGCGACGACCCGCTCCGGATGATGCGGGCGGCGCGGTTCACGTCGCAGCTCGGGTTCACCGTCAACGACGACGTCCGTGCCGCCATGCAGGACCTCGTCGACTCCATCGACATCGTGTCCGCCGAGCGGGTGCGCGACGAACTCGTCAAGCTGCTCAACACGAGCGACCCCGTGCCGGGCATCCGCCTGCTCGTGGACACCGGACTGGCGCAGCGGTTCCTGCCGGAGCTGCCCGAGATGCAGCTCGAGATCGACGAGCACCACCACCACAAGGACGTCTACGAGCACTCCCTGACCGTGCTCGAACAGGCGATCGGCTACGAGGCCGAGCGGCACGCGGGCGACCCGCCCGACACCGTGCTCCGGCTCGCGGCGCTGCTGCACGACATCGGCAAGCCCGCCACCCGCAAGCTCGAGCCGGGCGGCGCCGTCAGCTTCCACCACCACGACCTGGTCGGGTCGAAGCTCGCGAAGAAGCGGCTCCGTGCCCTGCGCTTCGACAACGACACGATCGCCGCGGTGTCCCGCCTGATCGAGCTGCACCTGCGGTTCTTCGGGTACACCGACGGTGCCTGGACCGACTCAGCCGTCCGGCGCTACGTCCGCGACGCCGGCCCGCAGCTCGAACGGCTGCACGAGCTGACCCGCTCGGACGTCACCACCCGGAACCGCCGCAAGGCCGACCGCCTGGCGTTCGCGTACGACGACCTCGAGGAGCGGATCCGCGTCCTGGCCGAGCAAGAGGAACTGGACTCGATCCGGCCCGACCTGACCGGCGACGACATCATGCGGATCCTCGACATCCCGCCGGGGCGTGCCGTGGGCGAGGCCTACCGCTTCCTGCTCGAGGCGCGGATGGACGACGGGCCGCTCGGGGCCGACGCTGCCGAGGCGCGCTTGCGCGACTGGTGGGCCGCGCGGGACGCGACCAGCTCCTGACGCGCCACCGACGCCCGAGACGCGACCGCCTGACGGACGCGACGGTTCTGCACAGACCGGTGGCGCGCCTCCAGGCCGTCGGGTAGTCTGTGCAGGTTGCCCGGCGCGTGTCTGCGCGCTGTGGCACATGCATCAACCCTCCTGCCCCGGGAACTGCCCGGGGCCGCTGAGACCAGAGGAGGTGGGTTCCGCATGCACCAGTACGAACTGATGGCGATCCTCGACCCCGAGATCGATGAGCGCACCGTCGCTCCCAGCCTGGACAAGTTCCTCGCTGTCATCCGCAACGACGGTGGCACCGTCGACAACGTGGACGTCTGGGGCCGTCGCCGGCTCGCTTACGAGATCGCCAAGAAGTCCGAGGGCATCTACGCCGTCGTCGACTTCACGTCCTCGCCCGAGGCCGCCAAGGAGCTCGACCGTCAGCTCGGTCTCTCCGAGGCCGTGCTCCGCACGAAGGTCCTCCGCGCCGAAGAGGGCATCGCGCAGGTCGCCGCCCAGAAGCAGCGCGACGAGGCACGCGCAGCCCGCAAGGCTGCCAACGCCTCCGCAACCGCGACCGCGAGCGCCGAGTAACCCGTGGCCGGCGAAACCGTCATCACGGTGGTGGGCAACCTCACCGCGGACCCCGAGCTGCGGTACACGCAGAACGGGCTCGCAGTGGCGAACTTCACCATCGCCTCCACGCCTCGCACGTTCGACCGTCAGGCGAACGAGTGGAAGGACGGCGACGCGCTGTTCCTCCGCGCGAGTGTGTGGCGGGAGTTCGCCGAGCACGTGGCGGGGTCGCTGACGAAGGGCTCGCGCGTCATCGCGCAGGGTCGTCTGCGTCAGCGTTCCTACCAGGACCGCGAGGGTCAGCAGCGCACGAGCATCGAGCTCGAGGTCGACGAGATCGGCCCGTCGCTCCGGTACGCGACCGCACAGATCACCCGCGCAGCGGGTGGCGGCGGCGGTCGTGGCCAGGTCGGCGGCGGCAACGGTGGCGGTCAGCAGGGCGGCGGCAACGGCGGCTGGAACAACAACGGTGGCGGCAACGCCTCCGCTGGTGGCCAGTCCGACGAGCCGTGGTCCCCGCAGGGTGGCCAGCAGGGCGGCGGCAACGCACAGTCGAACGACGTGTGGAGCACCCCCGGCGGCAACTTCGACGACGAGACCCCGTTCTGATCCTCTCGGTTCCGACGGACACACAACTTTTCTTCTAAGGACAAATCACTATGGCTGGAAAGAGCACCGGCGACCGCCGGAAGCCTCGCGGCAAGGGCGGCAAGAACGCCGCTCCCGCGAAGTCGATCAAGGTCGGCGTCATCGACTACAAGGACGTTGCGACCCTTCGCAAGTTCATCTCGGAGCGTGGAAAGATCCGCGCCCGTCGCATCACCGGCGTCTCCGTCCAGGAGCAGCGCCTCATCGCCCGTGCCGTGAAGAACGCCCGTGAGATGGCGCTCCTCCCCTACGCCGGCTCCGGCCGCTGATCGGAGGTCGACACATGTCGAAGCTCATCCTCACCCACGAGGTCTCCGGCCTCGGTTCCGCTGGTGACGTCGTCGACGTCAAGAACGGCTACGCCCGCAACTACCTCATCCCCCAGGGCTTCGCTGTCGCGTGGTCCAAGGGCGGCGAGAAGCAGGTCGAGTCGATCCGTGCCGCGCGCACCGCGCGTGAGCTCGCCACCATCGAAGAGGCACAGGACCTCAAGATGAAGCTCGAGAACGCGACCATCTCCCTGGCTGTCAAGGCCGGCAAGGACGGTCGTCTGTTCGGCTCCGTCCGTCCGGGCGACGTCGCTGACGCCGTCCAGGCGCAGGGCGTCGGCTCGCTCGACAAGCGCAAGGTCGAGGTCCCCGCGACCATCAAGACCGTCGGTGACCACGAGGCCACCGTGCGTCTGCGCGAGGACATCACTGCCGTGATCTCGCTCAAGGTCGTCGCTGCCAAGTAGCACTGACGTTCCGCTCCACGACGGGCGGGTCTCCTCCGGGAGGCCCGCCCGTCGTTGCGTTGGCGGGGGCGGGGTCGGGTTGGGGTTGCGGGGCGTGCGGGGTTCACTTGGTGAGCAGAAAAGGTCGGGTCCCGATCCCCCACTCGACATCTTCTGCTCACCATCAACGCACGGTCGTCCAGAACGGCCGGGAGGCCCGGCTCGGCTTGCACGGGTGGGCTCGGCTTGGCTGGCTGGTTACCTCTCAGGCACGGCCCGGCTTGCTGGGAGCGGCCCGAGAACACTTCTCACAGGAGGGGTGCTTGTCAAGTCGTTTTACACAGCAGAAACGTGTCAAATCGGAACCTTCAATGCCTACTTGAACCCCACTTTTCCACACACCGTGTGAACATGAAAACACCTGGTCAAGTGGTCGAAAGTGTGTTCCCATGGCCATGTTTCCACAGGCTCGTCCACAGTTCTCCACACAGCATTCCGGCGTGTTCCGCAATCCCTCCACAGAGTTATCCACAGGGCCGTTTGTTGGGGATAACTCTGCGGCCGTAGCTTGGCCCAGCGACTCGGGGATGTCGGTCGCTGGGGGTAGAAAGTCGTTGCAGGTGTCGGACCACCGTGTCCAGCCCTGCGTCGTTCAACAGAGGAGAGAGTGTGTCGATCGCGCATCTTGAGCCCGCACCGCAGGAGTACGCGGAGCGCGGCATGGAACGCACCCCGCCGCACGACCTGTTGGCCGAACAGTCGACCATCGGCGGCATGCTCCTGTCGAAGGACGCCGTCGCCGACGTCATCGAGACCGCTCGTGGCGTGGACTTCTACGTCCCCAAGCACGAGGTCATCTTCGACGCGATCCTCTCGCTGTACTCGCACGGCGAGCCCACCGACGTCATCGCCGTCACCGACGAACTGACCAAGACCGGTCTGCTGTCCCGTGGTGGTGGCGCCGAGTACCTGCACAGCGTCACGAGCATGGTGCCCACCGCGGCGAACGCGGGGTACTACGCCGGGATCGTCGCCGAGAAGGCCGTCCTCCGTCGCCTCGTCGACGCCGGCACCCGCATCGTGCAGATGGGCTACGCGTCCGAAGGCGAGGTCACCGACCTCGTCAACAGCGCGCAGGCCGAGGTCTACAACGTCGCCGGTGGCGTGCAGACCGAGGACTACGTCCCCCTGACCGACGCCATCTCCGCCGCCCTCGACGAGATCGAAGCGGCCAAGGGCCGCGACGGCCAGATGACCGGCGTGCCGACCGGGTTCGCGCAGCTCGACGGCCTGACGAACGGCTTCCACCCCGGGCAGCTCATCATCGTCGCCGCTCGACCCGCCCTCGGTAAGTCCACCCTTGCGCTCGACCTGTGCCGCGCCGCGGCGATCAAGCACGACCAGACCGCCGCCTTCTTCTCGCTCGAGATGGGTCGCGCCGAGATCGCCATGCGTCTGCTGTCCGCCGAGACCAGCGTGCCGCTGCAGAACATGCGCAAGGGCACCGTGGACTCCCGCGACTGGACCACCATCGCGCAGACCCGCGGGCGCATCAACGACGCGCCGTTCTTCATCGACGACTCCCCCAACATGACGCTGGTCGAGATCCGCGCCAAGTGCCGTCGACTCAAGCAGCAGCACAACCTCAAGCTCGTCGTCATCGACTACCTGCAGCTGATGACCTCGGGCAAGAAGGTCGAGAGCCGCCAGCAAGAGGTCTCCGAGTTCTCGCGTGCACTGAAGCTGATGGCGAAGGAGCTCCAGGTCCCCGTCATCGCGCTGTCCCAGCTGAACCGTGGTCCCGAGCAGCGTGCCGACAAGAAGCCGGCGATCTCCGACCTGCGAGAGTCCGGGTCGATCGAGCAGGACGCCGACATGGTCATCCTGCTGCACCGCGAGTCGGCGTACGAGAAGGACAACCCGCGGCAGGGTGAGGCCGACCTGATCGTGGCGAAGCACCGTAACGGGCCGACGGACACCATCACCGTGGCGTTCCACGGGATGTTCTCGCGGTTCGTGGACATGCCGCAGTAAGGCGGGTGCCGCCCGCCAGCTGTGATTTGAAAGACATGTTGTCGTTCTGAAAGTCAACTCGTCGCGATTGAAACGAACCCGTCGTCACCCCGCCGCGTCTCCTAGGTCGGCAGATGGCACCAAGATGGCAGCTTCGCCAAGTCGCGCACACGCCGGTTCCACCGGACTCCGTGAGTTACTGTCACCGCATGTACGAGAAGCGCCAGGCGCCCACCTTTTCCCTCAACGACCAAACACTCGTGTTCGACGTCGACCGACAGCGCCAAGTGGCCTACCTCGACGGCCGGCTCCCACTTCCCCTGGCAGCGACGATCGAGCTATACGACGAAGCAACGAACTCCCACGGCACAGCCACCGTCATTGGCGTCCGTCTCCTGAACGGCACCGCGGACGTTCTCAACCAGCTCTGCCTCGATGTGACCGTCGACGACCGTTGGTGGGCTCGCTTTGACGAGCGAGCAGCTCGCGAAGCTCAGGACTGACGATGGGGCTGACGCCGAACATCAGCGGGTCGGTCACCACGGGCTCCGCCGATGGCGACAACGCGTTGATGTTTGCCCTGGCGTGGGGAGAGCGGCTCAGCGCGGAACTCCCCAGGGCGATCGAGGCCAGCCGGCGGTTCGCCGAAGCCGTCCGCGCCTACGACCGCGGCGACGAATGGGGGCTAGGAGACGACTCGTTGGCCGAGGGCTTCCGAGCCATGTGGACGGCCAACGCCTCCGTCGTGTGGACCGCATCTCAAGTCGAGCGATGGTTAGTCCGGCTCGCACGGGAAGCTGACGATCCCGAGCCTGACCCGGTTCCCGACCTGAAATCCCTACGAGACGCCCTCGAACACCTTGATGAAGCGGTGTTCGACGACAACGACTACGCACACGCCGACCGCAGCGACCCTCGCAAAAAGACGGTCACCCGAGCTCTGCACCGCCTCGGACCGCTTGCGATCGCCTCATGGAGTCCAGACGGCCCTCTGTTCAACCTGGTCGACACAGACCGGCTCCGATCCCTGGGCGGCCAGCTCTCAAATCGGCTGTCTGCGATGCTCGACGAACTGGCCGAGGACTACGCCGTTCAGGAAGCAATCGACCGGATGCGCGGGAAATGAAGGTACCTTCGGCGGGCAGCGGTGGATGGGGAGTCGACCCAACCCCGGGTGCGCAGGGCCCCCTCGAACTGTCCGCCGACGACGTGCAGCGGATCAGCCGAGCGCTGCTCCTACTCGTTTCGAAGTTCGAACAGATCACGTTCGAGACGGCGGCTTCCCCGCCGCCGCCGGGAAGCGGCGCCTTCCGGCTGTGGCGGGGCCGATCGCCCGAGCACGCTCACGATGGCATGATCACGATGCAGTTCGCGAACCTCTCGACGTTCGACCACGTCCGAGCCTTCGTAGCGCTTATCCGGACACCCACGGTCCGGTCAACTGCACTCGCGACAGTCGCCCGCGGCGCCCACGAGTCGCTCGCTCGCACCTGGTATCTACTCGATGGGTCGGATGAGGACGACTTCCTCCACCGAGCGATCTCACTGCTGCGGTCAGACCTTCGTATCCCCGAAAACCGCAACGAACCCCTCCGGACACGCAACGGCGACGCCGTCAGCCCCGCCGAGAAGCGGCAAGAGCTCGCGGACGAGCTGAAGCGCTTCGGCCTACCCGTACCCGCCAAGATCGAGCTGACCGCGCTCGTTGCGACGATGCTCGATAAGTCGTTTGAGGACAGAGAAGGGCGGGATCAGTATTCGGCCCTGTCCGCCGTGGCTCACGGGCATCGGCACGGCCTCAACAACTTCATCGTCACAGATGCAGGCGGCGAAGTCGCGGGGCTTGCCGCACCACGGGCAGCCGTAGTGCACTTCGCGGCGACGCTAATGGGTGCAATGCATGCGATCGCTTGGCGCTTCATCGCCTTCTATGGGAAGCAGCCACGTCATACCGAATTATTGGGCACAGCCTGGCAGCGGGCGTACCGGTCGATGGAGCCTGTCACTTCGAGCATCTGGCCGGACGAGTAAGGGCTCGCGTCGCTCGCAACCTCACGTCGCCTGCAGGGACCTTCCGTCCTGCGGCCGCCCTCACCCTCGCAACGCTCGCCTGCCCGCCGGACACAAGCGACTCGATGGCCGGTCGTCGACCGGACGCTTACGCACGACGCGGAAGCACCGAAAATGGAAGCAATCGGCTACGACGCGCGGAGGCTGCTAAGTCAACTGGTCCTAGGTCTTCGGGCACATTTTCCCGTCGTTCAACGGGCTCACGCAAGTCGAACGAACGGCTTGCCTCACTCACGGCGCGGCAAGTCTTGCTCACATCCCTTGTTCGTGACTATGAGGGGACCATGGATGGAGCACCCGTTGAAGTTCGGCACATCGTCAGTGACGTGCGCCCGCCTGAGTGGCCGGCCGTGCTTGAACTCGCGAAGGTGCACCGCAGCACCCTCGGATTTTTGACCGATTCCGCGTTCATGGATCGGGTGCGCCGAGGGACGCTTGTCGTCGCCGAGGTGGAAGGAACGCTCGTCGGGTATTGCCTGTACGACGTGCCACGGCCGGGTTACATCAAGCTCGTTCACGTTTGCGTTGGGGCGCGGGGCCGTTCCATTGGAAAGCTCTTAGTCGACGCGGCAATCGAGGCGCACCCTGGTGCGACGGGTGTGGTCGCCTACTGCCGTCGCGATTACGGACTAGACCGATTTTGGTCGTCCGTCGGACTTTCTCCACGAGGCGAGCGGCCCGGGCGCGCCCTCAGCGGCTCGGTCCTAACGCGGTGGTGGATGCAGCTCGGTGACCTTGACCTGCTCGAGGATGCCGCCCTCGGTGCGGGCCGACCACTCGTTGTCTACGACACGAACATCGTGACGGACCTGTTCGGTTCACTTGAGCTTGTCCGGCCCGATCGTGAGGCATCCCTGGGCCTCCTGGCGGACTGGTTCCAAGCGGAAGTGACGCCCGTTCTTTCGACTCAGGTTGACGTCGAACTGGACCGTATCGACGATCAGGCCGAGCGAGCTCGCCAACGGGATGCGATCGCGCATATCACGCGTCTCCGGTCTCTGCGACATGAGGGATCGGGGGTGTTAAAGGAACTACTCCGAAGCGTTGGTGAAGTTGTATTGGCCGCGGATCCGTCGCTCCGCGACGACCTCTGCCATGTCGCCGACGCTCTCACCGCCGGCGCGGCCTACCTGGTGACCAACGACACCCGTCTTCTCAATACGGCCCCGGCTGCTCTTCCGGCCGACTCCTCATTGAAGATACTTCGACCCCACGAGGTCGTTCGAGCCATCGACGAACGTTTGGGCCAGCCGCTGTTCCAGTCGCGACTCATCGAAGCGGTCGACCTTCGCTGGAGTCCGGCGACAGAGTTTCCCATGTCGCAACTCGTCGACGCGTTCGTGAGCCATGATCGCGGAGAACGAGGCAAGGACCTCACGCGGGCGCTTCGGGCAGCAATCGCTCAACATCCTCGGAGCACCAGGGTGCTTGCCGATCAGGACAATCGCACTTGGGCCCTGCTTGCTGAACACCGGGCGGGTGGCGAGCTTCGGGTGCCCATCGTCCGGGTAGCTCGGGGTGAGGCGGCGAGCACCGTCGCCCTTCAGCTTGCACGACACACGCGTCACATCGCGCGTCAGAACGAGCTCTCCGAAGTGCTCATCGACGACCAGAACCTCTCCGAGATGATGCGGGAGTCCCTCCTCGCGGATGGCTTCCGCGAAGACGACACGATGCACGCCGCCCTCATCAACGCGCCCACGACACTCCGCGATTTCGTGCGAGCCCATCCCGATATTCCCCTCGAACACACTGGCCACCTCCGCGACGTCGAAAGACGCTTTTGGCCCCTGGCACTGATCCGCACGAACGCGCCCACCTACATCGTCCCCATTCAACCGCGGTTCATATATCCCCTGTTCGGCGCTCCGCGGGACACCCTCGTCGATCTGGATCGGCCGCGAGCACTCGGGCTGTCCCGCGAACACGTCTACTACAGCGGGAGTAGCAGATCGCTTCCGACCCGAGGCTCACGCATCATCTGGTACGCCACAGCAGATCAAACAGAGCAAGTGCGAGCGGTCGTGGCATACTCCCGGAGCCTCGGATGCGAGCGGATGAGGCCCGGCGACGCCTACCGAGCAAACCGACAGATCGGTGTCCTGGGTCGAGATCACGTGCACGGCGCAGCCGACAAGTATGGCCGCGTTACTGTCGTACGTTTCGAGGACACTGAGGTACTGCCGACACCTGTTGGCGGCCGTGTCCTGCAGGACCTCTTCGCCAAGCGGGGCGTGAAGCAACCGATACAGTCGTTCCGTCGAGTGCCGTCGGCAGTGTTCGACGACCTCATCATGAGTCAACGGAGTAACAGCGAGTGACTGCCATCCTTCTCTCGGTTCGCCCCGTCTACGCAGCGGGACTACTCACGGGGGCAAAGACCGCCGAAGTTCGCCGACGATTCCCCGAGCAGCCCGCTGGGACGACGATCTACGTGTACTCCAGCACCCCAGAGCGTGCGGTCCTCGGCACACTCCGCTTGGACGGAATCGATCGCCCCGCAGTGGAGGAAGTCTGGCAGCAGTACGAGCACCGCATCCAGATCTCGCGGCCAGCGCTCGAGGAGTACCTCGCGAACTGCGAGCATGCCGCAATCCTGCGGGTGAGCAAGCCCGTCGTATGGGCTGCCCCGGTGCCGCTTCATCAGCTCCGGGATCTCGTCGGTGTGGAACCAGCGCAGAGCTTTCGATACCTCGATGACGGCCACCGAGACGCAATCACGAGGGTCCACACAGATCCGTGCTCCGAGGACCTCGCCCTAGCGCTCTAAACGGGCCCCGCAAGGTCAAGGAACTTGTTCCCGCGGTCGGGTCCCACTAGATATTGGTCAGGGCGCAGCTTGTCGCAGCGATGAGCCGTCGGCAGCGGTGGGAGCCAATCGGCGAACGGCGCATCGCATGCTGCGCGTACATCCTGACGAGGACATGTCGATGCTGCGAGACCAGTCAACATCATCTTTCGACCACTTCCGGCTCCAAGAGCGCGCCGGGCGGCGTGCCGCTTTTGTGCATGAGGGACAGCGCCGATGGGCTGAGGGGCTCCTCGGCCAAGGGATTATCTCAAGCGTCGGGTCTCAAGCAGTTCCAGGAGCGGCTGCACGTGGCGGCCGGCGGTGAGCCATTCGACGGGTGTCGCCGGCTTGCCGTGGATGCGGGTGTACGGGTGTGGCCTCGTCATGAACCCGAGGATCGACGTCGGGTGCATGTCGTCGTCGAACGCTTCGACCAACCACGATAAGTAATTCAGTGTTGATTGGTCTGGGTCATCGGTGAACTGCCACGCCGGGAACAGAAGCTCGTCGTCGCACACGAACGCGAACAGGTCGCCCAACGCGAGCTGCGTGAGGACCCGTCCCGTTCCGACGTCCAGCCAGTCATCTGCGTCTTCCAAGATCAGTGCGGCGCTCAGTCCGCGCTGCCATGAACGGCGCTCGATTGCATCGAGCTCACCACGCGCGACCGCAGCCTTCGCCTTCTCGTATCGCTCCCGCATACCGAACGCGGCATCGATGAGGACGTCCTCCTCGTCTGGCGAGAGATCGCGGCCGGTTCGAGGGCGCGGCGGATTGTGGCGCGGCCCGAAATCGTGGCCGCCGGCGTGGACACCGGTGAGCCGCCTAAAGGCGCCATCCAACCGAGGCGTGTCGAGCTCGCGGTCCCGTGCGACAAGGACCGCGTCGTCGGCATCCGCGAAGTCCATCGCGGCCACCGTTCGGACGCTCTCCGGCAAGTCCCCACCCGTCCGGACGGCGAGAGCTACACGTGCGCGTGCGCGCGCGATTTGAAGCCGTGTCGTCATCGGGTACTCCGTTCTTGTTCTGCTTCTGAGTTGTTCCCGCTGCCCCCGGGAGGAGTGGTGCGGGACGGCAACGGCATGCTCCGGAGCGGTGTGTCGGGTGATCCCGAGGGAGTCCTATCGCCAACTCTCCGCTTCGATGTAGTCGAGGACGACCTGCACATCACCACCGATCGCCAGCCACTCGATGGGCGTGAAGGACTCATCGGTCCCTTCGATTTCGAGGTCCGCGTTGTACATGAAGCCGAGGATTGTGGACGGATGCTTCTGATCCCCCCACGCCGACGTGAGCCGTGCGAGGCCGCGAAGGACCGGCATCGCTGGGTCATCGGTGAACTGCCACGACGGGTACCGCAACTCACCGTCCCAAACGAAGGCGGTCACTTCCCCCACAAGGAGGAGCGCATGCAGCTCAACGTTGCTGACGCCCAGCCACTCCGCGGCTTCGTCGGCTGTCAGCGAGGCGATGAGGCCCTCGAGTTCGGTGCGGCGTTCAATCTCCTCCAGCTCGCCGCGAGCGACTGCCGCCTTCGACTCCTCGTACTCGGCGCGGGTCATGCTGCCGGAGCGGACGAGGAAGTCCTCGTCCTCAGGCGTCGCTTGGCTTCCGCGTGGTCCGCTCTGAGGTTCGTCGATTCGTCCGTAGTCGCGGCCATGAGCGACGACACCGACCATGGACCCGAAGCTCAGGTTGGGGATGTTCACGACACTCACTCCCTCTGATGAATCATCTCTGCGCGTTAAGGAGGGCCAGCCGAGACGTCGGACCGGCGGGCAGTTGGAGTGAGGAACCGGAATGGGCGGCGACGAGCTGGGCACTCGCCGCCGGGACCACGATCCGATCGCCACCGAATCCGCCGAGATCCGCTCGTTTACGAGCAGAAACGGACGAATCTACGGCATAGTCAGGTCCGAGAACGGTGGGATCGATACACGACCTCGCTGCCGAGAGGGTGGTTACACTTGAGCCTCGAACGTAGGCACGCGAAACGTCGGGCCGGCTTTGGCCGCCCGTGCTTCGGACGTGAGGAGTCTGCCAGGGCTCCACTGTCCAGTCTGCGTTCAGTTTTCGTCGCTGCCTGTGAAGCAGCGACGCGCTCACTCCGTTCCTCGGTTCCGTCCCGGGATGTTCGCACGCTGTCTGGCATGTGACAACTCGGGCTCGTCTCACGGACTGAAGGAACCAGCGCAGTGTCAGACCTGAATCCCAAACCTGGCGGACGACCTCGGCGGAGTGTCTCCGACCCTGACGAGGCCGCCCGCATCCTTGCGGAGCTGAGGCAAGAGCATCTCGCTCAGATCCGAGGCGCCGAGCGTCGCCGTCGGCTCGCCTTGGAGGCAGCGGAGCTCGGCGTGACGGCTTCGAACATCGCAGAGGCAATCGGGTCCAAGCAGACAACGGTCTCCCTATGGATTCGGAGGGCTCGCGACGAACGCGGCCCCTCGGCACCATCTCAGCAGAAGGACGGCTGACTTTCCAGCATCTATTGCTGTGAACCTGGCGTTGTGCCTACGCTGACCGTATCGGTGACGAAGCGGGTGATGGCGAATGTGCGACGTGCTGGACGCATGGGCGGATGAGTACTGGCCGGGCGCGGTGACAGGACTGCAACTCGGCGGCGAGAACCTCGAACAGGTCCTCGCCCGACACGCAGGCTTCGAGCGGCATCGCCATGGATCTCGAGCCCGACTGGCGCGCTCGATCCGCGGGGTGCGCCATCTCGACTTTCCCGACACGATGGGCTTGCGCAGCCCGCGACTGGTGTTCAGCGCGGATGGCTACAGCACCTATCCTCGGGACCTCGAATCAGTCCGATGGAGCGACTTCACCGAGGCTCACCCGCTGCGCGACTTCTCCCGTCGACCCCGGCAGAAGAACAAGCCGATCGCGTTCTACAGCACGACCGTTCGCGACCTGGTCAACTGCGAATCCCGACTCGAGCGTTCCTTCGTCCTCGTCGCCGACTACGACCCACGGGTCGTGCACATCGGCGCGCAGTCGGTCGCGATCCAATTCCCGCCAGGCGACGAGCTCCGCCGACACACCGTGGACTTCGTCGTTCTGGCACTCGGTCGAGTACCTGTCGCTGTGGACGTGAAGACGCCCTCCGAGGCGGCCAGGCCGGAAGCGATTGCTCGGCACGAGCGTGTCCGCAAGATCCTGAATCGCGCAGGGATAGGACACGTCGTATGGACCGGCCACGATCGTACGGTGATCGAGAACCTTGCCTTTCTCGCGTCGTCGAAGGTGCCTATGGCCGTCGCCACTACGGTCCGGGCTCGCGCTGTCCAGCACAGCCGCGGAGGCATTGCCGCCGGTCAGCTCGCCACGGAGATCGCGCCGTGGATCGGTGACTGGCCAGCCAGCAGTGGTCGCACAGCGCAGCCCCGATCGATCGCCCTCGTCGTCGTTCGGAGTCTGATCTGGGACCGGCACCTGAGAACGGACCTCACGATTCCGTTTACGCAAAAGAGCCGAGTGTTCGCAGCATGAACCAGTGGGTGCGGTGGCTTCGCGACGATCGTCAGATCACCTGGCAGGGGCGGGAAGCGAAGATCCTGCGCATGGGGACGACCGTGCAGCTTGCGGACCTCAACGGCGAGCGGCTGCCGGACGTCCCCGTCTGCGACTTCGCTCTCTCCGTCCGAAGCACGAACCTGCCGGCGTTGGACCGGCCTCGGTCCTTCGCCGTCGAGAAGAAGATGACCTCGCGGGCGTTGAAGCGGTTCGAGAAGGACAAGGCGATGCTCTTGCTGCTGCAGACCGGGCTTAAGCCTTCAGATCCGGTCAACACTGTCCCTCAGCCCGCGCTGAACCCGAAGTTCCACACGTTGGCGGAGCGGACCACGACGTTGGCGAAGATGCGGGCCCGCAAGCCGAGAAAGAACGGCCGGCAGAAAAAGCACCGAGTGGACTGGTTGTCGGAACGGCGCCGCCTCGAGCGCCTCCTCAAGCGATACCGCGAAGGCGGATCGCAGGCGCTCATCGATCCTCGATACATCGCGCCACGGAAGATCCAGACCGGTGAGGCACTCCTCGACGAGCTCACAACCTTCCTCAACGATCGTCGCGTGAAATCGACGACGACCGTGTCGGCGAAGATCGTGCTCTTCCGCAAACACTGTCGTAAGAACGGCATTTTCCCCAACTTGCCAACTGACCGCACCATCCGCAGCCGCATTAACCTCTTGATGGCTCGTCGGGAAGAGTTCCGCGGATCTGCGTCGGCCCGAATCTCCGCCGGAAAGCGGCCCGACCCGGCGGAGCTCCAGCGGTTGACGAGCCGTGCCGGGGAACTCGTCCTGTTCGACACCACCACCGTGAACGTGTGGGTCATCGACCCCGTCACACGCGAAACATACCGTCCAGAGTTGACCATCGCGCTCGATCACTACACCCGCGCGATCGTTGGTATGAGCGTGACGAAGACGACCTCCGCTTTTGGAGTCGTCCTCTGCCTCGCCGATGTCCTCCGTCCGAAGACGACCGAACTCGTGGCCGAATGGACAGAATCTGGCGAACAGCCCGCGCTCCAGACGTTCATCGGAGTCCCCGCCGGAGTCGCCTGGTTCCCCGGATTTCACCCGGAAGCCGTCGGCGTCGACAACGGCATGCCCTTCCGAGCAACGGCCACATCAGGCGAGATGGCCCGCATCGGAACCTCCCTCGAGCCGCAGCGCGCGCTGACGCCGACGGACAAGGCGCAGGTCGAGCGAGTGTTCCGGACAATTAAGGACCTCTTCGAGTCAATGCTCTCGGCCTTCACGGGCGGATCCGTGCATGAGAAAGGCGAAGATCCCCGTGCGGAAGCAGTCTGGACCGGCGAGGAGTACGAGCGCCGCATGCGCCAGTTCATCGACCTCTACAACCACCGCCTGCACACCGGACTCCGCCACGAGCGCGACCCATACGTCGACCTCAGCCCCTACGTGATGTGGGCGCTCTCCCTCGAAGAAACGGGCATGCTGCCAGACGTCACCGCCGCGCACGAGTGGATTCGCTTCCTCCCGTCCGTGCAGGCGACCATCTCTGCCAGCTCACTCACCGCGAGAAAGCTCAAGTACAGAAGCGCCCACCTTCGCGAGATCCAGCGCGACGGCCGCGCACTCGACGGCAACAAGATCAGGGTCTACTACGACCCATCCGACCTGCGCCGGACCTACTGCTTCGACGGCGACGGCATGCTGCACTCCCTGCGCTGGGACAAGCTCACCGCGCACACGCCGAGATTCGGTGAGACCGCAACGAACTGGATCGATACGGCGCTCCTCGAGAAACCGCCGACCCAGGCACAATTCACTGAACGCCTCCTCGACCTCCTCGACGAGATCGACTCCGACACCCCTGAAGCCGTCGCGGTCCGGCGGAAGAGCATCGGGGAGCGCATCGTCGGAAGTCAGACGGACAAGTTCCGCAACGAAGACCTCGAACCCATCATCGACGACCGCGTCGAACCGTATGACACCGAGCAAGATCCACCCGCCGAAAGCATCCCATTAGTTGAAGCTGCTCCTGCCGCTGCGCCGGAGCCAATCGGATCGACCCTCGCGCCCGTGACGCCACTCCACCCGCGGCAGCGCCTTCGTCGAGCAGAGTCGAGGACGAACGGATGGTGAGCGGCAACGCAGAAACCGCAGCAGCCGACGAGGACGAGCACCTCCAACGGCTGAGCGAGGCGGACCGAGCCTTCATAGATGAAACCGAGAACCCATCGACGCCGGACCCAGGCCTCCGCACAATGCAGCAGATGGCCTCAATGACCCCAGACGATCGCATGCTCTACCAGTACGAACGGGCACAGTGGCACGCGAGTATGCCGTTCCTCTACACGGCGACAGCGACACCGGTGATGAACTCACTGACCGTGAGCGCCCTGACGGCGACAAACAAGCCGATCCACCAGCGCGGCGTTCCCGTCGTCTCAGGCCCTCCTGGTGTTGGGAAGTCATTCATCGTTCGGCAGTTCACAGCCAACGAACTCCGACGTCTCGCTCGGCTCGACCACATACGAGGCGTGCAGCCGAGCCCATCCCGCGATTTCGACGTCATCGAGCGCTCTGCGCTTTACATCGTGCTAGAGGACGGCGTCGACGTGCGAGGCATGTACTTCACGATTCTTCGCGAGCTCGGGTGGCCAGCAGAACGCCGCGACCCGTCCGTCCAGGTGCAGCGTGCCCTGCGGGCTTGCCGAACACGCCTATTGGTGCTCGACGAAATCCACAACGTCAAATTCGATGGCCAGACCGGCCGCCACGTGCATCTTGCGCTCAAGTGGTTGACGAACATCGGAACGCGAGTCGTGCTCTGCGGGAACGACATCGGCTGGATGCTCACCGACCCGCCGAAACGACCGATCGAATCTTCTCGTCGAGGATGAAAGGGCCGATGGATACCGATTCCGGTCCGACCAATGGGTTATCAGTCGACGCTCGAGCGGGAGGCATGGAGCGACCTGCTGGTCGAGTACGAAGACCGTTTACGGTTGCCCGGCCAACCGCGCCGCGCAGGCTGGCTGTCGGCAGAGCTTGTTGACTATCTCTGGGTGTCGACCCTCGGATACATGAACAGTCTCGCCACGCTGATTGACTCGGCAGCCGCCGCGGTTGCATGGGACGGCACCGAGCACATCACCCGCGCCGTCCTCGACGAGATCCTCCTCGAGGAACACGTACAATCTGGACGACCCGCGCGTCTGGCCCTCCTTGACCGCAAGCAGTACGACTTCACCGCCGACACCGATGCCTGAACGGTCAGGGCTGCTTCGGCAGCCAACGGTGCTGTCGGTTCGACCGCGGGTTTACCGCGGAGAGTGGCTGCAGTCGGCCATTACCCGATGGGCATGGTCAATATTCGGAGTCTCACGCGGCACTCTTCTAGACGCATTCGGGCTCGCTGAGCTGAGCGAGCACGAGATTCGTCACTTGGGCCACCGTGCAAGCGAAGACGTGCTCGAGAACATCGAAGAATCGATCGGACTGCCCGTAGATGTGCTGCATCGAATGACCATGGAAGGTGCCACCCGCGGACCGGAAATCTCCCGAACTAGTGCTCCCTCGATCGCATCTCGATACCTGTGGGCGCGGCGCACTGGCACGCGTTACTGTCCGGACTGCCTCCTCGAACACCCCGGCGTGTTCTATGCCGCATGGCGTCTGAACTGGACCTTCGCATGCGTACGGCACGAGCGGATCCTCCTCGACTCATGTCCAGAGTGCCTGCTGCCGCTCTCAGAGCCCACGGGGCGAAGCCGGTACTTGTGGGACCCAAACCGATGTCGAGCCAACATCAGCGGAGGACTACCGGTCAGCCGATGCGGTGCGGACCTCACGGTCGCATGGGACGAATCACGGCTCCCCGACCGCAGCTTTGTCCTTCTCGCCCAAGCACAAATCTCACGAGCCATTGACCGCGTGCACAGCGCCGGCGGCCTGTTCCACACCCTTCGCGGAAACGCGTCTGCCCTTCGCGCCGCCGGCGAAGTCGACCTCATCGCGACGCTTAGCGGCCTGCCGCTGCAAGATCTCGCCGGCCTCATCGAGACGGAAAAGCGTGTCGGCGCCACCGCGCCAAGCAACGCCCTTGCCACCGCCGCACTCGTGACAGCAGCATTCATGCTCACCAAGGCCAACGATGCAAGCATCGGACCTTGGATCCGACGAGTGACTTTCTCTCGACCTCCCGCACCAGTGCCCCGCGGCGCCGGATACGGACCAGGAAGTCCCCGCGAACTACTCGCGAAATGGGGTCAACCTGACGGAGCGATGCGGGAGAAAATCCTCGCCGCGCACGACCAGGACTTCACCATCTCGCAGCGCCTCGTTTATGGCTCCGCGTTGTCATCCGTGCGGAGATACGCCGCGCCGACCGCCGCCGAAGACGGTCGACCGTTCGTCCAGTCGCAGCAAGTACCCGAACTCCTCTGGACGGAATGGGCGACACCGCTCGATGGGGGCGGCGCAGCCACGGAGTGGGCGCTGCGATCGGCCCTGAGCGCCGCGCTCCAGACGGTTGACAAGGGAGAACAGCTTCCGGAGTACATCGACCGTACTAGGACATCCGACGCGCGATCGGAGGACCGTGTCCGTCGCCTGACGCGCCTTCTACGGCCCAAGATGGTCGGCTCTCCTGAAGACGCCGATCGGGCTCGTGCGCGCTATCACCGAACTCGCGATGCTCCTTAGCGCCCGTCCCTGTCCGATCAACTACGTAAGACGCACTCAGCTACCGTGGGACCGAATCCTGCTGAAGACCCACTGGGTGGATATCTGCGACGCTGCGGCGCACAACCCAGGCGGTGAGGTCCGCCTCCGCAATGCTCAGCGATACCTCTTCAAGCGAGCTACCCAAGCCAACCCCCGTGCGCTGCCACCTGGACTGGCGATCGGACGGCACAAGCAGGACGCCGCTGAGTACTCCAGCTTTCGCGCGGCAGTCACCCTCGAGCTTCAGCAGGGCCTCGACGCATACCTGTTCGGGATCCTGCGGTCATCGGGCATCGACGAACCAAGCGTCTGGGCACCTTCGCGGGCGCTCGCTCGCACTACAAGGTTGGGGAGGGAGCTGGACGATATCGACTGGCTAAGGCTCCACACCCTTCGCGCGGAAGGCTGTACCGAGTCCCGTCTCGCCAAGGAACTGCGCAGGAGTATTCGTCACTGCCTTTGGGCGGGCGATGCGAGACCCCACTCAAGTGAGGCAACCGTGGAGCAGATCGATTGGACGCAGGCGTCCACGCACCTCGCGGCTGGGTGATGATCGAGGAAGCGGGCATGGCCGGCGGGTATACGTGGGCGTTCTTGTGTGCCGAAGGCCGTGTTCGAAGCTGTTTCTCGCTATATTCCTATGGGGGGGGGAGAAATGGCCAACCGGACTGACAAAGAACCGCGCAGCTCGACGGAGCTCCGCGGGTCGAAGTGGCGAGCCAGCCAGCTACTGGCGCGAGCGAACGGCACCGACACTCAGCCGATGGCTCCGGCCGCAGTGATCGACACCTGGCCAGCGAACTTTGCCCTCGCCGAAGAGAGTCCAGGCCGCCCGGGACTTCGTACACCCCAAGTCGGCGCGGTCCACGCACTCCTCGGGTACTGGACAACGGATCCCCGAGTCCCCGCCACCATCGTGATGCCGACCGGCACGGGAAAGACGGACACGATGGTGACTGCTATGGTCGCTACGCGTACCGAGCGTCTTCTAGTCGTCGTCCCCTCCGACGCGCTCCGGGATCAACTCGCCGCGAAGTTCGCAACGCTCGGGGTACTCCCAGCGCTCGACCTCGTTCCCGAATCTGCCGCAATGCCCGTCGTTGGAAAGTTGTTCGGCCGACTCGACGACATCGCGGACGCGAACAACCTTGCCGACACGTGCAACGTCGTGATCTCCACACCAAACGCTCTGACGAACACTTCCGACGAGGTGCGATCCGCGTTTCTGTCGCGGTTCACACACCTCTTCATCGACGAAGCCCACCACGTGTCCGCTCGCACATGGCGGACAATCCGCGACGGATTCGTTCCAAAGCCTGTCGTTCAGTTCACGGCTACGCCCCATCGCACCGACGGTCAGCACCTCGGTGGAAGCCTCATTTACGCGTTCCCACTGCGCGAAGCGCAGCGACAGGGCTACTTCTCGAAGATTCGTTTCGCATCCGTCCTCGAGCTTGTGAACCCCGACGTTGCGGTCGCGAGGCGTGCCATCGCTGCGCTTCGCGCAGACCTTGCCGCCGGCCTCGATCATCTCGTCATGGCGCGTGCGAACACGGTCATCCGCGCACAGGCGATACTCGCGATCTACGAGGCCGAAGCAGCCGACCTCGGCCCCGTGCTAGTGCACAGTGGAACGAAGAAGGCCGATACGGAGTCGGCGCTGACGAACCTCGCATCCCGGGAGTCGAGAATCCTCGTCTGCGTCGACATGTTCGGCGAGGGGTTCGACCTCCCTCAGCTGAAAATCGCAGCAATGCACGACCAGCACCGTAGCCTCGGCATCACCCTCCAGTTCGTTGGCCGCTTCGCGCGAAGCGGTGGCGCAACGATGGGGTCCGCGACAGTCGTGGCCGCTCGAAGCGAAGTACGGCACAACGACGCGCTCCGTCGCCTGTACGCGGAAGACGCCGACTGGAACCTCATCATCGAGGACCTCACCGCTCGAGCGGTGGAGGAACAGCAAGAAATCGACGAATTCACAAAGGCTTTTGGCAGTTTGCCCGACGCGATCTCGATCCACTCGATCACTCCGGCGCTGAGCACGGTCGTCTACAAACCGACGACGCTCACCTGGCATCCTCAGGGCGCGAGCGAGTTCGTGCCGCCCGACCGGTTGGTCACCTACCCGATCCCAACTAATGAGCGCGATCACGTGCTCTGGTACGTCACGGCCTCACGGAGCGAACCGCGCTGGGGCATGGTCGACAACGTTGACGCGATCGAGTACAACCTCTTCGTCGTGTACTGGGACGAGAAGCACGGGCTGCTGTACATCCACAGCTCCGACAACAGCTCCGTTCACGAGAAACTGGCTGCCGCCGTAACGCGTCAACAAGGCATCGGTCCCCTCAGCGGCGAGGATGTCTTCCGCGTTTTCCACGAAGTGCAGCGCCTGACGCCCAACAACGTTGGACTCCTTGATACCCGGAACCGCAGCCGCCGCTACACGAGTCATCACGGGAGCGATGTCACGGAAGCCTTCCCCGCGGCGGAGGCTCAGACCAAGACACAGACGCACATCGCAGGAACCGGGTTCTTGAACGGCGCGCAGTACTCCATAGCAGCATCGTTGAAAGGTCGGGTGTGGAGCCACCGGACCGCGAACGGGCTGAAGCAATGGACGGAGTGGTGCGACGTTGTGGGGCCGAAGATCATCGACCCCACCATCAGTGTTGATGAGATCATGAGCGGGTTCATCCGTCCTGTGACAGTGGACGCGTGGCCTGAGGATCGGATCGTTCTCGACCTGGAACTCAGCATGGCGCTTGGCGACGTACTTGAACCAGCCGACGTGACCGTCGACGACGTCTCTGTTCAGTTCGCGGATGTATCACTCGTCGTGGGTGAGCGCACGAATCCGTCCGATTTGTGGTTCACGGTTCAATCGCCGCTATGGATCGTGCAGTACGTGATGCGCCTCACGGCGTCCGGACTGACCGTCCAGCCAGCAGATCCTGCCCGGGAAGTCGGGATCGTTCGAACGCGGAAGACCCAGCCGCTCTCAGAACTTGCGAACCGACTCGGCATCCGTGTTTTGCTCGACAAGGATGCAGTCATCGAGCCTCCCGGCCTCCTCCTCCAGCCCAATCGAGAAGTGCCGCCGTTCGCGGCAGATCGACTCACGCCACTCGATTGGGGCGGCGTCAACATCCGGAAGGAGTCGTGGGGCGAAGATCGCGATCCGAACACCGTCCAGGGGCGAGCCATGGCGCTTGTTCTGGAGGGAACGTGGGACGTGGTGCTCGACGATGATGGATCCGGCGAGGTCGCGGACATCGTTGCCCTTCGAGAGATTGATGGGACGCTCGTCGTTCAGCTGACGCATTGCAAGTTTTCGAGCGAGGATCAGCCCGGCGCCAGGCTCGTTGATCTCTACGAGCTATCTGGCCAAGCGCAGCGATCCGCTGGCTGGCGGAGGAACATTGAGCGGATGATGCAGCGGCTGATTCGCCGAGAACGAACGCGCGCTGCGTCGAACCGTACGGGGTTCGTGTTCGGAACCATCGAGGACCTTCAACGACTCTACGAAAGATCTGACGCGCTCCGACCTCGCCTCGACATCGTGATGGCCCAACCTGGTCTCAGTAAGAAGCTCGTCAAGCACAACCAGCTCGAACTCCTCGCCAGCGTCGATATGTACCTCAGTGAAACGGCGCTCTCGAAGCTGACCGTGATCTGCAGTGAGTAGTCCAGGGCCGTAGGCGGGCCTGGACCTAGATAGCCAGATCGGGTCTCCCGCAGGCTGCGCGAAGGGCTTATGCTATCGAAGTGACGGATCCCCAAAGGCGAAGAGGAAAAACCCACAACCAGGCGGCACTTGACGACCATAAGCTGCGTTTTCGTCGATCCAGCGTCGCTGCAAGCCAGTTTCTAGACTACCTCGCGGCAAGTGAGGTCGGGGTCTGGCGCGTTGAACCGGACAGCAACCCATCACGCTGGTGGTTGAATGTAACATTGCCACAGCATCAGCAAAATATATTTGATCTGCAGCGAGAGATCAAGGTGCTCTTCACCGATTACGAACGTGTCGAGCCTCGGACGCTTGCGGTCATACATGAGCGAGTTCGAAAGGATATCCGAGTAGAGTCGGACCTCGCAATCCTTATCAGCAATGATGCAAGTGCAAGAGATAAGGCTCGGCGGCGCGCCGGTGAGATGGCGATCATCGCAGTTGAACCTGCTGCCTTTGCCGGCGATAATCCGCCAGGACTGCATGAGCTGATAGCCGAAGCAGTTGCGACCGTTGATCATTACGATGTAACAACGGCCATCCGGGACCCCAGCGGATTCTACGGACGTACGGCGGAGGTCGAGTCAATCGCCGCGGATTTGAAGAGGGCCGTCTCTGTCGGGGTTTTCGGTCTGCGGAAGGCAGGGAAGACTTCTCTTCTGAACGCTGTTACCACGCTCCGCAACAACGAAGGCGGCCACGTGACTATCCACATCGACGTCAGTGAGATTGTCACCGCTGAGCAGTTTCGCTCGGCGGTGCTAGAGAAACTCTGGTCCGCGGTTCAAGATCTTTCCTCGCCGGAGCAGTTCTCCCCACGTCTGCGGACGCTAACGCGGTCAGGAACTCGGAAGATGGATGTCCCAGATTCAGCACCTTTCTGGGTGCAAGACATTCGTGAGATACTTGGCGAAGTTGAGTCCCCTGCCGCTTTGGTCGTGGATGAGATAGATCAGGCCTTTCCGCTGAGATCAAACTTGGAGCCGGACGAGGCGCGCGCGTTGTACACCGCGCTGGTGCAGCTACGCAGCCTTCTGCAGGAGCAAGAGTCATTAGTGTTGCTCTGCGCCGGCGTCGACCCGGCGCTATTCGAGCGACCACTTTTCGATGGTCGAGACAACTTGCTATACAAACTAGTACGTCTCCTATGGCTCGCGCCGATGCCTCGCGACGAGATGGCGGCGATGGTTCGCTCTCTCGGACGGCGTATGGGTGTGCGCATCCGTGACCACAAAACCATAGATTCCCTCTTTGCGCAGTTCGGGGGCCATCCGCTGCTTACTCGAAAAGCGTGCTCGATAGCGGCTAAAGCTAGAACGGCCGAATCGCTCCCTTTCCATCTCACAACTGAGATCCTAAACCGTGCGATCGAAACGCGGGCGTATAGTGGACCGCGCGAGGAAGCTGCTGATGTACTGGAATCATTCACTGAGTGGTTCCCGGATGAATCTGCATTACTACATCTCTACTTTTCCAAGGATGTAGGTGAGGCTGAGGGTGGTCGCGAAATCCTCCGGGAGGAGCCGGACGCGCTGGCCCATGCAATCGCTTATGGACTGTGCTTCCCGGATTATAGTGCGCGGATTTCAGCCGCTATTTCCGCACTCGATAGAACAAGCTCATGACCAGCTCGACCAGTGCTTGGATTGAAGAGGTTGCCTATAAGCTTGTGGGAGGCCAGCGTTTTATACTGCGGCTTCCGCCACGGGTAGGAAAGACTTATCTGGTTCGTGAGCTCGCGGAGTTCATTGGTTCGAGTGCCATATATGTTGACGGTCATGCCTTCACTGATATGACCCACAAGGCCGAGCTCGAAGCCCTGGCTAGCCGGATTGAGGAAACGGTAAAGGGGCCAGGCGGAGCACAAGTGCTCTTCGATTCCTATGACACGGCGGTGTCTCGTCCAGGCGGAGCGCGCTTACAAAACTGGTTGAGCCGTCGTTTGATTGATGGTGTCAATGCGCAGGACATTGGGGCAATGTTCACTGCGCGATGCTCAACTCAGGTTGAGAGGCCGGGTGCCGGAAGTCCGCTCCTCTCTCGGGTTTCACCCATTGATCCGCCAAAGCTCGGTGTCAGCCCAATTGCAGACGTGGCGCCGGAAGTACAAGAATGGTTTGGCGATTCTTCACTCCTCGCGGACCAAGCGCTCAGTACCGAGGACTTCTCACCCAATACCGTCGCGGATCGCTGTGAGCAAGATCGGTCCTACTTACAAGACGTTCGCGAGGCCGCACCTGAGGTGCTTCGACGGCAGAGCATCGATGAGGAGTTCGATTCAGTTGGCGCTCGAAGCGCCGCGAACGGTCTTTTCACAAGAGCGGGGCCCACCTTGCTCTTCAAGCGGCTGGAAGCATCTCTGCAAGCGCCGCCATCCATGGACCCACGATGGCCGAGTGTCCTTGCTGGTAGCGTGCAGAAATTCGCGGATATGGTCGCAGGTGCTGAAACTGTCACCTGGTGTGACCGCTATATGTATAGGGACATTCAGCCCCTTCGAAGCTTCTTGCAAGCAGTGGTACCGACTGCTGGGTGCCAAATTCGCTTGCTTGGCGCTCGCGCCATAGGGGATCGCGAGATTTCTAGGGCTGAGATGCTTCGGTTGAACCTCATCCCTGGCGTAGAAGCGCGTTTCATAACCTCGGCCGACCATTACGATCTGCACGACAGGCACGTCTTCGTTGGCTCCGGAGGGTTCGTTGTCCCGCAGGTGCACGTGATTGTCGGTGAGCAAAGGCCGGGGAGTGCGGTCGCCGCCGCTGTTTCGAGGTTCGGCGTGAATTATGATGTGGTCTGGGAGCGGTCAATTCAGCCCTCGTGAGGGGCAGTGCCGATTGAGTCTGGCGCTTTATCGGCGCCGAGGGGCACGAGTATGCCTCTTCGGAGATTCGACGTGCGCGGAAGGGGTCGTCGTCGCCCCAGACGCTCGACGAGCTCCCGTTCATAGCAGACGAGAGCACACCCGGGCCGCCCGTTAAGGCGAGGCGCGGATGGTGCGCCCCCGCGCTAGTGCGCGAGCGGGACGGTTCTTATCCGCGCCGGGACCCGTAGTGGGCGGCACGCCGAAGCCGCTCAAGTATGCCGCTCCAGTTCACTTACGCGTTTGCGACAACTTGACTCTCAGGCCGCCGCGACGATATGACGTTCTATCTCTGATGAGTCGCTGACGGATACGACACTTTGTCTTTCTCTCCACACCAGCTGACAAGAGTGCCAGCCAGTGCAAGTAAGGACGGTCTGATGTCTCCTCGCAGCTACAAGATCACCCTCGCCGTCCTCGGCGTGGCCAGCCTCTTGCTCGTCCCGTTCCTCGCGCAAGGGATGCTGCCGGCAACCGTCGGCACGGTTGCCCTCGTCGCGGTCGTCGTCTGGGTGCTCTACGGCATCGTGAACTCCAAGTTCACGCAGCGCTCCAGCCACAAGTAGGCACGTCGCACCACAGAACGACCCTCAGCCGGTTGGCCGAGGGTCGTTCTGCTGTGGACCGTGGTGCTGGCGCGAACCCATCCCACACTGAGAGTTCACCGCCTGACTCGGCCACATGGCCAAGTTCGCCGTACGGTCGGACCATGACCCTCCAGCAAGAGCACCGCAGCGTCGAGGAACGACGCGAGCAGCTCGTCGACGCCGCGATCGCCGTCCTGCGCGACGGCGGCATCAGCGCCGTGACCACCCGCGCGGTCACCGCCCGCGCGGGCCTGCCGCACGGCGCCTTCCACTACTGCTTCGCATCGAAGGCGCCGCTCTTCCGTGCCGTGCTCGAACGCCAGCTCCGCACCGCCATGGCGGTCGCGTTCGCACCACCGGTCACGCGGCTCGACCTGGAGGCCCGGATCACCTCCGGCCTGTCGGCCCACCTCGCGCAGACGCGCGACGACCCAGCGACCGCACTCGCCGTCGTCGAGCTGGTCACCCACTCACGGCGCGACCCCGACCTGCAGGACCTCGCCGCGTGGGAGCAGCACGCGTACCTCGATGCGGTCCGCGAGCAGGTCGACGAGTGGACCGCGGAGGACGGCATCCGCTGGGCAGTGCCGGTCGAGCACGTCGTCCGGCTGCTCATCGCGACGGCCGACGGCATCAGCTCGACGTGGCTCGCCGACCGGGACGACAGAGCCGCACAGGCCACCGTCCGGGTCGCGGCACGGGCGATCGCGGCCCTGGCGGACGGGACCGGCGCATGAGGTGGCTGTTCCTCGGGACCGCGATCGTCGCCGAGGTCACCGGAGCGCTCTCGATGCAGGCCGCTGTGGACCAGCCCGGGTGGTACGCGCTCGTCGTCGTGGGCTACGTCGCCGCGTTCGCGATGCTGATCCTGGTGCTCCGCGCGGGGATGGCGGTCGGGGTCGCCTACGGCATCTGGGGAGCCTCCGGTGTCGCCCTGACCGCGGTGCTCGCGGCCGTGCTGTTCGGGCAGGCACTCACGCTCACCATGGTCGTCGGCATCGTGCTGATCGCTGCCGGCGTGCTGCTGGTCGAGATCGGCTCGCAGCGAGCCCTCGCCGCACGGAAGCGGGGGGCATTCTGATGGCGTGGGTTCTGCTCGCCGTCGCGATCGTCTCCGAGGTCGGTGCCACGATCAGCCTCAAGCTCGCCACCGACGGCAAGAAGCTGTTCTTCGTGCCCGTCGTCCTGGGGTACCTCGTCGCCTTCAGCCTGCTCGCCGTGGCCCTGACGCTCGGCCTGCCGATCGGTGTCGCCTACGGGATCTGGGCCGCGACCGGTGTCGCGCTGACGGCGATCCTGGGGCGGGTGCTGTTCCGCGAACCGTTGACGTTGCTCATGCTGGGCGGCATCGCGCTGATCATCGCCGGGGTGTTCCTGGTCGAGCTCGGACACTGACCGGGGGCTGCGTCGAAACCGAACCTGCGCCAGAATCGCACCATGACCGACAACCGTGACGACCAGCCGCGTGTGATCGCCGTGAGCCGGGACGACGTCCATCGGTTCAGCAAGCCCGTCGTCGACGAGGTGACCCTGGTCGAGGGCTGGGGCATCGAGGGCGACGCCCACGCCGGGACGACCGTCCAACATCGTTCCCGCGTGGCACGTGACCCCTCGCAGCCGAACCTGCGGCAGGTCCACCTGCTCCACGCCGAGGTGTTCGACGAGGTCGCCGAGGCCGGGTACCGCGTCGAGCCCGGCCAGATGGGCGAGAACGTCACGACCCGCGGTGTCGACCTGCTCGGTCTGCCCACCGGCACGCTGCTGCACCTCGGCGACGCGGCGTGCGTCCGGGTGACGGGGCTGCGCAACCCGTGCCAGCAGATCAACGGGTTCGAGCCGGGCCTGTTGCGCGAAGTGCTCGGGCGGGATGAGGACGGGTCGGTCGTGCGGAAGGGCGGCGTGATGAGCGTCGTCGTGACCGGCGGTGTCGTCCGGACGGGTGACCGCATCCGGGTCGAGCTCCCCGCCGGCGAGCAGCAGGCGCTCCAGCCGGTCTGACGGGCACCCGAGCGCGCGAGCACGCGAGCTCGGCGCCCTACTCCCCCGCTGCCGCGGCCTGCTGGTACAAACTCGTCGCCAGGTCGTTGAGCACCTCGTGCAGCTCGCCGCCGTGCGCGCCGTCGACCGCCCGGAGCATGGCGGCGTAGCGCTGCCGGTAGTCCGCGACGACGTCCTCGCCACTCGGCAGCAGCCGCAGCAACGACCCACGACGGTCGTTTGGGTTCGGCGCGCGCTCGAGGAGTCCGGCGGTGCTCATCCGGTCGATCATGTTCGTCACCGCGCCCGAGGTCAGGCCGAGGTAGCCAGCGACCTCCGTTGGCGTGGAGTACCCGGTGTCGCTGATGAGCACGAGTGCTCGCAGGGCGTTCTCGTGCACCCCGGCTCGGGCGCTGAGCTGGTTCACCAGGCTCGCGTTCGCGCGCACGACAGCGGTGAACGCGGCCATCAGGTCGGCGGCGTCGTCATCGGGTGCGGCGGGGGTCACGGGGGGAATCCTTCCATGTCGGGAACCCGGGGGACGGGAGCGTCCCCCGCACTGGGGTAGGTGTGCGAGTGGCTAACTTGGTCAAGCGGTGACTATCTTAATGATTGAAGCAAATCCGCCCGAGGGACTTGCTTCCCCCAACCACTGCGAACCACCGAACCGATGAGGTACACCGTGTCCACCAAGCTCCGCACCTCCGCGCTGAAGCGGATCCGTTTCGCCCCCGTGGCGCTCCTCGCCGGCATCTTCGCCGCCGTGCTCCTCTCCCTCTCGCTCACCGGCACCCTGTCCGGGTTCGCGGCGAGCATCACGAACAGCAGCAACACCGCCGCCAGCGGCACGCTGATCATGCAGGAGCAGAACGCCGGCGCGACCGTCACCTGCCTCAGCACCGACGGCGGCTCGGTCTCGACGAACTCCGCGACCTGCTCGACGATCAACAAGTTCGGCGGCAGCACGACGATGACGCCGGGCAACACGGTCAACACGGCGATCTCGATCAAGAACACCGGCACCGCTGCCGCGAGCACCTTCACCCTGACGCCGGGCAGCACGTGCACCCAGTCGAACAACGGCTCCTCGAACGGAACCGCGACCGACCTCTGCGGCAAGATGAACCTCGTCATCACCTCGGGCTCGACCACGGTCTTCAGCGGCACGCTCGCCAGCTTCAAGGGCGCCGCAGCGTCGGCCTTCACGATGCCCGCAGCTCCGGCCGCCGGCGCCTCGACGCCGTTCAACTTCGCGGTGACCCTCGACTCCTCGGCGGGCAACACGTACCAGGGCCTCGCAGCCTCGGTCCCCATGACCTGGACGTTCACGGCCTGATCCCGCTCCGGGCCGGCTCCCCCAGCCGTCCCGGGACGTCCCGTGACCCCAGACCGGCGACGCTCGACCGACCCCCCTCCGGCCGAGCGTCGCCACCCCCGTTCCACCACGCGCAGTAGCCGAACCCCACCGAGCCGCAGGAGCACGACATGAGCCAGACCGCAGCGATCCCGCTCAGCGGCACGCTCGACCGTCCGGTCCTCCGCGGTCGTGCGGTCACCCGCTCCGAGACCGTCCTCGCCTGGTTGCTCGCCCTGGTCGCCGCGCTGCTGCTCACCGCCGCCGTCCTGTTCCTGTCCGCCGGCGGCCGCTGGTTCGTCGTCGAGACGCCCTCGATGGGTGAAGCAGCCCCGGTCGGCACCCTCGTGCTCGACCTGCCGGTCGACGTCACCACCCTGCGCGTCGGCGACGTCGTCTCGTTCGAGACCTCCGCCAACCCGGACGTCGTCTACACGCACCGCATCATCGCGATCGACGCCGACGGTGGCCTGCACACCCGCGGCGATGTGAACGGCGCCGTCGACCCGTGGACGCTGTCGCAGGCCGACGTGATCGGCACCCCGGCGCTCCTGGTCCCGCACCTCGGCTGGTTGTTCCGCGCCGCCCCGATCCTGCTCATCGGCACGTTGCTGATCCTGACCCTGACCAGTGCATTCACCGACCGGGTCACCCGCACGTGCCTCCGGATCGCCGGCTCCGCGCTGACGGTCTCGTACGCCGCGTTCGTGCTCAAGCCGTTCGTCAACGTGACGACCATCACGAACACCTCGAGCCCGACGGGTGTCGAGGCCACCGTCATCTCGTCCGGCATCTTCCCGGTGCGCATCGACGCCCACGGCGGCAACACCGTGCACCTGGTCGACGGTGAGGTCGGCCGCGTGGTCATCCACGAGCTCACGAAGAACGGGCACTACCAGCTGACCTCGAACATCGACCTCGACCCGCTCGGGTGGGTGGCGCTGATCGCCGTGTGCCTGGTGCCGCTCGTGGCCTGCCTGGCCGTCGGCCGCGTCGAGGCGGTGCGTCCCTCGTGATCCTCCGTCACCTGCGTGACGGCCGTGTCGTCGCCCTCCTGCTCGTGGTCGCCCTGGCCGTCGTCGTCCTGCTGAACCAGTTCGCCCCGACGCGCTCGGCGTACAGCGCCACCGTCCGGAACGACACGAACACCGCTGCGACCGCGCCGTACTTCACCTGCACGGGAGCCGTCGGAGCGGACACCGCGAACGCCCTGTTCGCGTACCGGCTCACCGAGTCGACGAACGCGAAGACCGCGACTGACTGGTCGGGCCGCGGGGCGAACGGCACGTACCAGGGCGCGATGACCGCGGCCACGGCGACCCCGATCGCCTGCCCGCGGGACAGCGGCAGCGCCTACGTGCTGAACGGGTCGACGAGCTACGTCTCGACCCCGACCTCGTACGCCAACCCGACGACCTTCAGCGAAGAGGTCTGGTTCAAGACCACGGTCGCCGGTGGACAGCTCATCGGCTTCGGCAGCAGCCAGACCGGCGGATCAGGGCAGCACGACCGGAAGCTCTACCTCAACACGAGCGGACAGCTCGTCTTCGGGACCTACAACGGCACGACCCAGGTCGTCACCTCGCCCAAGGTGTACACCGACGGAACGTGGCACCACGCCGTGACGACGATGTCGCCGACCAACGGCATGCGCCTGTACGTCGACGGCACGCTGGTCGCGTCGAACGCGACGTACAAGACGCCGGAGAACTACACCGGCTGGTTCCGGATCGGCTACGACACCATCGGCGGATGGCCGGGTTCGCCCGCCAACGCCTACTTCACCGGGTCCATGCGGTACGCGGCCGTCTACGGGACGGAACTGTCCGCGAGCCAGGTCGCCGCGCACGCAGCAGCCGGTCGCTGACGCGCCGCAGGGCGGACGGGAGGCCCGAGGCAGGCCCGCCACGGGCCTCCCGTCCGATCCGGCTGACGTCGAAGACGTGAGCCGGGTCGCCGAAGCCGGTCAGGGTTCCAGCGTGCCGACGAGCGCCTGCTCGACGAGGCCGCGCAGCCACCGGTGCCCCTGGTCGGACGTGGAGCGCTGGTGCCAGGTCAGGACGACCGAAACCGCCGGCAGCTCGACGGGCGGCGTGAAGACCACGGTGTCGTCCGCGCGGACGGCACGTGACGCCACCGACGCCGGGATGACGACGACCGCGTCCGTCGCGCGCACGATCTCGACGGCGGCGCTCGTGGACGCGACCGACGCGACCACCGACCGTGACCGCCCGGTCACGGCGAGCAGCTCGTCGATCCGGTCGCCGAACCGGCCGCGGCGGGAGACGACGACGTGCGGCACACCTGCCCACGCAGCCAGGTCGACGTCGGCGGTGGCCGAGGCCAGGAGCGGGTGCCCGCGGCGTGCCAGCCCGACCAGGGGGTCGGTCGCGATGTGCCGGTGGTCGATCTCGGCGGTCGCGGGCTCGGCGGAACCGATCTCCAGGTCCACGACGCCCCGCCGCAGGTCCGTGGTGTCGTCGTCCGGTTCGCCGAGGAACCGCAGGCCGACGCCCGGGGCGATCCGGTGCGTGTGCTCGACGAGCCACGGGGCGAGCACGGAGACCAGGGCGTCGTGCGCACGGATCGTGAAGGTCCGGTGCAGGGCGCCGGCGTCGAAGGTCGTCTCGGGTGTCAGGACCTGCCGGCTGCGCAGCACGAGCGACCGGACCTCCTCGCGCATCGCGAGGGCGCGTGGCGTGGGCCGCATGACCCGGCCGCTGCGGACCAGGACCTCGTCTCCGACGGCGATCCGGATGCGGCCGAGCGCGCGGCTCATGGCCGGTGCCGACAGGTGCAGTCGGTCAGCGGCGCCCGTCACGCTCTCCTCTTCGAGCAGGGCGTCGAGCGCGGTGAGAAGGTTCAGATCCAGTTGCACGAGACGCAATCTACCGGTGCGCGGAATGTACTGGTGCGCAATGGTCGACGTTCGTAGCGTTGCTCCTGGATCGACGGACCGCGTCGGCCGGGACAGGAGACGACCATGGACGACCACCAGCTGCTCGACGGCGTGACCGAGGCGGTGACCGCGGCCGCGCAGGTGCTCCTCGAGCGCTTCTCGACCGCGAACCGGGTCGACGACGTTCGGTCGCTCCTCACTGCGATCGACGCGAACGACGCGGCCTCGACGGCGGTGCTCCGACCGGCGCTCGAACGGCTCCGCCCGGACGCGCGGTGGGACGACGACGAAGAGGGCGACGGCGCCCTCGGCCCAGGCGAGTGGTGGGTGACCGACGCCGCCGAGGGCAACGTCAACCTGGTCCACGGATCCGCGAACTGGGGCGTGACGGCGACGCTCGTGCGCGACGACGTCCCCGTCTTGACCGCCGTCGTCCTGCCGGCGCTCGGCCAGGTGTTCACGGCCGTCCGCGGGGCCGGTGCGCGGTTGAACGGGACCCCGATCAGCGCCTCGCACAAGACCGAGCTCGGAGCCGCCCTGGTCGGTACCGGTCAGGCGAAGCCGGGCGAGGCACCGGCGGTCCGTCGCCGGATGAGCGACTCGATCGACCGGATGCTCGACGCCGCACTGCTCGTGTCGGCCTCGGTCCCCGCGACGGTGCAGCTCGTGCAGGTCGCCACCGGGCACGTCGACGGCTTCTGGCAGTTCGGGCAGGTCCGGTCCGGCCTGGCTGCCGGAGCCCTGCTGGTGCACGAGGCGGGCGGCGCAGTCATCGATACGACCGGTGCTCCCTGGACGCTGGCGAGCGAGGACTGCATCGCCGCGGCGCCGGACCTCGCCCGCCCGATCGCAGCAGTGCTCGCCCGATGAGCCGCTGAGCCGCTGACCCCAACCCCTTGACCCACCCGTCGCACCTGACCACGAAGGACACCCCATGACCACCAGCACCACCACCATCGCCGTCCTCGGATCCGGACGTGTCGGGGGCACGCTCGCGCGTGGCCTCGCCGCCGCGGGCCACCCCGTCACCATCGGCATCCGCGACCCCGAGTCCGTCCGGCCGCACTGGGCCGACACCGGGGTCGAGGTCGCCGACATCGAGACCGCGATCCGGTCCGCCGCGGTCGTGGTCAACGCCACACCCGGCGACACGACCCTGGAGCGGTTGACGGCACTGCGAGCCGGACTCGCCGGACGCATCCTGCTCGACGTCTCGAACGCGACCACCCGGACCGCCGACGGGTTGCCGGGCGGACTCGCCTACGTCGACGGCAGCCTGGGCGAGCGGCTGCAGGCAGCCCTGCCGGAGACCCGGGTGGTGAAGAGCCTCAACACGATGCTGTTCTCGGTCATGACCGCGCCGGCGGCACTCGCCACCCCGCCGACCGCCTTCGTTTCCGGGGACGACGCCGCGGCGAAGGCCACGGTGGGCGACCTGCTTCGCAGCCTGGGTTGGCAGGACGGGTGGGTCGTGGACCTCGGCCCGATCGCCACCGCGTCCGGCCCGGAGTCGATGGCGCTGATGGTGCCGAGCCTGCTCGGCGCAATCGGTTTCGCGCCCTTCGCCCTGTCCGTCGCTCGCTGAGGACCGGAGGCGCGACCGGCGGCGACCACGGGGGGCCGGGGCGGGCGCACCAACCCCCGGATTCGGCACGACGAATACCGCTGATCAGGCCTTTTCGTCCTCGGAACCATGCCAGGATCGTCAGGTCCTGAGACGTCGGCGTCTCCGTCCGACCGTCTCGAAAGGCGCCGCCCCCATGTCGTTCTGGGCCCTCTTCCTCATCGCGCTCGGCGTCTCCGCAGACGCCTTCGCCGTCGCCCTCGGCAAGGGCCTGCACATGAAGCGCTTCGACGTGCGGCACGCGCTCGTCATCGCGCTGACGTTCGGTGCGTTCCAGGCGCTCATGCCCCTGCTCGGCTGGCTGCTCGGTTCGGCGTTCGCGCAGTACATCGCCGCCTTCGACCACTGGATCGCGTTCGGGCTGCTCGCGCTGATCGGCGGCAAGATGCTGTGGGAGGCGTTCTCGAAGCACGAGGACACCGAGCAGGACACCGACCGCCTGCCGATCCGCGAACTCCTGGTCCTGGCGATCGCGACGAGCATTGACGCCCTGGCCGTCGGTGTCACGTTGGCGTTCCTGCCGGTGTCGATCGGCGGCGCGGTGCTGCTCATCGGTGTGACGACGGCAGTGCTGTCCTTCGCCGGCGTGGTCGTCGGGCGCCGCGTCGGAGCCCGGTTCGGCAAGCCGGCCGAGATCGCCGGCGGTGTCGTGCTCATCCTGATCGGCGTGAACATCGTGCTCGAGCACACGGGCATCATCGGCTGAGGCTGCGGAACGGGCGCGATCCGTCAGATGTCGAGGACGCCGTCCACGGCGGCGTCACGCGCAGGGATGTCCCGGGTCGCGATGTCCTCCTCGAGGTACACCGTCACGTACGTCCAGTCCTCGACGTGGCCGGCGTCGTCGAACACCCGGTAGCGCCGACGGAGCCGCAGGTACGGCACGTCGCTGTGCTCGAACGACACGACGACCTCGGTCGCCGGCCACTCCCCCTCGACGACGACCTCGACGGCCCGGTAGGCGCTCGCCGCACGGCGGGGCTCCGGGTGCTCGCGGGTCCACAGGATGCCCGGCTCGGCCAGCGACTCGAACACCCCGACGAGTGCGGCGACCGCCTGCGCCTTCGTCGAGTCGTCCGTGTCGTGGAGCGGCCACCGGGCGCCCTCGACCCCGGTGAGGTCGAGCCGCCCGATCCACGGGGCGCGAGCCGCTTCGAGCCGTGCTTCCTCAGCCTCCCACGACGATTCGTCCTCGTCCTCGTCCACCGTCCGCGCCGGCAGGGCATCGGTGGTGATGGTGGTCGGCAGGCCATCGGAGAGGTCGACGTCGACTTCGCGGTACTGGTACGTGTAGTCCAGCCCGCCCGCGGAGTCCGGAGTCCGCCGGGGCCCGGTGGGCGCGTACCGGACGGTCAGCACCGAGCCCTCGCGACCGACGCCGTCGACCAGGTGGTCGACAGCGATCGTCGCGCGGGTGCCGTCCGGCCGCACGAGCACCAGGTCGGTCGCCGGGGTGGGCAGCGGCGGACCCGGGTCGGCGAGTGGCTCCATCGACGGGACGAAGCCGTCGGACTCGTCGCCGAAGCCGATGCTCCAGGTGTACGGGCCACCGTCGTCCTCGTCGTCGAGCAGTTCCGGGTCGTCGTGATCGTGCTCGGCGGCGGCCTCGGTCTCGAGCGTCGCCGCCCACTCCTCTGGTGTCGGCCAGAACGGCTCGGCCGGCGCCCACGGCAGGGTCTCGGGGTCGACGCCGTCGAGCGGATCGTCGGCGTCGGCGTCGGCGTCGGCGTCGGCGTCGTCGGAGTCGTCGGAGCCACCGGCATCCGCATCGACGTCCACGTCGTCGTCCTCGCCGTCCCACATCGACGCGGGTCGCGGGTCACCGATCCACAACCCGTCAACATCGGCACCGTGCGGCCGACGATCCCCGAGCTCGACCGCGCACGTCACACCGGTCGGCGTGACGTGGACGGCGGACCGGGACACCGCGTCGTCACCGTCACCGTTCGACCCGTAGACGATCCACGCGCCATCCGTGGTCGCCAGGACGCGGACGTCGTCGACCGCACCGTCGGGCAACGGGGCGTCTGGCCACGTCACCCACCGCACGTCGTCACCCGTGACGACCGCTGCGACCGGACGCGTCGCGTCCGGCACGATCGTCGCGTCGCCGACGGCGACGGCGTCCGCGGGGTCGAGGAAGCTGCTCATGCTGCGACCGTACTGCAGCCGTGTGGCCGGGCCGAGACGGACGGGAGGCGCGGTGCGGGCCCGCCCCGCGCCTCCCGTCCGCCCCGCTGCTGGTCCACCTGCCGCACACGCCCCCGCCACCCGGCGCATGATGAACGCATGTCCCGCATCCTCGTCACCGGATCGACCGACGGCCTCGGGCGGGCGACCGCCGACACCCTGCTCCGCGACGGGCACGACGTCGTCGTGCACGCCCGGAGCACGGCACGGGCGGAGGCAGTCGCCGACCTGCTCGACCGTGGTGCCACGCTCGTCGTCGCCGACCTGTCCGACCGCGACGCCGTGATCGCCGCCGCGCGCGACCTCGACGCCGGCGACCCGATCGACGCGGTCGTGCACAACGCCGGCGTGATCTCCGGCCGTGCGCTGATCCCGGTCAACGTCGTCGCGCCGTACCTGTTCACCGCGCTGCTCCACGCGCCGACCCGGCACGTGTACCTGAGCAGCGGGATGCACCGCGGCGGCCGGCCCCGACTGGACGGCGTCGACTGGGACGGCACCGCGGAGACGAACACCTACTCGGACACCAAGCTCTTCGTGACCGCGCTCGCAGCCGAGGTCGCCGAGCGCCGGCCCGGTGTCCTGAGCAACGCCGTCGACCCGGGCTGGGTCCCGACCAAGATGGGCGGCGCGGGGGCGTCGGACGACCTCGAGCTCGGGCACCGTACCCAGGAAGCCCTCGTGACCGACCCCGACGCAACCCTCAGCGGTGGTTACTGGTTCCACGGAAAGCGGCAGGAGCCGCACCAGGCGGTTGCTGACCCGCAGTTCCGCCGCCAACTCGTCGACGCCCTGGCGACGGCGACGGGCATCACCCTCTGAAGCAGGACAGGAGCACCATGTCGACGGTCAGGGTCCACAACTTCGCGATCTCGCTCGACGGGTACGGCGCCGGAGCCGACCAGTCGATCGACCGGCCGTTCGGGCACGCCGACGGCCGACTCATGGGGTGGTTCGCCGCCACGGCCACCTTCCGTGCGATGCAAGGGGCGTCCGGCGGGACCACCGATGTCGACGACGAGTTCGCGCGCGCCTGGGGGCCGGAGATCGGTGTCGAGATCATGGGGCGGAACAAGTTCGGACCCCAGCGCGGACCGTGGCCCGACGACGGCTGGACCGGGTGGTGGGGCGACGAACCGCCGTTCCACACGCCCGTGTTCGTGCTCACCCACCACCCGCGCGAGCCCCTCGAGATGGCGGGCGGGACGACCTTCCACTTCGTCGACGCCACCCCGGCGGAAGCGCTCGAGCTCGCCCGCCAGGCCGCACCGGGCCGGGACGTCCGGGTCGGCGGCGGGGTCGAGACCGTCCGCGAGTTCCTGCAGGCCGACCTGGTCGACCAACTGCACCTGGTCGAGGTGCCGATCGTACTCGGCCGCGGCGAGCGGCTCTGGGCCGGACTCGAGGGGATCGAGGAGCGCTTCGCCGTCGAGACGGTCGCGTCGCCGTCGGGGGTCGTGCACCGCACGTTCACGCGCGTGGCGCACTGATCGCACAGACCGGCGGACGAACCTGAGCCGTTGTGTCGGCCGGGGACTACCGTCGACCGCAGGTGACCCAGGCCCCCGGCTGCCGGCACGATCTCTTCGTCCGATGCCGACCGGAAACGCCATGTCCTCCTCGCAGACCGATCTCCCACACCAGCACGACCCGACGAGCTGGACCGCGCTCGAGGTCGGCCGGTGGGAAGCCCGCTCCGGCCGGTCCCACATCGGAACCGTCGTCTTCACGAACCGGTACGAGGTCCGTGGGTGGTCGGGCGAGGTCTTCGGCGACCACACGAGCCTGGAGAGCGCGAAGGCACAGGTCGAGGCGATGGCGCGGTGGAGCCTCGGTGAGCGACCGTGGTCACCCGACGGAGTCGACTGATCAGTCCATCGCGTCGTCGTAGATCCCGATCAGACGGTCGAGGAACGCCTGCACCGTGGCGCGCTCGCTGTCGTCCATGTCGGCGACGACGTCCTCGATCCCCTCGATCAGCGGCAGCACCAGGTTGTACGCACGGTCGGACGACCGCTCGGCTGCGGTGACCACGAGCTTCCGGCCGTCGCTGGGGTGCCGCTCGCGCGTGACGTGGCCGGCGGACTCGAGTCGGTTGAGCACGAGGGTCATGGCGGCGGTGGAGATCTCCAGTCGCCGCGCGAGCTCGGTCGGGGTGGACCGTCCGTGGGTGATGAGGTGGTCCATCGCCTCGAGCCCGGCCGCGTCGACGTCGAGTGCCCGGGCCAGGTGTCGCTCGAAGCGCTGCTGGCGGACCCCGACCTGTTGGACCCGGGCGCGGATGTCGTCGTCGGGCAGCGGTCGTCCGTCGCGACGGGCGGCTTCGCGGTCGCGTCGGTCCTCGCGGTCGCTCCGGGCGTCGCGGTCTCGTCGTCCGTCGGTGGGCGCTGTCGGTTCGTCGTGCGGCACGAGGTCGATGGTAGTCATGTAGATTGCCAATCTCATTGGTAATCAAGATTCGAGGCAACATGTCGACCGACCGCAAGCGCGTCCTCATCTCCGGTGCGAGCATCGCCGGACCCGCCCTGGCCTACTGGCTGCACCGGTACGGCTACGACACGACGATCGTCGAGCGCGCGCCGGAGCTCCGTGCCGGCGGCCAGAACGTCGACGTGCGGGGCGCCGGGCGCGAGGTCTCGCGGCGGATGGGGATCGAGGACGACATCCGTGCCGCCACGACCGGTGAGGTCGGCACGCGGTTCATCGGCCGCTCCGGTTCGGTCATCGCGGAGTTCCCGGCCGGAACCACGGACTCGGGCGGCGCCACCGCGGAGCTCGAGATCCTGCGCGGTGACCTCGCGCAGCTGCTGGTCGGCCGGACCACCGACACCACCGAGTACCGGTTCGGCGACCGCATCACCGGCATCGCGGACGACGACGGCGACGGCGACGGCGTGACCGTGCAGTTCGAGCACGCCGCCGACGAGCGGTTCGACCTGGTGGTGGCGGCGGACGGCATCGGGTCGAGTACCCGGCGACTGGTCTTCGGCGACGAGCCCGAGATCCGGTCCCTCGGCCTCGAGACGTCCTACGCGACGATCCCCCGCACCGATGCCGACGACGACTGGTGGCGCTGGTACAACGCACCGGGTGGTCGGTCGATCACCCTCCGTCCGGACCCGCACGGCACGATCCGGGCGACGCTGTCGTTCGTGACCGATCGGACCCGGGAGCGCGCCGGCTCCGAGCGACGGTCGATCGAGGAGCAGCGTCGCCGACTGCACGAGGTCTTCGCCGACGCCGGCTGGGAAGCGCGTCGTGTGCTCGCGGGCATCGACAGCGCCGACGACCTGTACTCCGAGTCGATCGGGCAGGTCCGTGCGCCGCGGTGGTCCGAGGGTCGGGTCGCGCTCGTCGGCGACGCCGCGTACTGCGCCTCGCCGGTCAGCGGCATGGGCACGAGCCTGTCGCTCACCGGGGCGTACGTGCTGGCCGGTGAACTCGCCGCACACGTCGACCACCGCGATGCATTCCGCGGTTACGAGCGCATCATGAGGCCGTACGTCGCCCAGGCGCAGCAGCTCCCGCCGGGGGTGCCGCGGGTCGCGAACCCGAAGAGCCGGCTCGGCATCGCCGCGTTCGGTGCTGCGGTCCGGGTCGCCTCCACCCCGTTCATCGGTCGGCTCGGCGACCGGTTCTTCACGCCACCGGCCGACGCGATCGACCTGCCGGACTACGCACACCTCGGCTGACGTGCCACCTACAGGAGCCCGGTCAGGACGCCGCCGTCAGCCCGGATCGCGGCGCCGTTCGTCGCGGAGGACAGCGGGCTCGCGAGGTAGGTGACGAGCGCCGCGATCTCGGCGGGGTCGATGAAGCGCTCGAGCAGGCTGGTCCGGTTCTGACCGATGATCGCGGCCTGCATCGCCTCGACCGGAAGAGCCTGCGCCTCGGCGATCGCCTCGACCGTCGTCGCGACACCGTCGGAGTACGTGGGACCGCCGAGGACGGTGTTGATCGTGACCGAGGTCCCACGTGTCTGCTTCGCGAGTCCGTTCGCGAGCGCGATCACCGCGGCCTTGGTCACGCCGTAGTGCACCATGTCCGCGGGGACGTTCACGCCGGACTCGCTGCCGATGAACACGATGCGACCCCACCCGCGTTCGAGCATCCCGCCGAGCAGGTGCCGCGACAGGCGGACCCCGCTCATCACGTTGACCTCGAAGTACCGGGACCAGTCCTCGTCGGCGATCGACTCGAAGGCGGCGAGGCCGAAGAGTCCGACGTTGTTGACGAGGACGTCGACGTCGTCGAGGGACCCGAGCAGTCGGGTGACGTCGCCCGGGTCTCCGAAGTCGGCCGCGATCCCGGACACCGTGGTTCCCGGCTGGTCACGCCGCAGGCGATCGACGGCTGCTTCGACCCGGGCGTCCTCCCGGCCGTTGACGATCACGCGCATGCCCTCGGCCGCGAGTGCGGAGGCGATCGCGTACCCGATGCCCTGCGTCGATCCGCTGATGAACGCCGTTCTGCCTCGGAGTTGCAGGTCCATGGATCCTCCTTCGTCGTCCCGCGTCACTCGACCCGGTGACTTGCCTGAGCAAGTCACCGTACGGTCGTTTACTTGCTCAGGCAAGTCACCGGACGTACGATGCCGTGATGGCACAGCCCGATGAACCACACGGCCTGCGCGGCGAACGACTCGAGATCTGGGCAGCCGTGGCGACGATGCTCGAACGGCTCCCGGTCGCCCTCGACGCCCAACTCCAACGAGACAGTGGCCTCACGCACTTCGAACTCGGGGTCCTCACGGCCCTCGACGCCGCGCCGGACAGGACCCTGCGGATGAGCACGCTCGCCGGGTACGCGAGCTCGACGCTCTCGCGACTGTCCCGCGCGGTGACTCGGCTCGAGGCGAAGGGGTGGGTGCGCCGCGTGGTCGACCCGACGGACGGCCGCTTCACCCTCGCGGTCTTGACGGATGACGGGCACGGCAAGGTCCTCGAGTCGACGCCCGCGCACCATGCCCTGGTCGAGCGCCTGGTGTTCGACACACTCACCGAAACCCAGACGCGGCACCTCGGGGTCATCGCGCGGAGCATCGGCGACGCAGTGGACGCAGCTCCGGCGTGGACGCCGCCCAGGGCCCGCCAGCCGTGACCGGACCGACACGTCCGGGCCGCACCACGCTGGTGCGGTAGGTTCCTGCCCAACGCATTCCGGACGCGAGAGGGGAGCGCGGATGGCCCAGGGACACCGCTCGCCCCCCACGATGAGTGACGTCGCAGCCGTCGCGGGCGTCTCGAAGAAGACCGTCTCGAACGTCCTGGCGGGCTACGAGCACGTCTCCGCCCGCACCCACGACCGGGTGATGGCGGCGGTGGACGAACTCGGCTACGAGCTCAACGTCTCGGCCCGGAACTTCCGCGCCGGCCGGTCGAAGGTCATCGGCCTGGCGGTGCCGGAGCTGCGGCAGGCGTACTTCGCCGAGCTCGCCGACGCCGTCATCCGCGCCGCCGGTGCCGTGGGCTACACGGTGCTCATCGAGCAGACCGCGAGCGGCGTGCGTGAGGCGGACGCGATCACCCGGATGCGCGAACACTCGATCGACGGCATCATCTACAGCCCGCTGACGGTGCGGTCGAGTGATGCTCCTGCGCTCGAGGTGAAGTTCCCCCTCGTGGTGCTCGGCGAGCCGATCCCGGACAGCCCGGTCACGTTCATCACGATGTCGAACGCGGACGCGCTGCACGACGCGACGGCGCACCTGCTCGACGCGGGCCGTCGTTCGATCGCCTTCATCGGTTCCGAACCGTCGGGGCCGGTACGGACGGCGCAGGAGCGGCTCCGCGGGTACCGCGAGGCGCTCGCCGAGCAGGGCGTGGTGTTCCGACCCGAACTCGTCGTCCCCACGGCGCTCTGGCACCGGGCCGAGGGGGCAGCGGCGGCGCGAGCGCTGCTCGACTCCGGCGTCGAGGTCGACGGGATCGTCTGCTGCAACGACGCCCTGGCGCTCGGGGCGATGAGCGCGTTGCAGCTCGCCGGTCGGACCGTGCCGGACGACGTCGCGGTCGTCGGCTTCGACGACATCGAGGAGTCGGCGTACGCGACGCCCGCGCTGACCACGGTGTCGGCCGACCTGGACCGGGTCGCGGCGACGGCGGTCGGGGTCCTCGTCGAGCAGCTCGAGGAGGACGCGGCCGTCGGTCCGGGCGTGCTGCGCTCGCCGCATGCGCTGGTCGTGCGGGCGTCGTCGGCGCCCGTCGCCGTGGAACGCACGGTCTCCGCCTGAGGTCTTGACCTGCCCGTCGAGCACGGACTACTGTCCAGATTTACACCGGTGTAAATCCGGCATGGACGAGGTCTCGCACACCGAAGTGCGGGACGGATGGCAGGTTTTCGATGAAGAAGCACATCGCGGTCGTCGCGCTCGCAACAGCGGCGGCGATCTCCCTGGCCGGATGCGCCGGCTCCCCCGGATTGTCCGCGAACGCCCACGTCGACCTGACGTTCTGGCACGGGTACACCGAGGCCGACGGCAAGGTCCTGGACGGCATCGTCAAGGACTTCAACGAGTCGCAGGACAAGGTCACGATCACGACCCAGACGAAGACGTGGGCGGTCATCGACGACACGATGCTCCCCGCGCTGACGGCGAAGAAGGGCCCGGACATCGTCGCGATGACCTCGGACCGACTGCCCGTCTACGCCGAGAAGAAGGCCCTCGTCGACCTGAGCGACTTCTACGACGACGACACCAGCAACACCGGCGAGCTCAAGGAGCAGGCCGTCGCGATGGAGCAGGTCGACGGCAAGGAGTACGGCGTCCCGAGCGGCTTCGTGCCCCTGTCCGTGATCTACAACAAGAAGCTCTTCGCCGAGGCCGGCATCGACGCGTTCCCGACGACGTGGGACGAGTGGGTCGCCGACGCGAAGAAGCTGACGAAGGACGAGAACGGCGACGGCACCCCGGAGCAGTACGGGCTCGTGCTGCCGGACCACCAGACGGTCGGCAACGGCATCTGGCCGAGCCTGTTCGCCGGCAACGGCGGCTCGATCACGAACGACGCCGGCACGAAGTCGACCATCGACTCCGCTGCGAACGTCGAGACGCTCGAGTACTGGGCGAAGGCGATCCGGCAGGACAAGATCTCGCCGACCGGTGTCGACGGCATCGCGGCCGACAAGCTCTTCACCGCCGGCAAGACCGCCATGGAGATCGGCGGCCCGTGGATGGCCGGCGTCGCGAAGGCGTCCGACATCGACTACGGCATCGCCGCGATCCCGGCCGGGCCGAAGGCGCAGGTGGCCTCCGCCATCGGCATCTCGCTCGGCGTGACCGCACAGACCGACGACCCGAAGCAGGCCGCTGCCGAGGACTTCCTGCGGTACTTCAACGAGAAGAACGTCGCGACCAAGTGGGCGCTCGGGTCGGGTTGGCCGTCCCTGCGCACCGACGTGACCGCCGCCGACGTCGACGCGAACCCCACCGTCGCGGCACTGACCGGTCTGCCCGGCACGACGATCCCGCTCCTCCCGGGCGTCGTGAACAGCGGTGACGTGCTCACCGCGCTCGACACCGCGACGCAGAAGTCGATCGCGGGCGGCGACCCGGAGTCGCTCCTCGGCACCGCCGACACCGACGTGCAGTCAGCCCTGAAGTAGAGGACCACGATGACCACGCAGCAACTCGGCCGACGCCGTCGGTACCGACCCCCGGGACAGCTCGGCGGCCGGACGCCCCTGAACGGGACCTTCCGCCGCCGTGCGACCGTCGTCGGCTTCCTCGCACCCGCGATCGTCATCCTCGGGGCGTTCGTCCTGTGGCCGATGCTCTCGGCACTGCGGCTGTCCTTCACGGACGCCAGCGGCTTCGGTGACCCGAGCTGGGTCGGCTTCGCGAACTACGTCCGGGTCTTCACCGACCCGGACGTGGTCCGCTCGATCGGCAACACGGCGCTGTACTCGGTGCTGTTCACGCCGGTCGCGATCGCCGTGGCGCTGGTGCTGGCCCTGGCGCTCAACCACCCGGCGCTGCCGTTCCGCGGCTTCTTCCGCTCGGCGCTGTTCCTGCCGTTCATCGTGTCCCTGGCGGTCGCCGCGTTCGCGTGGTCGTACCTGCTCGACCCGCAGATCGGCCTGCTGAACCACTGGCTCCAGGTGGGCGGCATCCGGCTCGGCAACGTCCTGCAGGACCCGACGCTCGCCATGCCGACCGTGGTGCTCGTCGCGGTCTGGAAGAACTTCGGCTTCTACATGGTCATCTTCCTGGCGGGGCTGCAGGAGATCCCGACCAGCCTGTACGAGGCGGCGCAGCTGGACGGCGCGAACGGCCGCCAGCGGTTCGCGAACGTGACGTTCCCGATGCTCAGCAACACCATGGCGTTCGTCGTCATCGTCGCGCTCATCGCCGCACTGCAGGCGTTCGACCAGATCTACGTCCTGACCGGCGGCGGGCCGTACCGGTCAACCGAGACGATCGTCATGCAGATCTACCAGTCCGGGTTCAAGGACCTCGACCTCGGCTTCGCATCCGCACTGGCGTACGTGCTGCTGATCGCGACCCTGCTGCTGAGCCTCGTGCAGTTCCTGTTCTTCGGCAAGCGCGGAGAGGACACCGCATCATGACCGCACTCCCCCGTCCGGCCACCGCGGTCCGGCGCAGGACCGTCGCCCGTCGCGCACCGTCGATGCGCTGGCTCGGCTTCGCCGCGGTGCTCATCGTCACCCTCGCGGTGCTGCTCCCCGTGCTCGTCATCGTGTTCACGGCGTTCAAGCCGGCGAGCGAGGTGAACGCCTACCCGCCGACGCTGTTCCCGCACACGTGGACGCTCGACAACTTCCGGGCGATCTTCACACAGCTGCCGTTCGGCCGGCTCATCCTGAACAGCTTCGCCTTCGCCGGCGGGGTGACGGTCTTCGCGCTGGCGTTCGACGCGCTCGCCGCCTACGCGCTGGCCCGGCTCGACTTCCGGGGCAGCAAGGTCCTGCTCATCGTGATCATCGCCAGCCTGATGATCCCGTTCCAGGCCACCCTGATCCCGATCTACCAGCTCGTGTCCGACCTCGGGTGGGTGAACACCTTCGCCGGCCTCATCGCACCGCGGGCGGCGGACGCCTTCGGCATCTTCTTCCTCCGGCAGTTCTTCGTGTCGCTCCCCCGCGACCTCGACAACGCGGCGCGCATCGACGGTGCGTCCGAGTGGCGGATCTTCCGGAGCGTCATCCTGCCGAACGCCGTACCGGCACTGCTCACCCTCGGCATCTTCACCTTCGTCAACAACTGGAACGACCTGCTCTGGCCGCTGGTGTTCACCACGGACCAGGACATGGGGACCATCACCTCGGGGCTGACCCTGCTGACCGGACCCGGCGGCATCATCCCGCAGGGCGTGATGATGGCCGGCGCCCTGATCGCCGTGCTGCCCCTCGCCGTCATGTTCCTGCTCGTGCAACGCCGCTTCATCGAGAGCGTCGCCAGCACCGGGCTCAAGTGACGACGACCCCGCGCGGTCCCCTCGGGGACGCGCCCACCACGAAACGAGACACCATGCACTGGTCCGACGACGGACGGCTGCACTTCGCCCTGGGCATCGAGGACACCTTCGTCCCGCAGGCCCGTCCGGGCGAGCGCCCCATCGACGAGTACGAACTCACCGACCACTACCGGCAGTACGCCGCCGACCTCGGCCTGGCGGTCGACGTCGGCGCCGAGCTGCTCCGCTGGGGCGTGCCCTGGTACCGGGTCGCCCCGGAGCCCGGTGAGTGGGACTGGTCGTGGGTCGACGGTGTCATGCAGCGCTTCCGTGAGACCGGCCTCCGGCCCGTCATCGACCTGCTGCACTACGGCACACCGCTCTGGCTCGACGGTCAGTTCGCGAACCCCGACTACCCGGCGCACGTCACGGAGTACGCCGCCCGGTTCGCCGCCCGGTATGGCGACGTCGCGACCGACTACACGCCCGTCAACGAGCCCGTCATCCACGCCCTGTTCTCGGGTGAGTACGGGTACTGGCCCCCGTACCTGACCGGTGCCGACGGTTCTGCCCGGATCGCCTCGGCGCTGGCGAAGGGGTTCGTCTCCACCCAGCACGCGATCGCCCGTGAACTCGGAGACGCCGCCACCTTCGTGCACGTCGACGCCGGCATCCGGTACGTCGGCGACGTCGATGCCCCCGAGCACCGCGACACCGTGGCGCGGCTCCGCGCGCAGACGTTCCTGGTCGAGGACCTCGTGACCGGCGGCGTCGACGACCACCATCCGCTCGTCGGACGGCTGCGCTCCGGCGGGGTCACCGACGCTGACCTGGACTGGTTCCGCCAGCACGCGGTCCGGCCGGACGTGATGGGCGTCAACTACTACCCCCTGCACTCCACCGAGGTCTTCGAGGCCGGCGTCCACCACGGCGGCGGCTTCGCCGACCCGCGTCCGTACCGGGACACGGGGGCCGAGGGACTCCGCGACGTGCTGACGACGTACGCCGAGCGGTACGGCGCCCCGGTCATGCTGACCGAGACGTGCGTCACCGGGTCCGTCGACGAACGCATCGGCTGGCTCGACGCCTCCGTGGCCGCCGTGCACGAGCTCCGTGCCGAGGGCGTCCCGGTGGTCGGGTACACCTGGTGGCCGCTGTTCGACATGTACGAGTGGACCTGGCGGCACACGGACGCACCCCGCCAGGAGCACCTGCTCACGATGGGCCTCTTCGACCTCGTCGAAGACGGCGACGGCGGGCTCGACCGCCGTCGCAACCCGGTCGCCGACGCCTTCGCCGCGCATGCGCGGCAGGAACGAGCCGTGGCAGCGGCCCTGTCGGCGACCCAGTGACGGTCTGGAGGCGCGGGTCGGGTCGGTCCCGCGCCTCCCGTCCGTCTCCGCGCACCACCACTGCACCACCAACCGAACGGAGCACCATGTCCCTCCGCCTCGGCGCCGCTCCGGCGCCTCGTCGACGCCGAACGCTCGCGCTCGTCGTCACCGCTGCCGCTGCTGCGGCGGCCCTCGTCGCCGGTGTCACCGGCCCCGCTCCCGCCCAGGCGGTCACGACCGGCAACGGAGCCCTCGTGTACTCGCCGGCAGCGGGCACCGCCTTCAACCCCGAGGGCGGACGTGCTGCCGGCACGACCTACGCCAAGAACATCGTCCTGAAGAACAGCGGCTCGGCGAACGGCCAGCAGTTCGTCACCTTCGACCAGCTCGTGCTCGAGAACGGCGTGCAGGTCTACCCGATCTACCGCAGCACCGACAACGGCACCTCGTGGAGCCGCGTCGCCACCGTGAAGCCGAGCACGCAGTTCCCGACGCTCACCCGCACCGCCCAGCCCTCGCTGTACGAGACCCCGATCCAGCTCGGCACCATGCCCGCCGGCACCCTGCTGCTGAGCGGCATGATCATGCCGACCGACCGGTCGAGCAGTCGTCTGGTCATGTACAAGAGCCTCGACCACGGTCTCACCTGGTCGTTCGTGAGCACCGTCGACACCGGCGGGCCCGCCACCTACGACCCGAGTCCGACGTCCACCACCTCGACGGTCTGGGAGCCGTCCCTCGCGGTCGACGCCAACGGCGGTCTCGTGACGTACTTCTCCGACGAGCGGCAGAAGGCGAACAACGTCCTGCAGGCCGTCAGCTACCGACGGTCGACGGACGGCGGTCTCACCTGGGGTGGCCTGGTGAACGTCTCGGCGCCGACGAACAAGAGTGACCGGCCCGGCATGATCACGGTCACCCGGATCCCGAACGGCAACTACGTGGCGACGTTCGAGGTCGTCAACCGACCGAGCCAGACGAACAACACGGCGCCGGTGTACTTCAAGACCTCGCCCGACGGGTTGACCTGGAGCCCGGAGATGAGCATCGGGACGAAGATCGCACTGCCCGACGGCCGCGGGGTCGGTTCCTCGCCCGAAGTCCGCTGGGTCCCGACGACGGGCAACGCGAACGGCATGATCGTGGTGTCGTCGAAGTGGTCGCTCGACAGCGCCGGCAACATCGACGGCGGGCAGAACTTCGTCGTCAACCGCAACCAGGGCTCCGGCTCGTGGGAGCAACTGCCCTACGCGGTCACGTACGACGCCCGCGACGCCGAAGGTGGCACGTTCAGCGGCTTCGCCCAGGGCTTCGACTCGAGCGCGGACGGCAAGACGCTCTACCAGGCGACGAACGTCGAGAACCTGACGACGACCTACAACGACGTGCGGGTCGGGTCGATCCCGATCAACGCGCTGCGGTACGAGGCCGAGTCGGCCGTGCGGAGCGACACGAGCACGGTCACCCAGGCCGACGCCGTCGGCGGTGCGAAGGTCGGCAACATCAACAACGCGACCAGCTCCGTGCAGTTCACGGTGCAGGCGGCGACCGCGGGGACGTACACCGTCAACGTCCGGTACGACAACGGCACCGGGGCGACGAGCACGCACGCGCTCGCCGTCAACGGAACGTCGGCCGGGACGGTCAGCTACGCGCCGACCGTCAACTGGGGGCGCTTCGGGTGGGCGCAGAAGACCGTCACCCTGAAGGCCGGCGCGAACACGCTGACCTTCACGAAGGGCACGGGCTTCGCGGAGCTGGACCAGATCCAGGTGTTCCAGCCCTGACGCCGCACCTGCTGCCCTGGTCGTGACCAGGTGGCGGACGGGCGCACCCGCTCGGCGGCGACGCGAAGCGTCGCGCGGGTGCGCCGACCGAGCCTGCGAGGGAGGATGTGGCGGGCGCGCACCGTGCCTCCCGTCCGTTCTGGCGTTCCGTCTCAGGCCGCGACCGCTCCGTCTGCCGGCTCGCGCAGCGCCGGGCAGTGCTCGGCAGTCGGGTGCTCGCTGATGGCGATGACCTCGTCGAGCCGGCCACGCGCGGCCTCGAGCTCTGCCATCTGCGCCGTGATCCGGTCGCGCTCGGCGACGAGCAGCGCGAACGACTCCGGCGTCGCGTGCCCGCTGTCCACGCACGGCAACAGCTGCACGATGGTGCGGCTCGGCAGACCGGCGGCGAACAGCTGCTGCACGAGCTGGACGCGCTCGACCGCCGGGGTGTCGTAGACGCGCTGCCCGCTGGTGGTCCGCGACGCGGTGAGCAGTCCCTGCTCTTCGTAGTACCGCAGCGAGCGCACGCTGGCACCCGTCTCCGCGGCGAGGTCGCCGATCCGCATGCGGTCTCCGATCCGGGGCTTGCCCCTGACATGGATGTGAGGTCTTAGCGTAACCGAGCCGCTGCGGGAGAGACCCGCGCGGCAGGAGGAGACACCATGGACATCGCTGGATCGGTCGCACTCGTCACCGGCTCGAACCGGGGCATCGGACGCCGCTTCGCCCTGCAGCTGCTGGAGCGCGGCGCCACCAAGGTCTACGCGACCGCACGCCGACCCGAGCTCGTGGACATCGAGGGCGTCGTGGCGCTGCCGCTCGACATCACCGACCCGGCGTCGGTCGAGGCGGCGGCCGCAGCCGCCGGCGACGTCACCCTGCTCGTGAACAACGCGGGCATCTCGACGACGGGCTCGCTGCTCACCGACGACCTGACGGACGCACGCCGCGAGATGGACACGCACTACTGGGGGAACCTCGCGATGATCCGGGCGTTCGCGCCGGTGATCGAGCGGAACGGCGGCGGCGGCATCGTGAACGTCCTGTCCGCACTGTCCTGGTTCGTCTACCCGGGATCCGGCGCGTACGCGGCGGCGAAGGCCGCCGAGTGGAACCTGACGAACGCCGTCCGGTTGGAGCTCGCCGGCAAGGGGATCAGCGTGCAGGGGCTGCACCTCGGGGCGGCGGACACGGACATGATGGACGGCTACGAGGGGCCGAAGGTCGACCCGGCCGACGTGGCGCGGGCCGCGCTGGACGGCGTCGAGCGGGGCGCGGCCGAGGTCGTCGTCGACGAGTGGAGCAGTGCGGTGAAGGCGTCGCTGTCGCAGGACCCGTCGGCGTTCTACGCGCAGTTCGCCTGAGCGGGGTGGCGCCGGGGCGTGGTGGAGCCCCGGCGTCGGGCCGCGGCTGGGAGTGCTCACATCCGCGGGTCCCACACTGACGCCACGGTGTCGCCGTACCGAGTCCGAGATCCTCTCGAGCTCCCGCGGGGATCCGCCAAGGGAGTCATCATGACGGACCAGTCCGAGGCGGCCTCGACGCCGCTCGCGCTCACGAGTGTGGTGGCCTCCGGCCTGCCCACCGAGCTCGGCAAGCCCACGGCGGCGAAGTACTACGACGTCCCGGCGGTGTTCAACCGCCGACCCGACGCAGCCGAGATGGCCGGCCTGCGCGGTGCCGACGGACACGCGCAGCTCGTGACGGCCGGCTACCCCGACGTCACGCTCGACGTGCAGGACCGGCGTCTCGTCATCGGCAACACGAACCTCGGACAGCTCGAACGCGGTCTCGCCACGGTGGTCGCGACGATCGTCGACGTCGTGAGCCGGGCGTCGTTGTTCGACAAGGAGCAGGTCCGTGACGCAGCGCGCATCGAGTTCGACGACCGCACGGCCCGGGCCCGCGAGGTCACGCGGGCGGCGGAGCGGATCCACTTCGTGCCGGAGCCGTCGCGCGTCAGCGCGGGCTGACCGTGTCCGCGCGGGTCGACGTGCCCGGCGGGCGACGCCAGCGGGGCACTGCGCTAGCGTTGCACAACGCGGGGGCCGGATCAGCCCCGCGTTCACGGACCCGGACGGTTTCCTCGCGATGAACGACTTCACGACGGCAGTCTCCGCACTGCAGGCCGCACCCGACGGCGCCGACATGTGCCCGCCGTTCCTGACGACGCTGCCCGTCACCGGGGTCGGCATCTCCACCCTCGGCAACCCGCTCGGGTCGGCGACGGTGTGCGCGAGCGACGCGCGCGCCGCGCGGATCGACGAGATCCAGTTCGACCTCGGCGAGGGCCCGTGCTGGCAGGCGTTGACGACCCGCCGCCCGGTCCTGGAGTCCGACCTGTCCGGCACGACGAACACCGACTGGCCGCTCGCGCTCGAGGAACTCCTGCGCGCCGGGGTCGGGGCGGTGTTCTCGTTCCCGATGCGCATCGGGACGATCCCCGTCGGCGCCGTCGACCTTTCCGTGGACAGCGAGCGCACCCTGACCGTGGGGCAGATCCGCGGCGCCGTGGAGCTCACCGAGGTCGCAGCCCGTCGGGTGCTCCGTGGTGCGTTGCTCGCCGCGGCCGCCGACGGCCGTGCCGACATGGGTACCAGCCGCTACTCCCGACGAGAGGTGCACCAGGCGACCGGCATGGTCGCAGCACAGCTCGGGGTGGACGTCACCGACGCCCTCCTCGTGCTGCAGGCGCACGCCTTCGCCACCGAACGCACCGTCCGCGACGTCTCGAACGACGTCATCGCTCGCCGCATCGACCTCGCCCGGCCGTACGGTTCCGAGAACTGAGGAGCACGCACCATGGCACCGACCCGCGAGCGCCGGCTCATCGACACCTTCGTCACGCTGACCGACACCCTCGTCGACGAGTACGACGTCGTCGACCTGCTGCAGAACCTGGTCGACAGCGTCGTCGACATCTTCGACGCCTCGGCGGCCGGCATCCTGCTGGCCAACCAGCACCAGGAACTCGAGGTCGTGGCGTCGACCAGTGAGCGGTCCAGCTTCGTCGGACTCCTCCAGCTCGACGCCGGCGAAGGGCCGTGCGTGGAGTGCTTCGCGACCGGGCGTCCGGTGTCCGTCAGTGACCAGGCGGAGATGCAACGCCGGTGGCCGACGTTCGCCGCCGCGTCCGCCGAGTCGGGGTACGCGTCGGTGCACGCGATCCCGATGCGGTTGCGGGACACCACGCTCGGGTCGCTGAACCTGTTCCGCGAGACCGAGGGTGCGCTGAACCGCGACGATGCCTTGGCTGCTCAGGCCCTGACCGACGTCGCGACCATCAGCATCCTGCAGCAGCGGACCCTGCAGCACGCGGCGCTGACGCAGGCGCAGTTGCAGCGAGCCCTCGACAGCCGGGTCGTGATCGAGCAGGCCAAGGGCTTCGTGGCGTACACGCACTCGGTCGACACCGAGGCGGCGTTCGAACTGCTGCGGCAGTACGCGCGGTCGAACCAGGAGCGCCTCGCCGACGTCGCCCGGGCCATCGTCGAACGCCGCCTGGTCCTCCCCGCCTGATCCCGTGTGTCCCCGGTCCGGGCCGGCGTACGATCACGAGCAAGTCGTAGCCCCGGACCCCGGTTGCAGGCGCAGCACTGGATCCAGGAGGAAAGCATGGGCGACGAACTGGTCGTACCGACGGGCTACCGGAAGACCGAACGACGGTCGCCTCGGACCGACACCACCTCGACGTACACCGCGCTGCTCGCGCAGGTCCGCACCGCTGGGCTGCTCGGTCGCCGCACGGGCTGGTACTGGGGCCTCATCGCAGTGCTCGCCGCGCTGCTCGGCGTCACCGGCGGGGCGTTCGCCGTGCTCGGCGGCTCCTGGTACCAGTTGATCGTGGCCGGGGTGCTGGGCGCCCTGTTCACGCAGTTCGCGTTCCTGTCGCACGAGGCCGCCCACCGACAGGTGTTCGCGTCGCACCACTGGAACGACCGGGCGGCCCGGTACGCCGGCACGTTCCTGACCGGCATCAGCTACGCGTGGTGGATGAACAAGCACACCCGGCACCACGCCAACCCGAACACCGTCGGCAAGGACCCCGACATCTCGTTCGACGCGATCTCGTTCCGGCCCGAGGACGCTGCCAGCCGGACCGGGTTCCTGCGCGTGCTCGTCCGCGTGCAGGGGTACGCGTTCTTCCCGATGCTCCTGGTCGAGGGCGTGAACCTGCACTGGCAGTCGATCCGCACGTACACGAGCCGTGGCCCGGTGAAGCGGCGGTGGGCCGAGGGGTCCGTCTTCGTCGGCCGGTTCGTGCTCTACCTGGGGGTCGTGTTCTGGTTCCTGCCGGTCGGCATCGCCTTCGCGTTCCTCGGTGTGCAGCTCGCCGTGTTCGGGTTCCTCATGGGGATCGCGTTCGCGCCGAACCACAAGGGCATGCCCGTCATCGAACCCGGTCGCCGCGTGGACTTCTTCTCACGCCAGGTCCTGACCTCGCGCGACATCGGCGGCGGCGCCTGGGTCGAGTACTTCATGGGCGGTCTGAACCACCAGGTCGAGCACCACCTGTTCCCGAGCATGGCCCGACCGAACCTGCGGGCCGCCCGGGACATGGTCCGGAAGTACTGCGCCGACCAGGGCGTGCCGTACACCGAGACGACGCTGGTGCACTCCTACGTCATCGTGGTCCGCTACCTCAACGAGGTCGGTCTGGCGGCTCGCGACCCGTTCGCGTGTCCGATGGTCGAGCGGCTGCGCTGACCGACCCCGACGGCTGGGCGCTTCCTGTCCTGTTGGCGCAGCCCTGGACCTGACGGGGCTCATCGGCGAGCATGGACCCGATCAGGGACGGCGGGCACAGGGGCCCACCGCGGGAAGGCAACCATGCGTCCTGTCAGGAACACGCTCACCACCGGGGCGGTCATCGCACTCGTCGTCGGCCTCACCGCGACGGCGGCACCCGCGCAGGCGGCGACGCCGGGGGCATCGACGCCGGCCGCCGGAACCCGCTGCGCCACGGGGACGCTCTCGGTGCAGACGCTCCGGTCGGGGTGCACGGTCTCGTCGGGCACGGTCGCGCTGCCCGACGGCCGCACGTTCGCCGTGCCGGCGCCCGGTGAGAGCGTCATGGCCAGCAGCTCGGCGGCGCCGGGTGCTCCGGAGCTGGCGGAGGTCGTCATCGCGAACACCGGCACCGGCGGTGTCGCGGTCCGCATCGACGAGACCTGGAGCGGTTCGGCGCCCGCCGTGCGCCGCGAGCAGGCGAGGAGCGCGGCAGCCAGCGGTGCCGCCGACGCACCCGCAGCGCCGGCCGCCACGACCGCGGCCACCACCAAGTGCACCAGCACGGCCAACGAACGGAACCCCTACCGCTGGTCGAGCACGGTGCAGTGGTACTACAACGAGTCCGGCCAGAAGTCGTCGTACGCCAAGGACGCCCTGCGCAAGGCGGCGAACGCGTGGACCGGCACGATCGCGTCGTGCGACCGCACGGTGACCTCGTCGGCCCGGAACTCCTACGTGCGCCTGGCGACCCAGGTGCCCGGGCTCACCGACAAGGGCGGCTGCTCGAAGAGCAACGGCTACAGCGTCGTCGGATGGGGCAAGCTGCCCTCTGGCACCCTCGGCGTGACGTGCGTCTGGTACGACGGCAACGGCGTCGCGAAGGAGTCCGACCAGCGGTACGCCACCAGCTACAAGTGGAGCTCGACGACCACCTGCTCGGGCGCACGGTTCGACACCCAGGCCGTCGCCACTCACGAGTGGGGACACCTGTACGGACTCGGCCACGTGAAGACCGGGACCGGTCAGGTCATGGAGCCGTCCGGCGGGTACTGCGACACCGGCTCACGCACGCTCGGGCTCGGCGACATGACCGGCATCGCAGCGATCTACTGAAGCGCGGCCGCGGGCCGCGCCCCGTCGTCAGACCGCGTCGGCGTCGTCAGACCGCGCCCCGTCGTCAGACGGCGTCGGCGCGCAGGAAGTCCGCGATCGGGGTCGATCCCGAGTTGAACCGGATGGTGTTGCCCGCCGTGCCGGGGGTCTCGAGCACGTCGGCGATCACGTGTGCGACGTCGCCGCGCGGCACGTCGCTCGACGAGCCCGCCCAGTCGACCGAGCCGGTGGCGTCGTCGTCCGTCAGGGTGCTCGGCGCCACGATGGTCCACTGCAGACCGGAGTCGCGCACCACGGCGTCGGCGATCGCCTTCGACTGCGCGTAGGCGAAGAAGTCGTTGTCCTGCGGAACCCCGTGGTCGAGCTGCGACCCGGACCACGACACCATGACGTAGCGGTCGACGCCGGCCTGCTTCGCGCCCTGCACCGACAGGATCGCGGCGTCGCGGTCGATCGCCCAGGTGCGGTCGACGGACCCGCCGCCGGCACCGGCCGACCACACGACGGCGTCGTGCCCGTGGACGAGCTCCGCGAAGTCGGTCAGGGACTGCTGCTGGATGTCCGCGACACGGGGTTCGCCGCCGTGGGCGCGGATCTCGTCGGACTGGTCCGCGTCGCGGATGACCGAGGTGACCGAGTGGCCGCGGTCGCTGAGGATGCGGGTGGTGAGGAGTGCGACCTTGCCGTGGCCGCCGAAGACGATGACGTTGCTCATGCGGCGGACGCTACTCGGGCCGGCTCAGTACCCGCAGTCCGTGAGGACCCTCGGAGCGCTCGCGGCCCGCGTGCGTACGGTCGGACCTGATCACGACTGGAGACACGATGAGCAAGCAGCACGAGCAGCACACCCTGGTCCGCACCCTGGTGCTCGGCATCCTGAGCGGCGGCCGCAGTGCCACCCCACTCGCGGTGCTGGCGCTGAACCACGACCGGTCCTCGTTGAAGGGGTCGTGGCAGGACTGGAAGGTCTTCAGCACCCCGCTCGGCCGCGGACTCCTCGTCGCCTCGGCCGTCGGTGAACTCATCGGCGACAAGCTGCCGATGACCCCGAACCGCATCTCCCCCGCCGGCCTGATCGGCCGCATCGGGTCCGGTGCGCTCGTCGGCGCGGCACTCGGCACGACCGGCAAGCGCGACCTGCGCATCGAGGGCGCGATCCTCGGCGGCGTCGGTGCGATCGTCGGGTCGTTCGTCGGGTGGGGTGCCCGCAAGCTCGTCGGTGCCACCACCCGCCTGCCCGACCCGGTCGTGGCGCTCGCCGAGGACGCCGCGACCATCGCCGGCTCCGTGAAGGTCATCACCGCCGACTGATGCGCATCGTCGTCATCGGAGCCACCGGCCACATCGGCACGTTCCTCGTCCCCCGCCTCGTCCGCGCCGGTCACGAGGTCGTCGCCATCAGTCGCGGCACCAGCACCCCCTACGCCGACTCCCCCGAGTGGCAGCGGGTCGAACGCGTCACCGCGGACCGTGAGCAGGAGGACCGCGACGGCACGTTCGGAACGCGGATCGCTGCGCTCGACGCCGATGCCGTCGTCGACCTGGTCTGCTTCACCGAGCCGTCCGCCGCCGCCCTCGTCGAAGCGCTCCGCGGCACGGGCACGCACGTCGTGCACTGCGGTTCGATCTGGCGCGCGGGTGCATCCCGTGTGCTGCCGATCACCGAGGACGACTTCACGCCGCCCTTCGGCGACTACGGCGTGCAGAAGGACGCGATCGCGCGGATGCTCAAGGAAGAAACCGTGTCAGGGGGTTTGGCGACGACGACGCTGCACCCGGGTCACATCAGCGGTCCGGGCTGGATGCCGATCGGTCCGCTCGGCAACCTCGACCCGTCGGTGCTGACGAGGCTGTCCGCCGGCGAGGCGATCGAGGTCCCCGGTCTCGGTGCCGAGACCATGGCCCACGTGCACGCGGACGACGTCGCGCAGGCCTTCCAGCTCGCCGTCGAACACCGCGAGGCGGCGGTCGGCGAGGACTTCTTCATCACGGCCCCGACGGCGCTCACCGCGCGTGGGTACGCCCACCTGGCAGCGTCGTGGTTCGGCCAGGAGGCCCGGCTCGAGCCCGTCAGCTGGGACCGGTTCCGCGAGACCACCACTCCAGAGCACGCTGGCGCCAGCTGGGAGCACCTGTCACGCAGCCAGGTGTTCAGCGTCGAGAAGGCCCGCCGTCTGCTCGGCTACACGCCGGGCTTCACCGCCGAACAGACGGTGCTCGACGCCGTCCGTTGGCAGGTCGACCACGACCAGCTCGAGGTCGCCGGCCCCCTCGTCGCCTGAGGGACCGGCCGCGACCTCAAGCGGCGGGCGCACCCTCGTTCACGGCGGCGAGCCCGTTGAGCGTCCGCGGGTAGCCGATCACCGGCACCAGGACGGTGAGCACGTCGAGCAGCTGCTGCCGGGTGTTCCCGACGTGCAGGTTGCCCGCGACGTGTCCCGTGACCTGCGCGTCCGCACCACCGAGCGCGACGAGGACCGCGAACGTCAGCAGCTCACGCGTCGGCAGGTCGAGCCCGTCCCGTCCGACGGTGTCGCCGAAGCAGTTGCCGGACAGGAACCGCTGGAAGTGCACGGTGTCGTCGGCCGCGTTCTCGTACATCGCGTCGACACGTCCGGCGCCGACGACGGCGCTCTGGACCGCACGGCCCCGTTCGAGTCGGTCGTCGGGGGTGGTCGTCGACTGGCCCGGCAGCGGGAGCTCGACACCGCGCGCGATCAGCACGTCGTTGGTGATCGTGAGGAAGTCCGAGGCGCGCGCGGACCCGACGTAGGCGACGGCCTGGTAGCCGATCTCCTTCGCCTCGACCGGGGTCAATGACTCGTCGAGCGCGGTGCCGAGCAGCTGTCGGAAGGCGGTCTGCGCGCCGGCGGCGATCATCGCGCCGAGCTGCACGACCGCGCGGTCGTGGCCGCTGAGCGACGCGTGCTGCAGCGTCTCGTCCACGAAGTCGGCGTGGTACTGGGCGAACTCGGGGTCGGTCTCGGCGAACGTCATGTCCCCGACGCTACGACCGCCCCGCCGACCGAGGGAGGTAAGGGCCTCCCCCCTTTCACCGTGGGTGACCGGCCTAGCGTGGCAGCCGTGCCCGGCGAGACCCGCGGGCACGGAGAGGAAACCATGGAGTACCGCCAGCTCGGACGCACCGGCGTCGAGGTGAGCCCGCTCGCTCTGGGCACCATGATGTTCGGCCCGTGGGCGAACGCCGACGTCGACGACTCGATCCGGATCATCCACCGTGCCCTCGACGCGGGCATCAACTTCGTCGACACCGCCGACGCCTACTCGGACGGCGTCTCCGAGGAGATCGTCGGCAAGGCCATCAAGGACCGCCGTGACGACGTCGTGCTCGCCACCAAGTTCTTCATGCCGATGGGTGAGGGCCCGAACCGCTCCGGGGGCTCGCGCCGCTGGATCATGCAGGAGGTCGAGAACTCCCTGCGCCGCCTCGGCACCGACCACATCGACCTGTACCAGGTGCACCGTCCGTCCCCGACGACGGACGTCGAGGAGACCCTGGGCGCCCTGACCGACCTGGTCCGCCAGGGCAAGGTCCGGAACATCGGATCGTCGTCGTACTCGGGCGCCGAGATCGTCGAGGCCCAGTGGACCTCGGAGCGCCGTGGCCTGGAGCGCTTCCGCACCGAGCAGCCGCCGTACTCGATCCTGGTGCGTGGCATCGAGGAGGACGTCCTGCCGACCACGCAGCGCTACGGCATGGGCACCCTCGTCTACAGCCCGCTCGGCGGCGGCTGGCTCAGTGGCCGCTGGCGCAAGGACGCTCCCGGGACCCCGACGGCGAAGCACCGCCCCGCGGCCCGGTTCGACATGTCGACGCCCGCGAACCAGCGGAAGCTCGACATCGTCGAGGAACTCGCACTCCTGGCCGAGTCGCAGGACATGTCCCTCATCGAGATGTCGCTGGCGTGGGTGATCCGGCACCCCGGCGTCACGAGCGCGATCATCGGCCCGCGAACCATGGAGCAGCTCGAGTCGCAGCTCCCTGCCGCCGACCGCGTGCTCAGCGACGAGGTCCTGGACCGCATCGACGAGCTCGTCGCACCGGGCGTGACGATCAACCCCGACGACAACAGCTACGGGCAGCACACCCTGGTACCCGCCGCACGTCGCCGGTGAGCGGCGTGACGGTCCTCGTCGTCGGGGCGACCGGCAGCGTCGGTCGCCTCGTCGTCGCGGAGTCGGTGCGCCAGGGGCACACCACCCGTGCCCTCGTGCGTGATGGGTCGCGGGCCGGTCGGCTCGACCCGGCCGCCGAGGTCGTCGTCGGCGACCTCACCCGCGCGGACTCGCTCCGCGACGCGGTGGCTGGCATCGACGCCGTGGTGTTCACCCACGGTGCGGCCTACGGCAGCGACGACGCCGAGGCGGTCGACTACGGCGCGGTCCGGAACGTCCTGACCGCGCTCGACGGTCGCCCGGTGCGCATCGCGCTGATGACGAGCATCGGCGTCACGCGACGCGGTACGACGCACGACTGGAAGCGCCGTGGTGAACGACTCGTCCGCGCCTCCGGCAACGCGTACACGATCGTCCGGCCGTCGTGGTTCGACATGAACGGCACGGACCAGCTCGAGGTCACGTTCCTGCAGGGTGACACCCGTCACGCGGGCAGCCCTGCGGACGGGGTGATCGCCCGGCGGCAGATCGCGCGGGTCCTGGTCGACGCCCTGACCACGGAGACCGCTGTCGGCCGGACGCTCGAACTCGTCGCCGAGCGCGGTCCGGAGCAGGCCGACCTCGGGCCGGTGTTCGCGGCGCTCGACCCGGACACGGGTGTCGACGGGGTCCGCGACCAGGAGAACCAGCCGCTCGACGCGGAACCCGCGGCAGTCCGTCAGGACCTTGCGGACGCACGCGGCTGACCGAGACGCGACCGAGTGGTGGACGGGAGGCCCGTGGCGGCATCGCCACGGGCCTCCCGTCCGCCCTGTCGATGCGTCAACGACGTCGGAACAGCTCGCCGAGGTGCCACGGGCCGGGCGCGAGCCGCACGGCGGCCTCGGCACGCACGCGCTCCTCGAGCGCACGGTCGCGGGTCAGGTCGTGGATCTCCTGCTCCGCGCGCCAGCGGAACCGCAACCGGCCGAGGAACCCGAGCGGCGCGGCGGCTGCGGTCGTCGGGACGGACTCGGTCTCGCTCATGCGTCCTCCGGTTCCGGGACGGCTGCGGCCGTCGTGGCGACGAGGTTCGCGAGCAGCTGCAGGCGTTCCTCGGACGGTGAGCCCGGCTCGGTGCCGTAGGCGATGAGCGTCAGACCGGTGTCGGTCGCGAGCTCCATCGTCTCGTACGTCAGGTCGAGGTCGCCGACCTCGGGGTGGTGCACGCGCTTCGAGCCGTTCAGGTGCCGCATGACGCCGTGCGCGGCCCAGCGCTGCCGGAACTCCTCGCTGCGGGTGGAGAGCTCGCCGATCAGGTCGGTCAGTCCCTTGTCGTACGGCGACCGGGCGGCCTCGGCACGGAGCACGGCCACCATGTCGCTCGCGACGACGTCCCAGTCGCGCCAGAACTCCTGACCGCGCGGGTCGAGGAACGCGAAGCGGGCGGTGTTCGGGGTGCCGGCGGGGTCGAGGAAGAGCGGCGAGTAGAGCGCACGTGCCAGGGCGTTGCCGGCCAGGAAGTCGGAGCGGCCGTTCCGCACCCACGCGGGCATGGTCATGCCGTCGAGCATGCGCTGCACGTTCGGTCGGACCTTCGACGTCGGGGGCTTCCGCCGCGTGGTCGCCGAGGCGTTCTGCACGCGGGCCAGGTCGAACAGGTGCGCGTGCTCGGCGTCGTCGAGGCGCAACGCACGCGACAGCGACTCGAGCACGCTCTCCGAGACGCCGGTGAGGTTCCCGCGCTCGAGGCGGATGTAGTAGTCGACGCTCATGCCGGCGACGAGCGCGAGCTCCTCGCGGCGGAGACCCTTGACCCGTCGGGCGCCACCGAAGTCGGGCAGGCCGACCTGCTGCGGCGTGACGCGCTCGCGGCGGGTGCGGAGGAAGTCGCGCACTTCGCTCTTGGTGTCCATGCGTCCACGGTAGGACGGTGCCGGGCGGGGAAGAAGGGGTTGCTGGTACCCGTCAGGGTCAGGGGCACCGGCCTAGCGTCGTGGGCATGGACACACTCACCCTCAACAACGGACTCGAGATCCCCGCGATCGGCTTCGGCGTGTTCCAGAGCGCACCCGACGAGACCGTGGACGCGGTCCGCACGGCACTGGAGACCGGGTACCGCCACATCGACACCGCCGCCGCGTACGGCAACGAACGCGAGGTCGGCGAGGGCATCCGCGCCTCCGGCGTCGACCGCGACGAGATCGTGGTCGAGACGAAGATCTGGGTCTCCGACTACGGCTACGACGAGACCCTGCACGCGTTCGAGAAGGCCACCGGCAAGCTCGGGTTCGACCGCGTCGACGTGCTGATCCTGCACCAGCCCGCGCCGGACCGCTTCGAACGGACGGTGCAGGCGTACAAGGCGCTCGAGACGCTGTACGCCGACGGTCGGGTCGGAGCGATCGGCGTGAGCAACTTCATGCCGCACCACCTGCAGTCGCTGCTCGACGCGACCGACGTCATCCCGGCGCTCAACCAGGTCGAGCTGCACCCGTACTTCACGCAGCCGGACGTGCAGCGCGCCGACGCGGAGCACGGGGTCCTCGACCAGGCGTGGTCCCCCATCGGCGGGATCACCTTCTACCCGGGCTGGGGTGACGAGCGGGTCAGCGTGATGGACGACCCGACGATCCGGACCATCGCCCAGACGCACGGCAAGACGCCGGCTCAGGTGATGCTCCGCTGGCACGTGCAGCAGGGGCGGAACGCGATCCCGAAGTCGACGAACCCCGGACGGATCGCGGAGAACTTCGACGTCTTCGACTTCGTGCTGTCCGACGACGACCTCAGGGCCCTGGACGCGCTCGACACGGGCCGCCGGAACGGCCCGGACCCCGACGGTGCGGACACGAGCCGCTTCGAGCGGGTGATCCCGGAGGCCTGACGCGACCAGGAGACGGCCAGGAGGCCCGTGGCGGCGCCGCCACGGGCCTCCTGGCCGTCACGGGGTCGGCTCTCAGGCGAGCGGGTCGCCGTCCGGCGGCTCGTCCGTCCTCGTCGGGGCGCCCGGCACGGCGCGCTCCGGCAACCAGATGACGAAGGTCGACCCGTCGGAGCCGCGACTCTCGAGGCGGAGGCGGCCCTCGTGGCTCTCCACGATCTGGCGCGCGATCGACAGCCCGAGGCCGCTGCCGGTGGAGGCGTCCGAGGACTCCCGGTAGAAGCGGTCGAACACCCGTGGCCGGGCATCGTCGGCGATGCCGGGGCCCTCGTCACGCACCGCGAGCCACGCCCACCCACGGACGCTCCCGACGCCGATCGTCACGGTGGAGCCGACGGGTGCGAGCCGGACGGCGTTCGAGAGCAGGTTGCCGAGTGCGCGCGACAGGGCGTCGGGATCGGCGAACACCACCGGGCCACCGTGGATCCGCTCGCGGATCGTGAGGTCGCGGCGGCTCGCCAGGATCCCGTACTCCGCAGCAGCGGACGCGGCCAGCCGCGCGACGTCGACGTCGCGGTCGGTGAAGGCCTCGGACCGGGTGCGGGCGGTCGCGAGCAGGTCCTCGAGCAGGCGGCTCATCCGCCGGGTGGACTGCAGCACGACGTCGGCTGACGCCTGCCGTTCGGCCGGGGTGGCGGCGTCGTCGGCGAGGACGGCCTCGACGTTCGACTGCACGACGGCGACGGGGTTCCGCAGTTCGTGGGAGACGTCCTCGACGAGCATCCGTTCGGCCCGGAACGCGCGGTCGAGCCGGTCGAGCATCCCGTCGATGGTGTCGGCGAGGGTGTGCAGCTCGTCGGGAGGTCCTGACGCGTCGATGCGGCGTGACAGGTCGGTCGCGGTGATCTCCTGCGTCGCCCGGGTGATCGCACCGACGGGGCGGAGCGCGCGGCCGGCGACCCACCAGCCGATCGCCAGGCTCAGGACGAACATCACGACGAGGGCGATGATCGAGTACTGCTGCAGCGACTGCAGGGACGTGTAGTTGACGGCGCGCTGCACCGTCTCGAGGTCGGCGACCTGGAACTGCTCGCCGGGCTTGTAGACGATCGTGCCGTCGGCGGCCTTGTAGAACTTCTTCACCGTGACGGGGTTGAGGGGCTCGGCGCTGACCGTGCTCGACAGGGCGACGTAGACGGCGGCGAGGGCGAGTGCGGTGATCCCGAACAGGACGGCGCTGTACGTCAGGGTCAGGCGCATCCGGATCGTGCGTGCCCAGGCCGGCAGGCGGAGGAACCGGCGGTGGCCGACCTCGCGCCTGGCGCGGTCGAGCGCGCTCACGACGCAGCGCCGGCAGCGCCGGCAGCGCCGACCGCCCGTACCGGCGCGGCTGGCGCTCCGAGCGTCGACGAGTCCCCGGTGCCGTCCTCGGTGAGTTCCCGGAGCCGGTACCCGCGGCCGACGACGGTCTCGATCGCCGGCTCTTCGTCCGCGACGCTGAGCTTCCGGCGGAGCGTGCCCACCGTGACCCGGACGGTCTGCGTGAACGGGTCGGCGTTCTCGTCCCACACGTGCTCGAGCAGTTCCTCTGCCGACACCACGTAGCCGACACGGCCGAGCAGGTACCGGAGCACCCCGAACTCCTTCAGGGTCAGCGCGAGTTCGCGGTCGCCACGGCGCGCGAGCTGCCGCGCGGTGTCGACGACGATCGGGCCGTCGACGAGCACGGAGGACGCGGCCTCGCCCGAGCGCCGGGTGAGTGCGCGCATCCGGGCGGTGAGCTCGACGAGCGCGAACGGTTTCACAAGGTAGTCGTCGGCACCGAGGTCGAGCCCGCGGACCCGATCGCGCAGCTGGCCGCGGGCGGTGAGCATGAGGATCCGTGGGCCGGGGCCACCGGACCCACCGGACCCACCGGGTTCGCCGGTCGACCGGAGCTCGCCGGCGAGCTCGAAGCCGTCCCCGTCCGGCAGGTTCACGTCGAGCAGGACGATGTCGTAGTGCGTGACGGCGAGCTTCGCGCGGGCGTCCCCGAGCGTGCCGGCGGCGTCGACCGCGTACCCCTCACGCTGCAGGGCGACGCGCAACGCGGTCACCAGACCGGCTTCGTCCTCCACCATCAGCACGCGCATGCCTCACGGTAACCAGGGCGGCTGGGCGACTGACAGGTACTGTCCGTTCCCCCTTTTCGGTCCGGTTTCGATCCGGCTTCCCGTCGTTTTCGCCCCTGGCGACTGGAGTGGGACGCACCCGAACGACAGGAGGACACCATGACCGAAGCCGCCCACGCCGACCCGTTCACGACGCCGTCCGCGTCAGCCGTCCTCGAACGCGCACTGTTCGAGGTCAAGCACGTGGTCGTCGGCCAGGACGCCATGGTCGAACGGATGATGATCGGGCTGCTCGCCCGGGGCCACGTGCTGCTCGAGGGCGTCCCCGGCGTCGCGAAGACCCTCGCGGTGCGCACCCTGGCCACCGTCGTCGGCGGGGACTTCGTCCGCCTGCAGTTCACCCCCGACCTGATGCCGTCCGACATCGTCGGCACGCGGGTCTGGCGGCCGTCCACCGAGACCTTCGACGTCGAACCCGGACCGGTGTTCGCCAACCTCGTGCTCGCGGACGAGATCAACCGCGCTCCCGCCAAGGTGCAGTCGGCGCTGCTCGAGGCGATGGCCGAGCAGCAGGTCTCGATCGGTGGGCAGACCCACCGGCTCCCCGACCCCTTCATCGTGCTCGCCACCCAGAACCCGATCGAGAACGACGGCGTGTACGCGCTCCCCGAAGCGCAGCGCGACCGCTTCCTGCTCAAGGTCGACGTCGACCATGCCGACGAGCTCGGGGAGCTGACCATCGTGCAGCGGATGAGCGCCGACCGGCCACGCGCGCAGCAGATCCTGACGGTGCCCGACATCGTCCGGCTGCAGGCCGAAGCCGAGCAGGTCTTCGTGCACCACGCGGTCGCCATGTACGCCGTGCAGCTCGTGATGGCGACCCGCCACCCGCACCGGTACGGCGTGCACACCCTCGACGGAGTGCTCGAGTACGGCGTCAGTGCCCGCGGGTCGCTCGGCCTGGTCGCCGCGGCCCGTGCGCTCGCGCTCCTCCGGGGCCGCGACTACGTGCTGCCCGGTGACATCGCGGACGTCGCCTCCGACGTGCTCGCGCACCGCCTCGTGCTCACCTTCGACGCCGTCGCCGACGGCGTCGACCCCAGGACCGCTGTGGAGGCCGTGCTCGCGGCCGTCCCGCAGCCTCGGATCGCGTCGTCCGAGGACCCGAGCGCGGTCGCGGCGGGCGGTGACACGCAGTACCCCCCAGCTGCGCAGTCCCCCGCCGCGGCCGCTTCCACCCCGTACGAGGCGACCCCGTGAGCGACGACGCACGGCTCCGCCGCCTCGAGCTCACCGTCCGGCGCCGCGTCGACGGCACGGTGCACGGCGACCACCAGGGCCTGTCCCTCGGCACGGGCAGCGACCCCGAGGAACTCGTGCGCTACCAGCCCGGGCACGACGTCCGCCGGATCGACTGGAACGCCACGGCTCGCGCCGGCGAACCGTACGTCTGGCTCACCCGCGCTGAGCACGCGCTCGAGACGTGGGTGCTGGTCGACCGTTCGCCGAGCATGGCCTTCGGCACCACCGACCGTGAGAAGGCCGACGTCGCCACCTGGACGGCGGCGGCGATCGGCCTGCTCACCACCGGCGCGGGTGACCGGGTGGGACTCGGCGTCGTCGGCACCGAGGGGATCCGCTGGACCCCTCCGCGCGCCGGTCGCACCACCGCCCGCCGCGTGCTCCGTGCCGATCCAGGCCCCCGCGACGGCGTCCCGACGACCGACCTGTCCGCAGCGCTCCGCGTGTTCGCCGCCCAGGCGCCCCGCCGCGGTCTGCGGGTCGTCATCAGTGACCTGCTCGACCAGCCGGCGACCGACAGCGCGCGGCTGCCGTGGGAGCCCGCCCTGCGTCGGCTGTCGGCACGCCACGAGGTCATCGTCGTCGAGGTGCTCGACCCCCGCGAACTCGACCTGCCCGACGTCGGCGACGTCGTCTTCGTCGACCCGGAGTCCGGCGCCCAGCGCGTCGTCGCCACCTCGGACCGGGCACTCCGCACCGCTTACGCCGCCGGAGCAGCCGCCCACCGCGCGGCCACCGCCACCGCCGTCCGCGCCGCCGGGGCCGACCACCTGGTCCTGCGCACCGACGATGACCTCGGCCGCGAACTCACCCGCTTCATCCACCGCCGGCACCGCACGCCCGCCCGATCGGCACGGAGGACCCGATGACCTTCCTCACACCCTGGTTCCTGCTCGCCCTGGTGCCGGTGGCGGCGCTCGCCGTCGCGTACCTGCTCGTCCAGCGCCGACGCCGGCGGTACGCCGTGCGCTTCGCGACCCTGCCGATGCTCGACAAGCTCGTCCCGAAGCAGCCCCGGTGGCGTCGGCACCTGCCCGCGGCGCTCGTCCTAGTCGGCCTGACCGCCCTCGGCTTCGCCGGTGCGCGCCCCGAGATCGACGTCCGGGTGCCGGACGAGCGTGCCACGGTCATCGTCGCGATCGACACGTCCGGCTCGATGCAGGCCGACGACGTCGACCCGAACCGGCTCGAGGCCGCCAAGTCCGCCGCCGAGTCCTTCGTCGCCGAGATGCCGGAGACGTTCAACGTCGGGGCGATCGCCTTCGCCGGCGGCGCGGACGTCCTGGCTCCGGCCACCCGCGACCACGAAGCGGTCCGGGAGGCCATCGCCGGCATGGACGACGGCGGCGGTGGGACGGCGATCGGCGAGGCCGTCTTCGAGGCGGTCGGCGAGGTCGACCGCCTCAGTGACGAGGGTGCCACCGGCTCGGCGTCGCCGTCCCCGACCCCCGGCGGGTCCGGGGAACCGGAGCGCATCCCGGCGCGACTCGTGCTGCTCTCCGACGGCGCGAACACCACCGGGCGCGAACCCGCCGCGGCCGCCGAAGCAGCTCGCGAAGCCGGCATGCCCGTCTCCACCATCGCCTACGGCACCGATTCCGGGGTCGCGAACCTCTGGGGGACGCAGCAGGCCGTCCCCGTCGACGAGACCTCCCTCCGCCAGCTCGCGGACGAGACCGACGGACGGTTCTACCGGGCGTCCAGCACCGACGAACTCCGCGAGGTCTACCAGGACATCGGCTCGTCGATCGGTTGGCACGAGGAACCCGTCGAGATCACGCCGTGGCTCGCCCTGCTCGGCATGCTCCTCGCCCTCACCGCCGGCGCGCTCTCCCTCCGCTGGTTCGCCCGCATCGTCTGAACACGAGGACACGACCATGAGTGACACCCCTCCCGGCATCGGCCGGCCCGCAGGTCCACAGCACTGGTCCACCGGCGCACCGCCCGAGCGATCTGCGCGACCAGACGGCGGACGGGAGGCCCGGGACCAGCTCGCAACGGGCCTCCCGTCCGTCCCCACGCCCGTCCAGGGCCCCCCACCGGACCCGGCCACCCGCCGGTCCGAGTTCGACGAGCCGGCACCGCGCCGCGAGCGGCGGGGCGGCGGCCGGACCGCGACCGTCCTCGTCGCCGCGCTCGTCCTCGGCGGCACCGCGGGGGTCACCGGCGCCCTGCTCGTCACCCCGGACTCCCCGGTCAGCGCCCCGGTGGCCGGTCGGCAGCAGTCCGGTACGTCCGGCTCGTCGGGGACGTCCGGCTCGTCCGGCGGTACTGCGACCGACGCCGAGGACGCCGCCCAGCGGATGCTGCAGAGCGTCGTGCAGGTCCGCACGACCGGCGGGAGCGGCTCCGGCTTCGTCATCGACGACGCCGGACACGTCATGACGAACCACCACGTCGTCGACGGATCGTCGGCCGTCCGGCTCGTACTGCCCGACGGCACCAGCACCGACGGCCGGGTCGTCGGCAGCGACGAGGACAGCGACATCGCGGTCATCGAGGCGACCGGCCTGACCGTGCCCGCAGCCGACCTCGGACGCAGCGCCGACCTGCGGATCGGCGAGTCCGTCATCGCGGTCGGGTCCCCGCTCGGCCTGAACGGCACCGTCACCTCGGGCATCATCAGCGCCCTCGAACGGACCTCGCAGCGATCGGCGCAGCCGCTCGTGCAGACCGACGCGTCGATCAACCCCGGCAACTCCGGCGGGCCGCTCGTCGGGCTCGACGGCCGCGTCGTGGGGGTGAACACGTCGATCGCGACACTCGGCTACTCCTCCGGCAACATCGGCATCGGCTTCGCGGTGCCCATCGACGACGCCGCACGGATCGCGGACGACATCATCCGGGGCTGACGCTCCGCGGGGCACCGCTCATCCGGGGCTGACCGCGCTGCGCGCACGTTCCGCGATCTGCTCCGTCGCCGCCCACGATGCGAGCAGGCGGAGCGCATCGGCGGTCGGGCTGCCCGGGGTCGCCGGGTAGATCGTGAGCGCGAGCCCGGGGTCCTCGGCGAGTTCGAGCGTCTGGAAGTGCAGCTCGAGCGGACCGACGACAGCGTGCCGGAAGGATTTCACGCCGGCGTAGTGGCGGCGGACGTCGTGCGCCGCCCACAGGGCGCGGAAGTCGTCGCTCCGCATCGACAGCTCGCCGATGAGTGCTGCGAGGTCGCGGTCGTTCGGTGTACGGCCGGCCTCGCGCCGCAGGATCGCGACGTTCGTGTGCGCCGCCCGCTGCCAGTCCTGGTAGAAGTTCCGGGCCTGCGGGTCGAGGAAGATGAAGCGCGAGAAGTTCATCGGCCGGGCCGGTGCCGCCACCAGGTCGGAGTGCATCGCGTAGCCGAGCGCGTTCGCGGCGACGATGTCCTGCCGGTTGTTGATGATCATCGCCGGCGCATCGGTGATGACGTCGAGCAGGTACTGCAGCTCCGGGCGGACTGCGGCCACCGGCACCACCTTGCCCGCGCGCCGCGGTGTCGCGTTCTGGTGCCGGGACAGGTCGCGCAGGTGCTCGAGCTCGGCGGCGTCGAGCTGCAGTGCACCGGCGACGGCCTCGAGCACGCTGTCCGAGACGCCCTGCAGGTTCCCCCGCTCCAGCCGCGTGTAGTAGTCGATGCTGACGCCGGCCAGCCGTGCGACCTCTTCGCGCCGGAGCCCGGTGACCCGACGGCGGGTGCCGAACGTCTCCACCCCGGCTTGCTCGGGGGTGATGCGGGCGCGACGGCTGGACAGGAAGTCGCGGGCTTCGTCGCGGTGGTTCATGCCGTCACGGTAACCGGCTGGACAGCGTGCGAGCGAGGGGCTGCCGGAACCCCTGTGGGGTCGTCACGACCGCGTGAGCGGGACCGAGACGATGCGATCGTCCCCCGCTGCGGGGTCACCACGGCCGTCGGTGTTGTTCGTGACGAACCAGAGGGTGTCCGCCGGCCCCTCGAGCACGGTTCGGATCCGGCCGAAGTCGCCCGGGAAGTACTCGGTCGACGTCCCCGGGTCGTCCGCCGGGATCGCCCGGAGCACCTCGCCGCGCAGGTTGGCCACGAACACGGTGTCGTCGACGACCGTCAGGCCGCTCGGGGACGCCTCGTCCGTCGACCACTGCTGCACCGGGTCGACGAAGCCCTGGTCCTCGCCGCCCTCACCCTCGACCTCGGGCCAGCCGTAGTTCTCGCCCGCCTCGATCACGTTCAGCTCGTCGAGGGTGTTCTCGCCGAACTCCGACGCGAACATCGTGCCGTCCGATGACCATCCCAACCCCTGCACGTTGCGGTGCCCGAGGCTCCAGACGGGTGACCCGTCGAACGGGTTGTCGTCCGGTACGTCGCCGTCCGGGGTGAGCCGCAGGATCTTGCCCGCGAGCGAGTCCTCGTCCTGCGCGTCACTGCTCGTGCCGGCGTCCCCGACGCTGGCGTAGAGCATGTCGTCGGGGCCGAACGCGATGCGGCCGCCGTCGTGGAACGTGTTCGACGGCAGCCCGTCGATGATCGTCGTGGCGTCACCGAGCGCCCACGACCCGGCGCTGCCCGTCAGTTCGAACCGCTGGATCCGGTTGCCGTCGTCGGCCGTCGAGTACACGAACAGGTCGTCGTCGTGCAGGGCCAGCCCGAGCAGGCCGCCCTCGCCGCCGTGGCTGACGCCGTCGACGGTGCCGACCTCGCGCGTCGTGCCGTCGTCCTGCAGCTCGAGGACCTTCGCGGAGTCGCGTTCGCTGACCAGGGCGTCGCCGTCGTCGCCGGTGCGGACGACCGACCACGGTGCCTCGAGTCCGGTGACCACGTCGCTGGTGTCGCCGTCGAGCGCGACCTGCCCGGTGGGCAGGTCGGCGGGGGCGGTGGCGCGGGCGCTCGCCGACGAGCCGCGGTCGTCGTCCGGTGCGGCATCGGCGCAGCCGCTCAGGGCGAGGGCGGCCACGGCGGCGATGCCCGCAGCGGACCAGCCGCGTCGGGTGCGGGTCGGGCTCGGCTGCTGGGTCGGGTGTTCGCTGCTGTCCACGGTGGTCCTCCCGGATCGTGCGTCGATCACACATGTCGTGTTCGGGAAACGGCTGAGGGGTACGGCCGGCACCTCCCTCCGGTGCGCACATCGGCCTACCGTCGGGGCCATGGAGATCCAACCGAAGCAGCCGACCGTCAAGAACCCGGCCGCGCAGTTCACCGGCGACGTGTACCTCGACGCCATCGCCAGCCCGAAGGAAGCCGGCCAGTCGATGACCGTCGCGAAGGTCCGGTTCCTGCCCGGCGCCCGCACCGCCTGGCACTCGCACGCCAACGGCCAGACCCTGCACGTCACCGAGGGTGTCGCGCGCATGGGCACCCGCGACGGCGGCGTGGTCGAGGTCCAGCCGGGCCAGACCGTCTACACGCCTGCGGGTGAGGAGCACTGGCACGGTGCGACCCCGACGGACTACATGGAGCACCTCGCGATGCTCGACCTCGCCGACGACCCGGCGACCACCACCACCTGGCTCGAGCACGTCACCGACGAGGAGTACTCCGCATGACCACCATCGCCATCATCGGGGCCGGCAAGGGCCTCGGTCTCGCCGTCGCCGAGCGCTTCGGCCGCGAGGGCTTCTCGATCGCCCTCGTCTCCCGCAACCAGGACCGCCTGGACGGCCTCGCCGCGTCGCTGCGCGAGCAGGGCATCACGGCCGCCGGGTTCGCCGCGAACGTCCGTGACGGCGATTCGCTCCGCAGCGCCCTCGAGCGTGCGACCGAGCAGCTCGGCCCCATCGAGGTGCTGCAGTACAGCCCGCTCCCCGCCAAGGAGTACATGCGTCCGGTGCTCGAGACCACCGCCGACGACCTGGTCGGCCCGATCGAGTTCTCGGTCTACGGCTCGGTCAACGCGGTCCGCCAGGTGCTGCCCGGCATGCGCGCGATCGGCCACGGCACGATCCTGTACGTGAACGGCGGCAGTGCGGTGCGTCCCGGTGCCCGGGTCACCGGCACCTCGGTCGCCTTCGCTGCCGAGAGCGCCTACGCCCAGCTCCTGCACGACGCCGTGCGCGACGAGCAGGTCCACGTCGGTCAGCTCATCATCCCGTTCGGCATCGACGACGGGCAGCCGGAGCACTCCGGCGAGTCCATCGCGGATCGTCTGTGGGCCATCCACTCGGAGCGCGGCGAGTTCCGCACGTACGCGGAGGCGCTGCCCGACCCCGCTTGAGCGCGGTTCGCGCCGCGTCGCTCGCCGCTCGCGCCGCGTCGCTCGCCGCTTCGTGAGCAGGAATGGTCGGGTCCGCGACGGCCACCCGACCATTTCTGCTCACCATGTGGCGGATGTCCGGAGTGGCGGACGGGAGGCCCGTGGCGACGCCGCCACGGGCCTCCCGTCCGCCACTGGGGTCACGTCGAGAGCACCGCGACGGCACGCGCGGCGCGTGCGGCGACCGCGGCCGCCGTCGGGGCCGGAGCCAGGCCGAGCAGGCGCTCGCGGTGGAGCTCTCCCAGCAGCAGGGTGAAGAGTTCGGCGGCGGTCTCCGGAGTGGCTCCGGCGCGGACCAGGGCCTGCTGCGCGGCGAGCGGTCCGGCCTCGTGGAACTCGCGGGCGAGCTCGGGTGACCGCGTCGACTCGGCGATGACGAGTCGGTGCAGGGCGACCGCACGGTCCGAGAGCAACGCGCTGCCGATCGCTGTGGCCGTGGACACGAGGTCCCCGGTGGGCTGGGCGGCGTACGGGTGCTGCCGCCGGACGACCGCTCGGAGGATCGCCGGCTTGTCGCCGAACGCCGTGTAGAGCGTGCGCTTCGTGACCCCCGCCTCTGCGGCGACGCGGTCGAGTGCGACTCCCGCGAACCCGTGCTCCAGGAACAGCTCGGTCGCGACGTCGAGGATCCGCTCGTCACGGGCGATCCGCTCGTCGGCGGTCGGACGTCCAAGCTTGTTCACGGACCCATCCTAACGGTAATGATACGCTCCCGTTTCATTACCGAGGAGGGTCCATGACCGATGTGGTCTGTCACGTGGCGATCGCCGACGACTGGGAGATGAGCCGCGGGTTCGGCGAGTACGAGGTGTCCACCCGTGGTGTGCCGCTCGAGCCCGGCGGGTACGTCCGTGCCACCACGCCCGACCGGGTGTCCGAGGTCGTCACCGAGCGGTACGGCGACCTCGCGCTGCCCCTGCTCCGGATCGACCTGAGCGTCGAGGGGCTCGCAGCTGCGGGGGTGCCGGTCGAGTGGGTCGACGGGGTCCCCCGGGTGCGCGGTCCGATCCCGATGGACGACGAGGTCGTGCTGGCCGAGGTGCCCATCCCGAACGTGTGACCACTTCGTGAGCAGAAATGGTCGAGTCCGCCGACGGCCACCCGACCATTCCTGCTCACGAAGTACCGCGCCCTAGGCTGGAAGCGATGTCCAGCGTCCTCCTCACCGTGCACGTCGTGGCGGCGCTGCTCACCCTCGGGCCCGTCGCGGTCGCCGGGAGCATGTTCCCGAAGCCGGCCCGCGCGCTCGTCGTCGATCCGGGCGACCAGGGGGCCCGAGCGGTCGCCAGGGTCCTGCACCGGATCTGCCACGTGTACTCGATCATCTCGCTCGCCGTCCCGACCTTCGGCATGGCCCTGGCGTTCGAGGTCGGGGCACTCGACGAGGCATGGCTGCTCGTTTCGATCGGTCTGACCGCGGTGGCTGCGGGGATCCTCGCGCTCGGGGTCCTGCCGGAGCAGCGCGAGGTCCTGCGCGGGAACGGGACCGAGCGCTCGCCGCGGAAGCTCGCGGCCCTGGTCGGCCTGTTCAACCTGGTGTGGGTCGTCGTCGCCGTGCTCATGGTGGTGCAGCCCGGCGCCTGACCAGGCTGCACCGGGACGGCGCCACGTGCAGCGCCGCCCCGTACCTCAGTGCGCCCGCCGCACCGCCACCCGGCGTCGGCCGTGCGCGGTGAGCCATGCCCCGGCCGTCACCAGGAGCGGCAACCCGATTCCGAGCAGGGCCAGCATCGACCAGTCCGGCACGAACGGCATGTGGTTCGACCCGACCGCTGGCTCCGTGAACCGCAGGGTGAGTGCCCGCATCGGCAGCAGCCCCAGCAGGGTGCCGATCACCGCGCCCACCGAGGCCAGGATCGCCGCCTGCCAGGTCGACACCCGACGCCGCAGTCGTGGTGCGGCACCGATCGCGTCGAGCACCTCGTCGTCTCGGCGCCCGTCGGACCGCGCGAGCCCGATGGCCACCGCCGTCGCACCGATCGTCACCGCCGCAGCGAGCGCGAGCACGATCGCCCGGATCAGCGCGCCGTTGTCCACCGGGCCGGCCTCGTAGGCGAACTGCGGGCCGTCCCACCGAGCGCGGTCCGCGCCGCCGAAGCTCTGCCAGGCGGAACTCAGTTCGTCCCACTGCTCGGGCGCGATGTCCCCGGGCAGCGTCGTGACGAGCATGCCGTCGACGGCGCGGACCCCGTACTGCGCCGCGGTCGCCTTCGTCATGAAGACGCCGACCTGGATCCGCGGCGACTGCACGTCGAGCACGGCCGGGATCGACACGCTGGCGTCCGGTTTCGTCGTCGTCGTGATCGTCGGGCTCTCCCACGTGCGGTCGTGGAAGGTGTCGATGCGGACCGCACCGTCGTGGGCGTACTCCGGCCACAGTGACACCGCCTTGCCGCCCTCGAGTGCATCCCGCACGGCAGCAGTAGGTCGGTGTCCGGTGAGCACCGCGTAGTCGTCGACGGTGCCCGTCCAGATGTGCGGGACGGTCGCGTCAGCGGTGTCGAGGTAGTACGAGCAGGACGTGGAGTCGTAGCCGTCGCAGTCGAAGTCCGTCCACCGGTGCGGCATCGTCACGGACGACGGGGTGTCGCCCGCCCAGCCCTCGGCCACGCCGAGCACCCGGATCCGGTCGTGGTCGAGCACCCGCGCGACGACCTTCGCCGCGTGGGCGGTCAACGCCGCGTCGTGCCCGCTGGCGGCACCGTCCTCGCTGGACAGCTGCACCTCGGACGTCGCGACCCCGACCGCCGTCGTGTACTCGTACCCGCGGACGTACTGCGCGTGGCTCGACGCGCTCCACGTGATCACGACCGACGCGACGAACACGACGCTCATCACACTGGCGAGCACCGGCACCGTCCGGACCGGGTTGCGCCGGGCATCGCGGGCGGCCAACCGAGCCGACAGGCCCAGGCGTGCGGACATCCGGGACACCAGGGCCAGGAGCCACGGCGAGCAGATCGCGATGCCGAGCTGCATCAGGCACGGCCCGAGCGCGACCCCGGCACCGGCAACCCAGGCCCAGTGGTCGTCCTGCACCCGGCGGTCGTTGAGCATGAGCACCCCGGCGCCGCAGGCCAGCGTCATCACGGCACCCGCGATGATGAGCACCGGCCCCCAGATGCGTCGCCGACGACGAGCAGGACGGTCGACGGGCGCGGGTCGGAGTGAACCCCGCAGCGCCGCGAGCACGTTGATGCGGGTGGCGGCCCGAGCGGCGACGAGTGCGGAGACCAGCCCGGCCAGGACGCCGGCGGCCGCGACCACGAGCAGCAGGAGCGGTGGCACGTGCAAGCCGGGGAACGACACGACGTCGCCGTTGTCGATCAGGCGGAACACCGCGACGCCGATCCCGGTGCCCACCGCGACGCCGAGGACGGCGCCGATGGACCCGAGCACGAGGCCGGACCCGGCGACGATCGTCCGGACGAACCGCTTGTCCCCGCCGACGCTCGTGACGATCGCGTACGAACGGGTGTCCGCCCGGGTGCCGACCAGGAACGCGGCCCCGGCGAGCAGCGCGACCTCGAACATCGCGAAGACCCCGAGCAGTGCCATCGCGCCGAGGTACCAGCCGAGTGACGAGCTCATCTGGCCGCCGGGCAAGCGGGCATCCGGCGGATCGAGCACGACCGGGCGGGACTGCACGACGATGCCGTGCGCGTTGAGCTGCCGGATCTCCGACCAGCTCGGCGCGTCCGACGGCAGGTAGACGGTGACGTCGGTCAGACCCGCGTCGTCAGTGGTCTCGGTCGTCGACAGGGTCGTCCCCCACGGCAGGAACACGCCCTGCTCGCTGGGCGCCGAGCCGAGGTCGCGCATCGTCCCGGTGATCGTGAACCGCTTCGTGACGGGATCGGTGATGTCGACGGTGTCACCGATGTGGGCGTCGAGCCGGTCGAGCGTCGCCGGCGTGACCATGAGTTGGTTGCGCGCGGTCGGCGCCGACCCGTCGAGGACGCGCCAGTGGCCGTCGAGCGACGGGTCCCAGACGCTGCCCTCCACCGCGGCCAGGCCGACAGGTCCCCTGGGGCCCTGCACCACGACGGGCGTGCCGCCGACCGGGATCGACAGCGCACCGTCCGGCACGTGGGCGAGCACGTTCGCGAACGGCGGGTCCTCGTCGGCCTCCGTGACCGGGCTGTTCCGCTTCGCGTCGGTGAACTGCCACTGCACCGGGTCCTGCCGCATGCCGGGCAGGTCCGGGCCGGAGACCCGCATCTGCGCCGCTGCCTTGCCGAGGTCGTAGTCCAGCGACTCCGCGGTGGTGGGCTGCGTCGACTGCACGACGACCGCCACCGCGGCGAACCCGGCGGTGGGGATGCCGATGAGCGCGATGATCAGCGCCGCCCGACCGGCCTTCGCGAAGGCCAGCCGACGCCCCAGACGGAGCGCCGGTCGGAGTGCGAACGGCGTCCGGCCGGTACCGGGACGCCGACGCCGGCTCACGACGCGGTCCGGTCCGACAGGGCGAGCTCGACGCCCGAGTACACGGTCTCGTCGACCACGCGACCGTCGCGCAGGAAGACGATCCGGTCCGCCCAGGCAGCGTGCCGGGCGTCGTGGGTGACGAGCAGCGCTCCGGCTCCGGCATCGACGTGACGCCGGAGCATGCGGAGCACGACCTCACCGGTCTGCGAGTCGAGGGCGCCGGTCGGTTCGTCCGCCAGCACGAGCCGACGTTCGCCGACCACGCCCCGGGCGATCGCGACGCGCTGCTGCTGGCCGCCCGACAGGTCGTCCGGGTAGGCGTCGGCGCGGTGTGCGAGTTCGACGTTGTCGAGTGCCAGCTCCGCGGCGCGGCGGGCCTGCGAGGCCTTCCAGCCGTCGAGCTCGAGCGGCAGCGCCACGTTCTCGACCGCGGTGAGCGAGGGGATCAGGTTGAAGTCCTGGAACACGAACCCGATGAGGCGACGGCGGAGGGCCGCGAGTTCCTTGGCGGGCCGGTCGGACACGAACTCGCCGTCGATCAGCACTTCGCCGCTCGTCGGCGGCAGCAGGGTGCCGGCGCAGGCGAGCAGCGTCGACTTGCCGGAACCCGAGGTCCCCATGACGGCGACCATCTCGCCGCGCTGGACGGCCAGGTCGATGCCGGCCAGCGCCGTGACGGCCTTCGCGCCGGAGCCGTAGTGCACGCTGACGGCGTCGAGCTGCAGGAGCGGTGCGGCGCTCACCGTGCACTCCGCGCGGTGTCGGCGGCGGTCGGGGACGAGGAGCCAGCGTCGGCCGCCGGGTGCTCCTCCGGCCGGTACCGCGCCACGGTCGACTCCACGTGGTCGAGCCACCGCACCTCGGCCTCGGCCTGGAACACCATCGACTCGAGCACGAGCGACCACGCCAGGTCCGTCGCGGGATCGGTCGTGCGCTTGAGCCGGGTCAGGTCCTGCAGGTTCCGGATCGCGGCACCGCGCTGCACCTGCACCAGGCGCGCGACGTCGACGCCGGGCACCGTCACGGCCAGGGCGAACTTGATCGCGAGCTCGTCACGCCCGCGCTTGGCGGGCACCGGCTCGCTGAACCAGCGCGCCACTTCCCCGCGACCCGCGTCGGTCACCGTGTAGACGACGTGGCCGTCGTCGTCGGTGTCGCCGCGGGCCACGAGGCCGTCGCGTTCCAGGCGGTCGAGCGTCGTGTAGACCTGGCCGATGTTCAGCGGCCAGCTCCCGCCGGTGCGGTGCTCGAACTCCCCCCGGAGCTGGTACCCGTACCCGGGTCCCCCCACCAGCAGCGCGAGTACGCCCATCCGTACGCTCATGACACTTCCCCCGTCTCTCGTCCACCATGGACATACCGAGTATGCCCATACCGCGTATGCATGCGCAACCAGAAGACGGACTGGAGGCCCGTGGCGGTGTCGCCACGGGCCTCCAGTCCGCCGTTTCGGTCGCGTCCGCGACCCCGGGGTCAGGAACCCAGCTTCGACAACTCCTCGAACTCGTCGTCGGTCAGCTCGATGGTCGCGCCCTGCAGGTTGTCCTCCAGGTGCGAGACGCTTGAGGTACCCGGGATCGGGAGCACCACGGGCGAGCGCTTGAGCAGCCACGCGAGGGCGAGCTGCGCCGGGGACGCACTCTTCCGCGACGCGATCTCGGTGAGCGGGGAGTCCTCGCCGGTCAGCCCGCCGGTCGCGAGCGGGAACCACGGGATGAAGGCGATGCCCTGCTCGGTCGACCAGTCGAGGAGCTCCTCGGCGTCGCGCTTCTGCAGGTTGTACAGGTTCTGCACGGAGACGATCGTCGCGATCTCCTGGGCAGCCTTGACGTCGTCGACCGACACCTCGGACAGGCCGATGTGCCGGATCTTGCCCTCGTCCTGCAGCTTCTTCAGCTCGCCGACCTGGTCCTCGAGCGGGACCTTCGGGTCGATGCGGTGCAGCTGGAACAGGTCGATGCGCTCGAGGCCCAGACGGCGGAGGCTCATCTCGGCCTCCTGACGCAGGTACTCCGGACGGCCGACCGGCGGCCACTCGTTCGGGCCGGTCCGGGTGAGTCCGGCCTTCGTCGCGATGACGACGTCGTCGCCGTAGGGGTGGAGCGCCTCGTGCAGGAGCTCCTCTGCGACGTAGGGGCCGTACGAGTCGGCGGTGTCGAAGAAGTCCACGCCGAGCTCGACGGCGCGCTGCAGCACGCGGACGGCCTCGTCGTGGTCCTTCGGGGGTCCCCAGACGCCGGGGCCGGTGAGCTGCATGGTGCCGTAGCCGAGGCGGTGGACCTCGAGGTCGCCGCCGATGCGGAAGGTGCCGGAGGCGGCGGCCGGACGGTTCGTGGTGTCGGTGCCAGTGGTCATGTCCCCGGTCTACGCCGGAGGCGTTGCCGGTCCCTGAGTCGGTGTCCCCCGCCGCTCCGACCGGTCCGGACGCGGGTGCGGCGTCTCGCCCCGTTCCAGCCCTGCGACGAGCTTCGTCAGCCGGTTCGTCCGCGAGGTCGCACTCGGCGCGGTCGTGATCCGGTGCAGCACGGCGTACCGGTTCGTGCCGTCGAGCTCGGCGAACAGGGCGGCGGCCGGGGGTGACGCGTCGAGCGCGGCCTGCAGGTCCTCGGGGACGGTGGCGGTCGCCGGCCCGGCGTACGCGCGGTCCCACCGGCCGTCGCCCTTCGCCCGGTCGATCTCGGCCTGCCCGCGCTCGCGCATCCGGCCGTCGGCGATGAGCGTCGCGACGAGTCCGAGGTTGCGCTGCGACCAGAGTGAGGCCTTCCGCCGCGGGGTGAACCGCTGGCGGTAGGTCGTGTCGTCCCGCCCACGCCGCTGCCCGTCGATCCACCCGGAGCACAGTGCCTCGTCGAGGGCGGTGTCGTAGGTCAGGGTCGTCGGCTCGGTGACGCCCTTCTTCGCGAGCACGAGCCACACCCCGTCGGCGTCGCCCTCGTGCGCGTCGAGCCACGCGCGCCACGCGCCGACGTCCGGCAGCACCAGGTCGACGATGTCCATGCGGTCATCGTAGGACGGCCCCGGCCCGGCCGGCCGGCCCCGGCTCCTGCCCGAGTCTCGGCGTGGGCGACAGTCCGCGCGGTGCGCGCCACGAGAACTGTCGCCCACACCGAGACTCGCGTGCGTCGGGCCGAGACTCGTGCGGCGTCAGACCCAGTTCGGCTGGTCGAGCACGCCCGTCGGATCGGCCTGTTCGGCGATGCGGTGCAGGCGCGAGGTGTTGTCCCCGAAGTACGCCGACGGGTCCGTGATCGCCGCGTCGCAGTAGTTCGCGTACGCCGCGTCGCCCCACGCCGGCCGCATGGCCCGTCGGAACCCCCGCACGTACGCGTCGAACGGTGCAGGGTCCGCGCCGTCGGCGAAGACCGCCGTGTACTGCACGGTCATGAGCGCGGATCGCCACGGGAACGCCGAGTCGGTCCGGCCGATGTCCGCCACGACGCCGCCGAGGGCGTCGAGCGCGACCCCGCCCTCGAGGTTGCCGTCGACGTCGCCCGCCGCGGCCGCCCGGGCGACGAGCACGTCGATCTGCGCGTCGGTGAGCTTCACCGATCCGATCGACGACGTCGCTGCCTCGGACACCCGCTGCGGCTTCCCCGCCAGCGCGGACATCGCGGCGCCGTAGGTGAGCACCTGCCCGGTGTGGGCGAGGGGCTTCGCACCGGTGGCGGCGATGAAACCGTCGACGGAGGTGTCGGCGCCGGTCTTCGATCCGGTCCACACGCCGGTCACGGTGACCGTCGGCGCGGTGTGCCGACTGCCGTTCAGCAGCTTGAGCGTCGACCACAGCTTCGGGTCGGCGGTGGGCGCCCAGTCCTGCCAGGCGCGCACCACGGCAGCGGCGGCCGACCACGCGAACGTGATTGTGAAGAGCAGGACGGGAGGCGCGGCCTGCGTCCGGTACGTCAGTGCGGTCACGACGCCGACGGTTCCACCGCCCCCACCGCGGCAGGCCCAGAACAGGTCCGGTTCGCTGGACGTCGAGACCTCGTGCACGGCGCCGTCCGGAGTGACGAGCGTCACGCCGGTGAGCTGGTCGCAGGTCAGCCCGAACGAGCGGACGAGCACGCCGACCCCACCGCCGAGGGTGAGCCCGCCGATGCCGACGGTCGGACAGGAGCCGGCGCCGATCGCCCGTCCGGCCTTCGCGAGCGCGGCGTAGACGTCACCGAGCTGCGCACCCGGGCCGATCGTGACGGTGTCGTCGTCGTGCAGTTCGATGTCGTCGAGGTCCTGCGTGCTGATCACGAGCGACCGCGGGACGTCGGTCCCGGGTGCGCCGCCGGCGGACCAGCCCGTGTACGAGTGCCCGCCCGCTCGCAGTGCGACGGGGGTGCGGGTGTTCCGCGCGAACGCGAGACCGGCCTGCACGTCCGCGACCCCGGCGACGCGCAGGATGCCCTGCGGGTCGGCGTCGTCGAAGCGCGGGTTCTCGAGCACGCGCGCGCTGTCCCACCCGTTCGACCCGGACCGGAGCACCGTGCCGGAGACGGCGGCGGCGAGGGCGTCCCACGAGTCGGGGCCACCGGGTGTCGGCGTGCTCGTCGGCTCGGGCGAGCTGCTGGCGGTCGGTCTCGGCGAACCCGACGGAGCGGGACCCGGCCGGCTGCACGCTGCCAGGACCCCGGCGAGCCCGAGTCCGACGCCCCCGGCGAGCAGGGCGCGCCGGGTCGACGTGCGGCTCACGAGCCGGCGAGTCCCCCGCTGGCACCGGTGATGCCGGGGTGTGCAGACTTCGCGAGGCCCTCGGTCATCGAGTGCGCCGCTTCGGCGTCGGCGAGGGAGCGGGCGCCGAGTGTCGGGTCGACCGGTTCGAGGTGGGCGAGGCGCTTCGCACGACGGCGGTTCTGCACCTCGAGCACGGTGAGCAGCGCGGCGATGGCCACGACCACTCCGATGACGATCCACACGACGACCATGACGTTCCCCTTCCGTCCCGGGGCGTCCACCCCGTCCCCCGAGCGTACCGCCGCCGTGACTACGCCGCGCTGCTGATCCGAACGGCGCCCGCCCACCCGTGCACCCACTCGGGCAGTTCGCGGTCAGCCGGTGCTCCGCCCACGGCGTCGAGCAGGTCCGTCATCGGGACCGTCCCGCCGGAGCGTCGCAGGAACCGCGCCTGCACGACGGCACGGGCGACGACGGCTCCGCGACGGACGAACGTCTGCTCCAGGTACACGGCCCGGTCGTCGACGCCGAGCACCCGGGTCACGAGCTCGAACCGCTGCCCGAGCGTCAGGGACCGCTTGTACGTGATGGTCTGCGCCGAGACGACCGGGTACCAGCCGCGCTCCGCGATCGCGCTCCAGAACCCCGACCGCAGCATCAGGTCGAGCCGCCCGAGGTCGAGCATCGACAGGTACTTCCCGTTGTTGACGTGCCGCAGCGGGTCCAGGTCGGTCAGGGTCACGCGGAACGGTGTGCGTGCCTCGTCCCAGAGCGACGGCCGCCGTCCACCCGTCGTCGGGCGGAGCCGGACACGCAGGCGCAACAGGAACAGCCGGAAGTACAGGTTCACGCCCCGATCACACCAGAAGGCCGCGCTGCCCCGCGTGGACCTTGGAGGATCCACACGAACGGTGCCCGTGTCTGACCGGCACAGGCAGTGCCTTCCTCCGAGCGGTGCTCCCGGAGTAGACCTGCACCATGCAGACACGCAAGCTCGCAGACCTCGAGGTCGGACCCGTCGGCCTCGGCACCATGGGCATGAGCGCCTTCTACACGGGCGCCGGCACCGACGACGCGGAGTCGATCCGCACGATCCACCGCGCGATCGACCTCGGCGTCACCCTGTTCGACACGGCCGAGGCGTACGGCCCCTACACGAACGAGGACCTGCTCCGCCGGGCCCTCGCCGACCGCCGCGACGACGTCGTGATCGCGACGAAGTTCGGCCTCATCACCCACACCGCCGGTGAGGAGACGCCCGCCACCGGCCGCGGCATCAGCTCCGCACCGGAGTCCGTGCGCGAGGCCCTCGAGGGGTCCCTGCGGCGCCTCGGCACCGACCACATCGACCTGTACTACCAGCACCGCGTCGACCCGGCCGTCCCGATCGAGGACGTCATCGGGCAGCTCGCCGGCTTCGTGCAGGAGGGCAAGATCCGGCACATCGGCCTGTCCGAGGCGGGTCCGGAGACCATCCGCAAGGCCCACGCCGTGCAGCCGATCACTGCCCTGCAGAGCGAGTACTCGCTGTGGACGCGCGACCCCGAGGGTGCGGTGCTCGACACTCTGCGCGAGCTCGGCATCGGACTGGTGCCGTACTCGCCGCTCGGCCGCGGGTTCCTGACCGGTGCGATCACGAAGCCGTCCGACCTGGACTCCGACGACTTCCGCCTGGCGAACCCGCGCTTCCAGGAAGAGGCGTTCGCGCAGAACATGCGCATCGTCGACGCCGTCAAGGCGATCGCGACCGAGGCCGAAGCCACCCCGGCCCAGGTCTCCCTCGCCTGGCTGCTCGCCCAGGGCGACGACGTCGTGCCGATCCCGGGCACGAAGCGCGTGTCGCGCCTCGAGGAGAACGTCGGTGCCGCCGACCTGACCCTCACCGCGGACCAGGTCACGCGCCTGTCGGCGCTCCCGGTCCCGAGCGGCGACCGCTACCCCGACATGTCGACCATCGGTCGCTGACGCAACCGGATGACGGCCGGGAGGCCCGTGGCGGATCCGCCACGGGCCTCCCGGCCGTCTCTGCGTGCGTTTCGGGCGCTGGTCCGGTGACCGACGCGACCCACGCCCGTCATCCCGGGGAAACACGGGGTGCATAGCGTCCGGAGCACAGGGAAACCACCGCTCGAAGGGGACGCCATGACGACCACGAAGATACCGCGCGCGACACCGACCGAGGACGGCGTCGACTCCGTCCCACCGCTCGCCAGGCTCCTGCCGCTCGGCCTGCAGCACGTGCTCGCGATGTACGCGGGCGCGATCGCCGTCCCGCTCATCGTCGGTGGGGCCCTCGGCTTCGACAGCGCCGACCTGGCCTTCCTCATCAGTGCCGACCTGTTCGTCGCGGGCCTCGCCACGATCGTGCAGTCCGTCGGCTTCTGGCGGTTCGGCGTCCGGCTGCCGCTCGTGCAGGGCGTCACCTTCGCCGCGGTCGGCCCGATGATCGCGATCGGCACCGAGCACGGCATCACCGCCGTCTACGGGGCGACGATCGCGTGCGGCGTGTTCATGGTGGTCGTCGCGCCGTGGTTCGCGCAGCTCGTCCGCTTGTTCCCACCGATCGTCACCGGCACGGTCATCCTGATCATCGGTCTGTCGCTCATGAGCGTCGCCGCCGGCTGGGTCACCGACGGCGGCAAGGACGGTGCTGCCGACCCGCTCGACGTCGCGTTCGCAGTCGGGGTCCTGCTCGCGATCGTCCTGGTCGAACGGTTCGCCCCGCGCGGTCTCGCCCGGGTCTCGGTGCTGTTCGGACTGCTGCTCGGCACGGTCGTGGCGCTGTTCGTCCCCGGCATGGTCGACGGGTCGGGCATCGGCGACGCGGGCTGGTTCGCCTTCGTCACGCCGTTCCACTTCGGGCTGCCGACGTTCGACCTCGCCTCGATCGTGTCGATGCTCGTCGTCGGGCTCGTGATCATGACCGAGACCACCGGCGACATGATCGCGGTCGGCGAGGTCACCGGCCGCCCGGTGTCGAAGCGCACGCTCGCCGACGGTCTGCGCGCGGACGGACTCGGCACCGTCGTCGGCGGGGTGTTCAACACGTTCCCGTACACGGCGTTCGCGCAGAACGTCGGGCTCGTCGCACTGACCGGCGTGCGCTCCCGGTACGTGGCGACGGCGGCTGGCGGCATCCTCGTCGTGCTCGGCCTGGTGCCGAAGGTGGCCGCGGTGGTCGAGGCGATCCCGCACGCGGTGCTCGGCGGTGCCGGTGTCGCGCTGTTCGGCATGGTCGCGGCGTCGGGCATCAGGACGCTGTCGAAGGTGCGGTTCGACAACCGGAACGTCCTCGTGGTGGCGCTGCCGCTCGGCATCGCGCTGCTGCCGACCGTCGCCCCGGAGATCTACGGGCAGTTCCCGACCTGGTTCACGCTGGTGTTCGACTCGGGGATCTCGGCCGGCGCCGTCGCGGCGATCCTGCTCAACCTGCTGCTCGGGTCGCGTTCCGTGGCCGAGCGGTACGGCGAGGACCCGGCGGTCGGTTCGTACGACGGGGTGCGGTCGACGGCGCCGATCGCACTGCCGCGCGAGGAGCCCTCGGCCTAGACGAAGGCGGGCAGGTGCTCCCACGCTCGGGGCGCCTCGGCCACGCCGTCGCGGACGACCGTCCCCTCGATCAGCCCGTAGGGACGGTCGGCCGCGATGAACACCTCGTTCTCGTTCGTCAGGTCGAACGGCGACAGGTCCACGACGAAGTGGTGCTTGTTCGGCATCGCGAACCGCACCTCGGCGAGTTCGGGCCGCAGTTCGATCGCCGCCCGCCCCATCTCCCACAGCGTCTGCTGCAGGGCGAGCGAGTGCACCGTGGCGAACTGCTCGAGCATCACGGCGACGACCTCCTCGTACAGGGCGTCGTAGTCGATCCCGGCCTCGACGGCGGACGGCAGGTACCGCCACCGCGCCGTGACCTCGGTCGCCATGATCCGGTCCGTCGTCTCCGGCAGGGTCGTGAACCGCGACCGCGGGAACCCGTGGAACTCGGAGCCGGTCGACTTCAGGACGACCAGGTCCTTGACCCCGCCGGTGACGTGGCGCTCGCCGCCCTCGACGTGCACCGTCGCCAGGCGGGTGCCCGTGCCGGTGCGTCGGAACGAGTGGTCGTGCGGCTGTCCGTCGACCGTGATGCGTTCCCACGGGTGCACCTCCGCCTGCCAGAGCCCGCCCTCGACCCAGTCGAACTCGCTCGTGAACTGGTCGGCGAGCAGTGCGAGGAAGTCCTCCGGAGCTCCGACGCCGTGCTCCTTCGCCAGGGCGAACACGGTGTTCTTCTGGGTGTCCGTCGCGACGATCCGGGAGTTGTCGCCGCTGGTGAACGACCCGGCGAACGCCTCGCCGATGAGCTGCGACGTCACGGTCAGGTCGGCGATCTCGTGCCGGTCGCCGTGCCGGGTCACCCGCACCAGGCGGTTCTCGGCCTTGCCGTACTTGTTCGGTCCCAGGTGGACGGTGGTCTCCGACATGGCGGTCAACTCCCTCGGTAGGTGCTGTAGGCGAAGGGGCTCAGCAGCAGCGGGACGTGCAGGTGCTCGGTTCCCGTGACGCGGAACGCCACGGTCACGAACGGGTGGAAGGTCGGCACCCCGGCGGCGGCGAAGTACGGGCCGGTGTCGAAGCGCAGCACGTGGTCGGTGCGCGCGAGCACGTCGGGGCCGAGTGCCGCACGGCCGTCGGTATCGGTCGAGCCGGTCGCGACGACGTCACCGTCCACGGTGCTGAGCGTCAGGCCGACGCCGACCGCCGGGGTGCCGGTGGTGGCGTCGAGCACGTGCGTGGTCAGGTGCGGCACGGCGAAGGTCGCACGGATGCGGTGCAGGGCGATGTCGGCCAGGGCAGCGGCGGCCTCGCGCGTCTCGACCGCCGGGTCGCCCGCGAGGCGCCGGTCGAGCTCGGCCAGCAGCTCCTCGGGGGTCCGACCGGCGGCCCGCACCAGGAACACCCGCCCGAACCGTTGCTCGTACGCGACGTTGCCGTCGGCGATCCGGCCGGCCACCTCGTCGCCGGCGGTGCGCATCGACGACTGTTCGCGGGCGGACGAGGCATCGGTCGTCCGCTCCCCGATCCGCGGGTGCTGCGCGAGGGCGTGGTCGAGTTCCGGCCCACCCCACGACGCCGACTCGGCACGTGCCCGGTCGAGCAGCGCCGGTACCGAGCCGAAGGGGCGCGCGGCCACCAGGGCGTCGACCCAGGCGGGCACGTCGGCCCAGCTCCGGATCACCGCCGCGGCGTCGGGGGCGGTCGCGTCGTCGAGGTCGCCGAGGTCCATGTGGCGAGGCTACGGAACGACCGTTTCACCCGCGTTACCGGGCGGTTTCCCCCGCAACGCGACCCGCGGCCCTGAAACGGTCGCGTCTGCCGGACGGGAGGCCCGTGGCGGCCCCGCCCCGCGCCTCCCGTCCGCCGTCCGTCGCGTTGCGGACGCGAGACGCCGGCGGCTCAGACCTCGGCGGCTCAGACCTCCGTGGCGAAGGACGCTGCGCGCAGCTGCAGGTCCTCGATGCGCCGCAGGCGCGCGGCCTCGACGTCGTAGCCCTCGTAGGCGGGCGGCGGCAGCTTCCGGACGTTCCGCGAGCACTGGAAGTCCTGGCAGACGAGCGTGCCGACGGTGTCGCCGTTCCGCCCCGCCTTGCCGGACCGCTTCGCGCTGTAGAACACGACGTCGTTCGGCAGCTTGACGTCCTGGCACCACGAGCACTGGGCGCGCGAGCGCGACGAGGCCTCGGCCTGCCGGAACACGATGCCGACGAGCGTTCCCTCGAGCGTCGGCACGACGGCGTACGCACGCCGACCGATCTTCGGGTCGCGCCAGCCCAGGAAGTCGAGGGCGTCCCAGTCGATCGCCTCGAAGTCGGCGGGCAGCGTGATGTCGGTCGTCTCCTTGCGGGAGGCGTTGACGAAGGACGTGCGGAGGGTCTTCTCCGTGATGGGGAGCATGGTGCATCGCTTTCGAGCGGGCCCGGGGCGTGCGGACGCACACCGCGCCGGGCGAAGGGAGGTCAGGGTTCGACGAGGGCGGCCGTGCCTGCGGGCACGACCGGGGGCCTCACGCCCTGATGCCGGCGAAACGGGCGCCGACCACCTCCTGGAAGCTCACGCCAACAGCCTACGTCGACGTGTCAAGCGCGGGGACGGCCGTCACCAGGACGAGGGCGCCCTCGTAGGTCGGCCGGATCCGCAGCGCCCCGTGCCGCCGGTCCCACTCGCCGGCGTCGAGCGCGGTACGGAGGGCGGCCACCGATCGCCGTGCGGTGAGCTCGTCGACGAAGCTCCACGCCGAGTTCGCCTTCCGGGCGCCGGGGTCGAGCAGGCGCTCCGGCCGGGCGTAGTACGCCTCGGAGAAGCCGTCGACGCACGTGAACGGGATCGGCAGCGGGGTGTTCGTGACGGTGTCGTCGCCCAGTGCGGCGGCGATGCGGTCGAGCGCGGGGTAGCGCCGGGCCTCGGTCGCCATCACCTCGGGTGCGTACTCGGCGAGCCAGAAGTCCTCGACGCGGGCCGGGTCGCACGTCAGGATCACGATCGGACCCCGGGTCACCCGGCGCAGCTCGGCCAGCCCGCGCTCGAGGTCGCCCCACTGGTGCACCGAGAACGTCGTCATCGCGGCGTCGAACGTGTCGTCGTCGAAGGGCAGGTCCTCGGCGGTGGCGTCGATCGCCGTCGACAGGGTGGCCGGTCGTTGGGCGCGCATCGACGTCGAGGGTTCGACGGCCGTGACGTCGCGATCGGTCGGCTCGTAGGATCCGGCACCGGCACCCACGTTGAGGACGGTGCGGGCGTCGCCGAGGGCCTTCGCGATCGCCCGGGCGAACGTCGGTTCGGGGCGGCGGTACTGCCGGTAGTCCTGGCCGATGCGGGCGTAGTCGGCGTCCCCCGCTGATCCGTCCGTCGTCCTCGTCACGTCCCCAGCCTACGAACCGTGCGCCGGGCCGACCAGCGGTTCAGTCGATCGACTCGGACTCGGACTCCGCCGCGCGCAGGGCCGCGTACTGCTCGGCCCGTTCCGTCGCGGCCCAGGTGCCGAGCAGGGCCAGCGACCGCTCGGACTCGCTGTCCGGCTCGGCCGAGTACGTGAACAACGTCAGGCCGGGGTCGGCGACCAGGTCGAGCGCCTCGTACGACAACCGGAGCTCGCCGACGATCGGGTGGTCGATGCGCTTCCCGCCGGCGCGCTGCAGCCGGACGTCGTGCGCGGCCCACCAGCCGCGGAACTCCTCGCTGCGCGTGGAGAGCTCCCCGACCAGGGTGATGAGTCCGGGCTCGCACGGGTTCGACACCGCGGCTGCCCGGAGCACGGCGACGGCGTCCTTCGCGGTCTGCGCCCAGTCCGGGAAGAAGTCACGGGCAGCGGGGTCGAGGAACGTGAAGCGTGCGGTGTTCACGGGACGCCCCGGGCCGGCGAACATCGGCGAGTACAGCGCGCGACCGAGCTCGTTCGTCGCGACGACGTCACCGCGTTCGTTGCGCACCCAGGCAGGCGCGCCGGTGATGGCGTCGAGCAGGCGCTGGACGCCGGGGCGGACCCGGGTGGGGACGGTGCGGTGCATCGTCTTGACGCCGGAGTTCGCCAGTCGGGTGAGGTCCCACAGGTGGACGCGCTCGTCCTCGTCGAGCTGCAGGGCGCTCGCGAGGCCCTCGAGCACGCTGTCCGAGACCCCCTTGAGCGATCCACGCTCGAGCCGTGTGTAGTAGTCGACGCTCACGCCGGCGAGCATCGCGACCTCGTGCCGTCGCAGCCCGGGGACGCGTCGGACCCCGCCGCCGAACGACGGCATGCCGACCTGCTCGGGGGTGAGCCGCGCTCGCCGGGAGGACAGGAAGTCGCGGATCTCGTTGCGCACGTCGATACCCATGGGGAGAGCGTACGTGGCGGCGCTGTCCGTCCGGCAGGCACTGGCGGTACCCGCCGGGCGGACGGGAGGCCCGTGGCGGCGCCGCCACGGGCCTCCAGGTCAGCTGCGCGGAGTTCAGAGCGTGACGTCGGCCGTGATCCGGACGCGCGCCACGCGGTGACCGTCCATGGCGGTCACCTCGAGGCGGTGTCCACCGGCGGCGACGACGTCGCCGACTTCCGGCACGCGGTCCAGGTGGACCTGGACGAGGCCGCCGACGGTCTCGTAGTCACCGTCGGGCAGCGCCGGACCGCCGTCGGCGACGAGGTCCTCGAGCACCGTGGACCCGTCCACGCCGTCGTGCTCGGCCGTGGGTTCGTCGTACTCGTCGCGAATACGGCCGACGAGGTCCTCGAGCAGCGCCTCGAGCGTGACCATGCCCGCACTGCCGCCGTACTCGTCCACCACCAGGGCGATCTGGTGCCCGTCGGTCCGCATGTCCGCGATCGCGCTCGACAGCGACTTCGTCTCCGGCAGTGCAAGCACCGGGCGTACCAGGGTCGACACCGGTGCGGACGGGTCGCTCGGACGGAGCAGGTCGCGGAGGTGCACGAAGCCGTCGACCTCGTCGCGTCCGCCGGAGGTCACGAGGTACCGGGTGTGCCCGACCTCGATCGCGTGGTCGGTGGCCTCGGCGATGGTCAGCGCGGCGTCGATCGTGGACACGTCGTACCAGGGGCGCATCGACTCGCGCAGGATCCGGTCACCGGCGTCCAGCGCGCTCCGGGCGATCCGGCGGCCCTGCTCGTCGACGCCGGTGTGCTCGTCGACGAGGCCGCGGAGCTCCTCGGTGCTCATCGACTCACTGCGGGCGTTCGGGTCGCCACCGAGTGCGCGGACGACCAGGTTCGTCGAGGCCGACAGCACCCAGATCACCGGGCGCATCAGGGTCGCGAAGCGGTCGAGGGTCGGTGCGACGAGCATCGAGAAGCCCTCGGCCCGCTGCAGGGCGAGTCGCTTCGGCACGAGCTCGCCGAACACGAGCGACAGGTAGGCGATGACGAGGGTCATCAGCACGAGAGCGACCGTCTCGGCAGCTCCCTGGCCGAGCCCGAGCCCGGTGAACACGGGTGCGACGTCGGGCGCGATCGACGAGGCGCCGTACGCGGCGGAGAAGAACCCGGCGACGGTCACGCCGATCTGCACGGCCGCGAGGAACCGGTTCGGGTCACGCCCGAGTTCGGCGACCCGCAAGCCACGGGAGCCCCGGCGTTCGAGTTGCTGCAGCTGCGACTCACGGAGCGAGACGAGTGCGATCTCGGCGGCGGCGAAGACCCCGCCGACGAGCACGAAGAGGATGACGAGCCCGAAGGCGATCCAGGTGTCGGCGCCCATCAGCGGGCAGCTTCCTCGGATCGACGACGGGCGGGCGGTCTGTGGTGATCGTCCATGCCTGTGAGTCTGCACAGGGCAGCTGGGACGTCACCCCACCAGCGCTCGACGTCTGCTGTGCGTCCGCAGTGGGTGGTGTCGGGGGCTACGTCGTCAGTGAGCGGCCGATGCGGGCTTCGAGCCACGCCTCGGGGTCGATCGGGGTCACGCCGTCCATCAGGACCTCGAGGTGCAGGTGCGCACCGGTCGAGACGCCGGAGGACCCCACGAGTCCGATGAACTCGCCAGCCTCGACCTGGTCGCCGACCTTGAGCGGCGACGACCCCGGGATCATGTGCCCGTAGAGCGTCGACACCTGGCGGCCGTCGATCTCGTGGTCGATGATCACGGCGTTGCCGTACGAGAAGTACGTGCCCGAGATCCGGACGGTGCCCGCGGCGACGGCACCGATGGCCGTGCCCATGCCGGGCGTGAAGTCGAGTCCCTGGTGCAGGGAGGAGCACGCGCCGCACGGTGCCGAGCGGTAGCCGAAGCCCGAGCTCATCTGCACCGGGCCGGGGAACGGGGAGCGGACCGCGCCGCCGTACGAGACGGCTTCGCCCGCGATGCCACTCGTGTCGGCCGTGCCGCCGGTGGTGACGATCCGGCGCGTCGTGCCGCCGCCGACGGTGAACCCGTCGCGGTCGAGCCCGGTCGCGGTGACCGCCTGGGTGACCGCGTAGTCCTGGGTGCGCACGATCGGCGCGATGGTCGAGGTCGCCATCGAGGTGCCGGCGCTGGCGTGGGCGGGCATCGCCGAGGCGGCGAACATCGCGATCGCCGCAGCCGCGCTGGTCAGGGTGATCCGTCCGGCACGACCGGACCGGGAGGCCCGTGGGGCCTTCGTGACGCTCGTCACGGTGGGAGCGGGACGGCGGACCACGCGCGTGATGCGGGTGTCGACGTGCTCGGTCGTCGCGCGGGCTGCGGTGGCGCGGCGGCCGACGGGCTTCGCGACCTTGGCCGGCTTCGCGACCTTCACTGCCTTGGCGGGCTTCTCCGCTCGGCGCTGGGGCTTCCGGGCTGCGGCACGCTCGGCCTCGAGGGCAGCGCGACGGGACAGGTGCACCACCGGGGTCTCCGGGTGCTGGTCGAGTTCGGGTGCAGTCGTCATGGCCGCCCACCATTCTGCACGACTCTGTCGCTTTGTACAGGCCTCACCGTGATCTTTTCGTTACCGCGGGGCTGGGAGGCACCTGATCACCGCGGGCCCCGACGTCCCCCGACGGTCCGACATCGGTACCGTCGTGGGAAAGCGACGGAAGGACCCGCACCATGGCCCGATCGCCGCGAGAGCGGCCCGCGCAGGTCGACCTCGGCACCGCCGACGTCGTGCTCGCCGGCACCCAGGAACTCCTGCCCGTGCTCCGCGCCGCCGCGGTGCGCGCGGGTATCGACGCCGCCCGCATGCGGGTCATCGGGGTCGACGACCTGCCGGACCCGGAGGAGACCTGGGACGCCGAACTCGCGGTCATCGCGATCCGGCGCCCCGGTGACGACCCCGCGTTCCACCGTGCGCAGGCGGCCGCTGAGCTCATCGATCCGCTGCTCGTGCCGCACGCGGTCCGGATCGTGGTGACGGTCTCGGGACTGACACGGCTCGCGCCCAAGGTCGAGCGCACCCTGACGTCCGAGGTGCTCCACCAGATCGATGCCGCATCCGCGCCGTCGGGGTTCGAGCGGCCGTTCCGCAGCATGCGCATGCGGCTCGGGCTCGCAGCACTCCGGGCCGCCGGCGTCCGGGTGTTCCGCGTGTCGATCGGCACCTGACCGGCGGGACTGCCGTCAGCGGGCACGGGACTGCCGTCAGCGGGCAGGTGCTCCACGGAGCTCGAGGGCGATCTGCTCGGCGTCGAGGTTCTGCAGCATCGACTCGAGCACCTCGGCGTCGAAGGTGCCGTCGTCGCGGGCGTCGAGGATCGCGGCGCGTTGTGCCTCGAGCACGGCGAGCCGCCGTGCCTTCTCGCGGCCCATCCACGCGCGGAGTTCCGCCGGATCGGCTGCCTCCAGTTCCTCGCGCGTCCGGGGGCCGGCTTCGCTGGTACCGGGGACCTGCTCCGCCGCGGTCCGCATGAGTTCCAGCAACCGCCCGCGTTCCTCGGTGTCCTTCGCGGCGGTGTCCGGCACCGGTGCGGCGATCCGACGGAGCAGCGGGCCGATCGTGCTGCCCTGCACGACGAGCGAGAGCAGGGCCACCGCGAACGCGACGAACACCAGGAGCGACCGTTCCGGAGTGTCCGTCGGCAGGGTCTGCGCCGCCGCGACGGTCACCGCGCCGCGCATGCCCGCCCAGACCACCGCCGTGCCCTCGCGCCAGCCCAGCGGTGCCGTCGTGTAGTACGCGATGTCCGCCAGGGTTCGCCGGACGCGTGTCGTGAACCGGTCGAGTTCGCGCTCCGACGGCGCCCGGTTGCCCGGTCGGTGCTCGCGGATCACCTCGCTCATCGCGTCGCGGTCGCCGGCGTGCATCTCGGCGAAGCGGTCCTGCATCCGCTCACCGCGCTTGGCGGCCGCCGACAGCGCGAACAGGAGCGGCACGACGTACGCGGTCCGGACGAGCACGGTGAGCACGAGGGCGCCGACGGCGATGAGCAGCGCCGGGCCGATGCCGGAGTGGTCCTCCTGCACGTCGCGGAGGATCGTCGCGAGTTCGAGCCCCATCGTCAGGAACACCGCGCCCTCGAGCACGAGCTCGATGGTCTGCCAGTTCTGCGCGTCGGACAGTCGGTGCCCCGGCGGGAGCTTGCGCGGTCCGACGATGCCGGTGAACAGCCCCGCGACGACAGCGGCGACGAGTCCTGACCCGCCGAAGTGCTCGGTCGGTACCGCGGCGACGAACGGCACCGCGAAGGACAGCGCCGTGTTCACCGCTGCGCTCGGCACCCGGGAGCGCACGAACACGTTCAGCCAGCCGACGAACCAGCCGATGACCACGGCGCCCGCGAAGTCGCCGAGCGCTCCCCAGAACGAGAACGACGCGGCAGCGGCCACGATGGCCGTCCGCAGGAGCACCAGTGCGGTGGCGTCGTTGAGGAGCGATTCACCGTCGAGGATCGAGATCGCCCGGCGCGACACCGAGGTCTGCTTGACGATCGACGTCGCGACGGCGTCGGTGGGACTCACGATCGCACCGAGGGCGATCCCCCACCAGAAGCCGAGGCCCGGGACCACCCAGGCGAAGAAGAGCCCGAGCACGAGGCTGCTCGCGACGACGAGCAGCACCGACAGCCCACTGATGGCACCGAACTCGCGCCGGAAGTTCATCGACGGCATCGACACCGCCGACGAGTACAACAGCGGCGGCAGGACTCCGGCGAGGATCCACTCGGGCTCGATCTCCGCGTTCGGGATGAAGGGCAGCAGGCTCGCGACGACCCCGACGGCGACGAGCACGAGTGGCGCCGCGACCCCGATGCGGGGCCCGAGCACGGCGGCGCCCGCGATGGCGATGACGGCGATGACGCCGACCACGAGGAGTTCGGTCACCGGCCCAGCGTGGCACCACCGTGCGTGCGTCGTCACCCCGTGCGCGGTTGGTGGCGCGGTGCGGCGCAGTAGGCGCGCACGCGGCGGTCATCCTCGCACCGAACGACGGAACCGGCACGGTGCGGTGGGCGCGACCGCCGGACGGACGGGAGGCCCGTGGCGGCGTGGCCGCGTGCCTCCTGTCCGCACGGTGCGTGCGTCGTCATCCCGTGCGCGGTTGGCCGCGCGGTGCGGCGCAGCAGGCGCGCACGCGGCGGTCATCCTCGCACCGAACGGCGGAACCGGCACGGTGCGGTGGGCGCGACCGTCCGCGCGATCAGGTCCCTTCGGTCCGGGCTGTGGAGAGACCCCGCCTGGACCGAAGGGTGTGGAGGAGCGACGTGGGCGACGACCGCGACGCTGCCGACGGCGAGCCCGAGCGCCATGGCCCCGGCGCTCACCGTTGTGCCGATGCGGCGGAGTCGGGAGCGTCCACCGCGGTCGCGTGGGGCGAACCGGGCCAGCCCGCGGCGGGGTTCCGGCCCGACGAGCCACGGACCGGAACCGTCGTCGTCGTACGAGAACGGTCCGCTGCCATCCGGCGCGTACCGGTACGGGCCGCTGCCGTCCGAGGCGTAGGCCGAGCGGAGGTCCTCCGCGGCCCACCCGAAGTCCTCCGGTGTCACACGTGTCGTCGCCATGATCGCCCTCCTGCGGCTCTGGAACTGCGGAAGACCAGTCCACCGAGCGTTCCTATGAGCCGACAGTGCGCCTCCAGGACGTCTGCCGAGTACCTGCCGGACGCAGGCCGGACCATGTATCTTGATGTCGAGACATCCCGCACCACGAGTAGCGTGGACGTACCGACGGTCGAACAAGGGAGTACCCGCCAGCATGGCCAAGATCATCTACACCCTCACGGACGAGGCACCGTTCCTCGCCACCCACTCCTTCCTCCCGGTCATCCAGGCCTTCGCCGGCACCGCTGGTGTCGACGTCGAGACCCGCGACATCTCGCTCGCCGGCCGGATCATCGCCCAGTTCCCGGAGCGGCTCACCGACGAGCAGCGCGTGGACGACGCCCTGGCCGAGCTCGGCGAGCTCGCGAAGACCCCCGAGGCGAACATCATCAAGCTGCCGAACATCTCGGCGTCGATCCCGCAGCTCAAGGTCGCGATCAAGGAACTGCAGTCGCAGGGCTACGACCTCCCCGACTACCCGGACGAGCCCACGACGGACGAGCAGCGCGACGCCCGTGCCCGCTACGGCCGTGTCCAGGGCAGCGCCGTCAACCCCGTGCTGCGCGAGGGCAACTCCGACCGCCGCGCTCCCCTGTCCGTCAAGAACTACGCCCGGAAGCACCCGCACCGCATGGGTGCGTGGAGCAGCGACTCGAAGACGAACGTCGTCACGATGGGCGTCGACGACTTCCGCTCGAACGAGAAGTCCTGGATCGCGCCCGCCGACGACGTCCTGACGATCACGTTCGTCGCCGAGGGCGGCGAGACCCAGGTCCTCAAGCAGTCGATCCCCGTCGTGCAGGGCGAGGTCGTCGACGGCACCGTGCTGCACGTCGCCGCACTCGAGGCCTTCCTGCAGGACCAGATCCAGCGCGCCGCAGCCGAGGACATCCTGTTCTCCGTGCACCTCAAGGCGACGATGATGAAGGTCTCCGACCCGATCATCTTCGGCCACGTCATCAAGGCGTTCTTCCCGTCGGTGTTCGAGCGCTTCGGTGCCGACCTGGCCGCCGCCGGACTCACCCCGAACGACGGCCTCGGCTCGATCCTCGCGGGGCTCGACGCCCTGCCGAACGGCGCGGAGATCAAGCAGGCCTTCACCGACGGCATCGCCGCGGGCCCCGAGCTCGCGATGGTCGACTCGGACAAGGGCATCACGAACCTGCACGTCCCGAGCGACGTCATCGTGGACGCCTCGATGCCCGCGATGATCCGCACCTCCGGCCACATGTGGGGCCCGGACGGCGACGAGCACGACACCCTCGCCGTGATCCCGGACTCGAGCTACGCCGGCATCTACCAGACCGTGATCGACGACTGCCGCGTCAACGGCGCCTTCGACCCGGCGACGATGGGCTCCGTGCCCAACGTCGGCCTCATGGCGCTGAAGGCCGAGGAGTACGGCTCGCACGACAAGACCTTCGAGGTCCCCGGCGCCGGCGCCGTCCGCGTGACCAACGCCGCCGGTGACGTCGTCATCGAGCACGACGTCGAGCCCGGTGACATCTGGCGCGCCTGCCAGACCAAGGACATCGCCATCCGCGACTGGGTCAAGCTCGCCGTCACCCGTGCCCGCGCCTCGGAGACCCCGGCCGTGTTCTGGCTCGACGAGACCCGGGCGCACGACGCGAACCTGATCGGTCTGGTCCGCCAGTACCTGGGCGAGCTCGACACCGAGGGCCTGCAGATCGAGATCCTCTCGCCGGAGGACGCCATGCGTTTCTCGCTCGAGCGCATCCGCCGCGGCGAGGACACCATCTCCGTCACGGGCAACGTCCTGCGCGACTACCTGACGGACCTGTTCCCGATCATGGAGCTCGGCACGTCGGCGAAGATGCTCTCCGTCGTCCCGCTGCTCGGTGGCGGCGGCCTGTTCGAGACCGGTGCCGGTGGCTCCGCCCCGAAGCACGTCCAGCAGCTCGTGCAGCAGAACTACCTGCGCTGGGACAGCCTCGGCGAGTTCCTCGCCCTGGCGGTCAGCCTCGAGCACCTCGCCGGTGTGACGGGCAACGAGCGGGCGAAGATCCTCGGTGAGACGCTCGACCGTGCCACCGGGACCTTCCTCGAGCAGGACAAGTCCCCGGGCCGCAAGCTCGGCTCGATCGACAACCGCGGCAGCCACTTCTACCTGGCGAAGTACTGGGCGGAAGAGCTCGCAGCGCAGACGACGGACACCGAGCTCGCAGCGTCGTTCGCCGAGATCGCGGGCAAGCTCGACGCGCAGGAGCAGCAGATCGTCGAGGAGCTGAACGGCGTGCAGGGCCACCCGGCCGACATCGGCGGCTACTACCGCCCGGACGACGCCAAGACGAGCGCGGTCATGCGCCCGTCCGCCACGTTGAACGCGACGCTCGCCGCGCTCTAGACGCACGCACCTGACGGACGGGAGGCCCGGTGCCAGCTGGCACCGGGCCTC